>JAUIEZ010000028.1 GCA_030429665.1 Gammaproteobacteria bacterium | reverse complement strand
GAGTACCTTGCCGAGGATACCCCGCACGTCATCATCGCCGGATTCGGCCGCGTGGGTCGTCGGGTCGCGCGCATCCTGATGGCGCGGGACATCCCCTATATCGCCGTTGAAAGCCATGCCGACCGGGTTCTGGAAGCTCGGCGCGAGGGTTTCGAGGTGTTCTTCGGCGACGCCAGCGCAGCCGAGGTTCTCAAGGCGGCCGGTGCCAGCCGCGCCAGGGCGCTGGTGTGCACCCTGAACAACGTGGCACCGGCTACCCGGCTGGTGCACGTAATGCGCCAACTCTACCCGACCATCGCCATTTTCGCGCGCGGGCGCGACCGGCAGCACTGCGACCAGTTGATGAAGGCCGGTGCCACCGTGGCGGTGTCGGAGACGCTGGAATCGAGCCTGCAGATCGGCGGTTCGGTGTTGAACGCCATGGGCGTGGACGAAGCGGATGCCAACGAATTGATCGACGCCTTCCGCCGGGCGTATTACGAGTAGCATTCGTTCGACGATCGCGATACGGCAACAAGGCATGGGTGTATCTCGGGCGGACGCAGCGTCATGGCTGTTCGCTCGGTCGGCGCGCTGCGGTCCGATAGCGCGTCCCCCGAGGAATTCCGACGCTCTCGGTGTTCGTTGTCGCCCGGTTTCTTGCCCACTGGCCGTCGGGTTTCGCCGGTGCCGCGGACGGCCGATCGGACGTGCGCGGCACGCCTGTCGCTTCATGGGGCTCGCCCGCCGGGCTCGATGGCGACCCTCTTGCCGTCTCCGGTCGCCGGGCGGCATATCGCCGGCGAAATCCTCGTCGCGGCGTGGCTTGGTAATTCCCTGTCGCTCCTGCGTCATGCGCCGCGGGTGATCGCGGGAAAAATCATTGTCGTCACATTACTTGCGGCGAGGATTCGGCATGGTGAACGAAGCATCAACCGCTGTGCGGAAACGGCCCGGCGGGCGCGCGGCGCGCCGCGAGCTGAGAAGCAGGGAATTGCCCGAGGACAAGCGGCCGGTACGGCCGGGAATGCCCGGCGGCGGTCGCTACAAGCCGCTTGACGACGCCGATGTCGTGCGCATTCACCAGGCGGCGCTGGACTCCCTGGAACAGGTGGGCATGGCGCGGGCGATTCCGTCCTGCGTCGAGATTCTCACCGGCGCCGGCGCCCGGCTCAACGAGCATGGCCGGATCGTGTTTCCCCGCGCGCTCGTCGAAGACGTCATTGCCGGTGCCGGGCGCAATTTCACGCTTTACGGCCAGCATCCCTCCCACCACATGGAAGTGGGTGGCAACCGGGTCTATTTCGGCACCGCCGGCGCCGCGGTGCACGTGGTGGACGCGCGCACCGGCGAGTACCGCGAGTCCACCCTCGCCGACCTGTACGATGCCGCGCGGCTGGTGGACAGCCTCGAGCACATCCATTTCTTCCAGCGGCCGATGGTGGCGCGCGACATGGTCGAGCCGCGCGAGCTGGACCTGAACACCTGTTACGCGGCGGTGAGCGGCACGCGCAAACACGTCGGCACCAGTTTCGTCGATCCGGCACATGCCGAGGAGGCGATCCGCATGCTGCACGTCATCGCCGGCGGCGAGGATGCCTGGCGGGCGCAGCCGTTCGTAAGTTGTTCGTGCTGCTTCACGGTACCGCCGTTTCGCTGGGCGGAAGACGCCTGCCGGGTGCTCGAGACGGTGGTGCGCGGGGGCATGCCGATCCTGCTGCTGGCGGCGGGGCAGGCCGGCGCCACCAGTCCTGCGTCCCTGGCGGGCGCGGTGGTGCAGGAAGTCGCCGAGACGCTCGCGGCGCTGGTCTATGTCAACGCCATCGCGCCGGGCCATCCGGCCATCTTCGGCACATGGCCGTTCATATCGGACCTGCGCACCGGCGCCATGAGCGGCGGCAGCGGCGAGCAGGCGGTGCTGATGGCGGCGTGCGGCCAGATGGGGCGCTACTACGACCTGCCCACGGGCATCGCCGCGGGCATGGCAGATTCGAAGATCCCCGACGCGCAGTCGGGCTTCGAGAAGGGCTATACCGACGTGCTGGCCGCGCACAGCGGCGCCAACATGATCTACGAGTCGGCCGGCATGCAGGCCAGCCTGCTCGGCATTTGCCCGGAATCGCTGGTCATCGACAACGACATGCTGGGCGCGATCAACCGCACCGTGCGCGGCATCGAGGTCAATGACGATACGCTGGCCCTGGAAACCATGAAGAACGTTTGCCTGGAAGGCCCCGAGCACTATCTGGGTCACGAACAGACGCTCTCGTTGATGCAAAAGGATTACGTCTATCCCCAGGTCTGCGATCGCCTCAGCCCCAACCAGTGGGCCGAACAAGGCCGGCGCGATGTCATCGACCGGGCCCGCGATCGCGCGCGGCATATCCTTGCAACGCATTTTCCGGATCATGTCGACGAGGAGACCGACCGGCGCATCCGCGAGTCCTTCGCGGTGCGATTGCCGCGCGAGTCGATGAAACGATCTGCCTGATCCGTCGTTGGCCGTGAGCGTTCAGTACACCCCGTGCAGGTACCAGCGTCCGGCCGGCGGCTCATGGAACACCCACAGCCTCTGGCCGCGTCGGGTGAGCGCCTGGCGGTAGTCCCGGAATACGCCGCGGCCGTCCCACCAGCCGCAGCGGATGCGTTCGGTATCCCCGTACAGCCGTAGCGCGCCGTCCAGCCGTGGTTGGCCGTCGAGGGCAAACAGGGGGGAGGGCGCCGGCAGCAGCCATAGCGGGCGCGCCGGCCCCGCCTGGGGCATTGCCGCCGCCGTGCCGGGTTCGCAAGCCGACCAGGCATGTTCCGGACGATGCTCGGGCAAGGCGCAAATACCGCGCACCGCCCGCTCCCCGAGCCGCGCGCGCAGGCGGTCGATGAACTCGTGATCCTGGCCGGCGGCTCGCGCCAGTCCCGGGATGCCGTGCTGCTGGCGCCGGGAGCGCGACGCGAAGACGTCGCTGGCCAGGGACAGTCGGCGTACCGGCGCGGCCAGCGTCACGGACTCCAGGCGCAGTCTCAGCAGAAAGGCCAGGCCGTCCGCGCGCCATGCCGGCGTGGCGAGTGGCATGTCCAACACCAGGCGCTCGCGAGGGTGGGTGGCCTCGAGGGTCCAGCGCAGCGCGTTCACGGCGCTGTCGCAGTGCCGCAGCCGCCTCTCGAGTCGTCCGAGCAACCGGTTCGCGGCCTGCATGATGATGCTGCTGTCCGCGGTTTCCTCGTCCAGGTGAAGGCAGGCGGTGAAACGCCGGGTGAAGCGGTGCGGGACGGGGAAGTGGGGCCGCTCGCCGAGCAGTTCGTCCAGCTGCCGGACGAAAGCCGGCCCCAGGCGGCGCGCCAGTCCCCGGCGCGGCAGGCGGAGCAAGTCGCGCAGGGTGGCAATGCCCATGGCGCCGAGCAGGTCCCGGCCGCGCGGCTCGATGTCCAGGCAGGTCACGGGAAGGTCCCCGAGCCTCGATCGCAGTTGCCGCATGTCCTCTATGCACACCGACAGGCCGCCGCGTGCGCACAGCGCCGCCGCGCCGGCGGTGGGCGCCAGGGCGCAATGGTAATCCGGGGCGTGCCGCAGCCTTTCCTCGAGCCGTTGCAGCAGTGCCCGGACGCCGCCGAACAGCTTCAGGCTGCGACCGGCTTCCATGACCAGGGCCGATTCGCCTGCCACGGCGACCTCGGCGCTGAACTCCTCCAGCGCGTCTGCCAGCGCGGCCAGGATCGCCTGTTCGCGAGGCCGGTCTCGGTCGGTCAGGCGAATCACCGGACACACGCCGCGGGCCTCGCCCGGTTTCATGCCGTTGCCGATGCCGGCCCGGACCGCGGCCGCATTCACCGCGATGACGCGCTGCGTCCTGGCGACGGTCTCCAGTACCGCGACGGGCGTATCCGGCGCCGGTGCGCGTTCGCCGCCGTCCGGATCCGTTGCCGCGCACAGCGGCAGGCCGTGGAAGTGCAAGGCGAGCCAAAGCCGCTGCCGTGTGGGCGGGGGATCGGCGCGGGGAGCTTGCGCCGGAAGGGTATGTGCCGGGGCGATGGACATGGCGGGCGCCTTCAGGCGTAGCCGATGTCCGCGTAACGCAATGCCAGGTCGCGTCGCGCGCGGCCGCCGCGCACCTTGAGGATGTCCACCAGGGCGCCGTCCGGCGCGGGCGTGGCGCGTACACGCACCGCGGCGGTGGAGCGCTGCCCGGCGCCGGCCGCAGGCCGGAAGCAAAAACCCAGGGTGTTGCCCTGTTCGGCGGCGAGCTGCAGGCGCCGGAGCGTCTTGTTGTCCGGCCCGTGCAGCCAGAACAGCACGCTGCTGCAGGTATCCGACCGCAGTGCCTCTTCCACCGCCCACAGCGCGTCGCTGCGTGCCCGCGGATGCACCAGCAGGATCTTGCCGGTGTCCATGCCGCGACCGGCGAGGGCGGGGGCATAGGGAATGCGCGGCGGGGCGATCATGGCGATCCATTGTTGCCGGCGGCTGAGTTCGACCAGCGCCGGCAGGGCGAGCCACAGGCAGCCCGGTTCACCCGGGGCCGTGAGGATCTCGGTCAGCGCCCCCAGCGGCCAGCCGCCTCCCGGCAGGTATCGGTCGAGGGATTCGAAGCCCGTGGACAGGACTTCCCGTGCCGACGGTTCGACGAGGCCTCCCACGGTGATGTCGCGTCGCTGGAGGAAACAGTCCCGCTTGACGCGCCACGCCGGGCTCGCGCCGTCGCCGGCGGCGAAAGGGTCGGGGGCGGCGGGATCCAGGCTCATCGTCTTGGCGCGCGTTCAGAGCAGCTTGTCATTGCGCAGAACGCCCACGCCCAGCCCCTCGATGACCAGGTGCCGTTCCTTCAGGTCCACCCGGATGGGCTCGAACTCGGGGTTTTTCGGCAGCAGGGTGACGATGCTGCCGCGGCGGCGGAACTGCTTGACGGTGACTTCGTCGTCCAGTCGCGCCACCACCAGCTGCCCGTTCTCCGCCTTGCCGGTACGGTGCACGGCGAGCAGGTCGCCGTCGAGAATACCGGCATCGCGCATGCTCGTGCCCTTTACCCGCAGCAGGTAGTGGGCGCGGGGACGAAACAGGTGGGCGGCGATGTCGTAATGCTCCTCGATGTGCTCCTCGGCGAGGATCGGACTGCCGGCGGCCACCCGGCCCACCACCGGCAGTCCGGTGGGGCCGATGAGCCGAATGCCGCGGGAGGATCCGGGTATCATCTCGATCATGCCCTTGCGTTCCAGGGCGCGCAGGTGTTCCTCGGCGGCATTGGGGGATCTGAAGCCGAAGTGCTGGCCGATTTCCGCGCGGGTTGGCGGCATGCCGCGGGTTTCGATGTGCCTGCGGATCAGTTCGAGGATCTGTTTCTGCCGCGGGGTGAGCATGGCGGTTTCCGTTGTGTCGGGTAGCTGTATTTTTATACAGTATCCGATCGAAGAACGTCAAGGTTACGCTGTCGGAATGCCCGGCATCGTTGCTGCCGCCTCACCGTGGGATCACGGATGTTCCTGTAAAATATACACCTTGAGACAATCACGCAGGCGCTCATGTCCACCTCCGCCCGCATCGCGTTTTTCTCCCGTTTCCTGCGGCTCGCGCTGATCCTGCTGCTACTCGCCGGGGTCGCCGCCCTGGGTACGCACTGGGACCTGGTGCATCCGTCGGTGGTCCAGGCCCGGGTCGAGGCCGCCGGCGTGCTGGCGCCGCTGGTGTTCGTGGCCCTGTTTGTCGTCGCCGCGGTGTTGTTCGTGCCGGCCACGGTGATGATGCTGGCGGGCGGCGCGTTGTTCGGTCCCTGGCTGGGGACGCTTTACAACACCGCCGGCTCGACCCTCGGCGCGATGGCGGCCTTCCTGATCGCGCGCTACCTGGCGCGGGACTGGGCCGAGCGGCGCGCCGGCAACCGGCTGCGGCAGTTCATGGCAGGGGTGCGCGAGGAAGGATGGAAGTTCGTCGCCGCCGCGCGCCTCGCCGGGCTGCCGTATTTCCTGCTCAACTATGCCCTCG
Source organism: Gammaproteobacteria bacterium (assembly GCA_030429665.1). Lineage (GTDB taxonomy): Bacteria > Pseudomonadota > Gammaproteobacteria > Arenicellales > CAJQKF01 > BQJD01. The sequence goes on along the minus strand of JAUIEZ010000028.1, from coordinate 37,715 downwards.
GCCTGACATCGATCGGTCTCGTGCCGTACAGCATCGCAAGCACGCTCGGCCTGCTGCCTTCGATGGCAGCGATCACGTACGCCGGCCATATCGGTTTCGAGGCGATCGGCAGCGAGGACGGGATGGTCGGCAAGCTCATGCTGGCCGTGGTCCTGGTGGGTGTCGCCGCGCTGGTGCCGGTGCTGGTACGTATCTACAAGAGGCGCCGGTCGAACGGCATCGGCTAGGGATGCCGCCGGCTCGAGGCCGGCGGCATCGCGGTTTGCTAGCGCATGAAGCGAGGTCCCTTGAAGCCGCCGCGGCCCATGCCGGGGCCGGGCAACAGTTCGTCGGCGCTCGCCTGCTGCTCCGGCGTGAGCACCGCGTAGAGGTCGCTCACCGCGCTTTCCATGGCTTTTAGGTGCTCAAGGCGCGCCTCCATGGCCTCGATGTGCCCGGCCAACCGGTCGGGCGCGCCGCTCTCGGCGCGCTCGGCGCGCTGTCCGCGGCGCTCGGCCATGTGTTCGGCGCGCTTTTCGATCCTGGCGCGCAGCACGTCCTCCACCGCCTGCCACTGGCTCTCCTGCGCCTCGGTGATGGCGATCTCGGCCTTGAGAAAGGCCATGCGGCCGTCGACATGACGGTCGACCTCCTGCTTGCCCCGGTGTCGCTCGCCACGATCAGCGCCGTGGTGCCGTTCGTGACGAGCCTCGCCGCGCCCGCAACGGTCGCCGTCGTCCATACCGGATCCGCCCATGCCGGCGGCGTAGACGACCCCTGCCACGGGTGTGACGGCGAGTGCCAGGGCGATGGCCCGCGTGGTCCTGGATAATTTAAGCTTGTTCATGTCGTGACTCCTTGGGAAATGTTTACTCTGGGAAGTTTTCAGCTTCGGGGCCGTGGACGGCTGTCCGTCGGCCCGTGAGGGAATTTCAACAAATTCGTGTCACCGGCCTATGTCAGACAAAGGCGTTTTTGCAACGGCCGGTAACGGGCGCGCGGCTTGTTACACGCGGTGACAATTCCGCCGGGGAGACGAACCGTGAACGTGTTAAGAACTGGTCATGCAAGAAACCGACACCATTCTGATCGTCGATGACGACCCGGAGATTCTCTCCCTGTTGGCCGCGTACCTGGACAAGAACGGCTACCGTTGCGTGACCGCCGCCGACGGTCGCGAGATGCGTCGCGCGCTGGATCGACACCACGTCGACCTGGTGGTGCTCGATCTCATGCTGCCGGGCGAGGACGGACTGTCCTTGTGTCGCGACCTGCGCGCGCGCAGCCACCTGCCGGTGGTGATGCTGACTGCCCGCGGCGAGGATCTCGATCGCATCGTGGGCCTGGAGATGGGTGCGGACGACTACGTCACCAAGCCCTTCAACCCGCGCGAACTGCTGGCGCGCATCCGCGCCGTGCTACGCCGCAGCCGCGCCTTGCCGGAGGACGCCGTGAGCCCGAACGGCGAGGGATTCGCCTTCGGCCGCTGGCGTCTCGACCTGCGCAGCCGCAGCCTGCGCGACGAGGATGACGTGGTGGTCCCGCTGTCCGCCGCCGAATACGACCTGCTGGTGGTGTTTCTCAACCACCCCGGCCGGGTGCTCGACCGCGATCAGCTCATGGACCTGACCCGCGGACGCGACGCCATGCCCTTCGACCGCAGCATCGACATGCAGGTGAGCCGGCTGCGCAAGCGCCTGGGTACCGACGATGCTACGCCCGAGTACATCAAGACAGTCCGTTCCCAGGGCTACCTGTTCGTTCCCGAGGTGCAGCCGCTGTGAGCCTTGCGCCCTGGCCTCGTTCGATCCGCGCCCGCCTGCTGTTGGTCATGGTGGGCGGTCTGCTGCTCGCCCTGGTCGCCAGCAGCGCCATATTCTGGTGGGATCGCGGCCGTTTCGAGCGGGAGATCAACGTGGATCACTACGTCGAGCGGGTGGCGGCGGCGGTGCGCCTGCTCGACGCGGCCGACGGCGCGCGCCGCGACGACATCCTCCGGGTGATACGAAGACCGGGATTCAGGGCCGAGCCTGTGGACGGCATGCCCTCGGCAGATCAGTTGCGGGTGGCCCAGACGCCGCTGTCGCGGGAAGTCGAGTCACTGCTTCGCGAGCGCCTCGAGCGCGACGCGGTGATATTTCGCGTCGCGCGGATGCGCGCCCAGGGCCATTGGCCGCCGTCGCGCGGCCTTGTCGCGCGCAACCTGCGTAACGCGGCGACCGGGTTCGTGGCGGTGGTGGGCTTGACCGACGGTTCGGCGGTGCGCTTCGCGTACCGCCTGCCGGGCAGTGGGCGCTGGTCCGGCCGGCTGCTGGCCTCCACCGGCTTCCTGCTGATCGCGGTCGTTCTGTTGTCGGTGGTGGCGGTGCGTTTCGTGGTGCGGCCATTGCGCAGGGTCGCGGACCAGGCCGAGCAGATCGGGCTGGACCTGGATACGCCGCGAATGCCGGAAAGCGGTCCCACCGAGGTGCGGCAAGTGGCCGCGGCGATGAACGCCATGCAGGAAAAGATTCTCGAGTTGTTCGAGCAGCGTTCGCGCTTCCTGGCGGCGGTGTCTCACGATCTCAGGACACCCATTACCCGCCTTCGTCTGCGCGCGGAGTTGATCGGGGACGACGCCCTTCGTGAGCGCATCGAGCGCGACCTGGCGGAGATGGAGCGCATGGTGCAGGAAACGCTGGAATTCATGCGCGACGGCGATCGCCGCGAGGAAATTCGCAAGGTCGACGTCAACGCCATGATCGAGGCGCTGGTCGAGGACGCCACCGATCAGGGCGGTTCGGCCGTCTTCAACCCTGCCGGGCGACCAGTGATCGCCACGCGCCCCCTTGCCCTGAAACGCTGCCTGTCCAACCTGGTTTCCAATGCCTTGCGTTTCGGCGAGCATGTCGAGCTCATCGTCACGGCGGAAGACGCCGTACTGACGATCGACGTGGCCGACGACGGTCCCGGCATTCCCGAGAGCGAACTCGAGCGCGTGTTCGAGCCGTTCTACCGCGTCGACGCCTCGCGCGGGGACACCGGCACTGGCCTCGGCCTGTCCATTGCCCGCGCCATCGCCGAGTCCCTCGGCGGTACGCTGACGCTGGAAAACCGTGAATCCGGCGGCCTGCTGGCCCGTCTCAAGCTGCCGCGCTGAACGTCCCGATTGATGCCCGGCGGGGCGCTCCATATAATTCAGGCGGTTAGACGTCGGCCATCGGACGATGCCGGTGTCTTTTCCTGCGAACGGCGTCGCATTTCGAGCGCTTCCGGGTGACAAACGGGCGGTGCCCGGACCGCCGCGCGCCGATATGCCTCCTCAGCCCGATTTGCCGGAAATCAAGACGGGCACGCGATTTTCGTGCAACATATCCACATGTCCATGGGAACAGAAGTGCAGGCCGCATGAGTCGGGAAACCAACAAGTTCGAACGAAGGATCAGCCTGTACGGAGACTGGCGCGTGGCGCTGGTCGATGCCATCGGCGAGTACCGCGACTGGTTGCGCCAGCAGAACCTGCTCGATGCCCAGGCCGTGCACCGCATCGGCCAGATTCTCGATTCGATCCAGGACGATTCGCTGTACGTGGCCTTCGTCGCCGAGTTCTCGCGCGGCAAGTCCGAGCTGATCAACGCCACCTTCTTTTCCGATCTCGGCCGCCGCGTGCTGCCGTCGACCGCCGGGCGCACCACCATGTGCCCCACGGAGCTTCGCTACGACGACACGGCGCCACCGAGTATCCGGCTGCTGCCGACCAATACCCGCGAGACCGACAACAGCGTCGGCTACTACAAGCTCCATCCCGAGGAATGGACGTCGTTGCCTCTCGACGTCAACAACCCCGACCGGGTCGCGGAGGCCTTGCTGCGGGTCACGGACGTGAGCCACGAGACCCGCGATCGGGCCCAGCAGCTCGGTTTCCTGATCGCGCGCGGACCCGATGACGACGACGGCCTGCAGGTCGGCGAGGATGGCATGGTGGAGATTCCCAAGTGGCGCCATGCCGTGATCAATTATCCCCACCCCCTGCTCGAACAGGGCCTGGTGGTGCTGGACACACCGGGCCTGAACGCGCTCGGTGCCGAGCCCGAGCTTACGCTCAGCATGCTCAGCTCGGCCCACGCCGTGGTGTTCGTACTGGCGGCCGATACCGGCGTGACGAAATCGGACATGAGCGTGTGGCGCAACCACGTGTGCGGGCGGGAAACGTCAAACAGCGCCAACAAGTTGGTGGTGCTCAACAAGGTGGACGTGCTGTGGGACGACATGCGCGACCGCGTGGAGATCGAGCGGCAGATCCAGTCGCAGCTCGACATCACCGCGCGCACGCTGGACATGCCGCGGCGCAACCTGTTCGCGATGTCGGCGCAGAAGGCGCTGCTGGGAAAAACCCGGTCGGACGCCCACCTTGTTCAGCAAAGCGGAATCGGCGCATTCGAGGATGCGCTGGCGAACATGCTGATTCCCGCCAAGCAGGACATCGTGCGCGAGCGCATTCGCGAGGGTATCGCCGATATCATCGAGACCAATCGGGCCGTCCTGGCCAGGCGGGAAACCGACGCCCTTTCGCATATCCGCGAGATCGAGGCGCTGAGCGCGCGCAACGTCAACGTCGTGCGCGAGATGCTCACCCGGTTGAAAGTCGAGAAGAACCAGCTCGACCAGAACATGCGTCGTTTCCAGACCAGCCGCGCGTTGTTCGCCAAGCACACGACGACGCTCTACGATCATCTCAACCTCGTCAAGCTGGAACGGCTCATCGCCCACGCCAAGCGCGACATGTCGGTCAGCCTGACGACGCTCGGCATGCGCCAGTCGATGAACGAGTTCCTTCGCCAGGTGAAGCGCTCCATGGACGATGCCTCGGTGGAGATCAAGGAAATCTTCGATCTCATGGAAACGGTCTACGAACGTTTCCAGGCCGAGCACGGCCTTGCCAATATTCATCCTCGCAAGTTCTCCACGGCGCGCTTCCACCGCGAGATCGAGTCGCTCACCGACCGGCACGAATTCTTCATCCGCGGCGTGTCGATGGTGATGACCGAGCAGAAAGTGCTGGTCAAGCGCTACTACGATACCGTGATGAGCAAGGTGCGCGAGGTGTACGAGCGTGCCAACCGGGATGTCGAGGACTGGATTCGGTCGGTCATGTCGCCGCTGGAAACCGAGATCCGCGAACACCAGGGCCAACTTCGCCGCCGACTCGAGAGCATGAAGCGGATCAGCCGCACCGGCGATAGCCTGGAGGAGCGCATGGAGGAGATGCAGTACATGCGCCGCGCGGTGCGTGAATTGCGCGAGCAGAACGACTCGTTGGTGACCCGGATCACCCGCTGCCTGGAAAAGGCCGCCGACCAGCCCACGCCGGTGCGGCGATCGGTGGCGCGCGAACGCGCCGGCAACGTCGTGCCGATACCCCGACCGCCCGCGAAGTAGCATGGAGCGTCGAGCGCGCCGCCCGGCGCTTTGCCGGCCTGTTTCGACCGGATTTCGATAGCGTGAAGCCATCCAGGGGTGCCGTTGCCTGCGGTCATGCCGGGACCGCCGAGGCCGCCGTCGAGGTGCTGCGCGCCGGCGGCAACGCGGTCGACGCCGCGATCGCGGCTTTCTTCACCGCCTGCGTCTACGAACCGGTGCTCGCCTCGCTGGGCGGCGGCGGCTTTGCCATGTGCCGGATGGAAGGCGGCGACGCCCGTCTGCTCGATTTTTTCACCCATACGCCCGGGACCAGGCGAGCGGCGAGCGAGCTGGACTTCGAGCGGGTGACGGTCGATTTCGGCGGTGCCACGCAGGATTTCTACATCGGTTTCGGATCGGTGGCGGTGCCGGGCGCGGTGAAAGGCGTTTTCGAGTTGCACGCGCGCTTCGGTACCATGCCCATGTCCGAGTTGGCCGCGCCGGCGTTGGAGGCGATCAGGCGGCGACCGTCGCTGTGCGAGTTGCAGGCGCGAATACTCGAGGTGGTCGAACCGATCTACGTCGCCAGGCCGAGCGCGCGGGCGATGTTCGAGAGCCCTTCGAAGCCGGGCCGGGCGCTCCAGCGCGGGGATCCGCTCCGCTTCGACGAGCTCGGCGCGTTCATCGATGTGCTGGTCAACGAAGGCGAGTCGTTGTTCTATCGCGGCGAGGTCGCAGCGCTTATCGAGTCCCAGTGCCGGGCCGGCGGCGGCGCGTTGTCGCGCGAGGACATGCGTGGGTACGAGGCGAACTGGCGCAGGCCGCTGGTGAGCGACTTTCGCGACGCGCGCATCTCTCTCAACCCACCGCCCTCGGCGGGCGGCGTGTTGATCATGTTCGGTCTCGAATTGCTGAAATCGCGCCCCGCGCTGGCCGACGACGCCACTTTCTATCACGAACTTGCCGGCGTGTTGGCGCTGACCGACGATGCCTGGCTGAAGACGGTCGACGCCGAAAGGCCGTGGCCGCTGGCCGAGGAATTGCTCGAGCCGGGTTTCGTGCAAGGCTACGCGGACGAGCTCAAGGGCTTGGCACGGGCCTGGCGTGGTACCACGCACCTGGGCATCGTCGACGGCCGCGGCAACATGGTGGGAATGACGGTGACCAACGGCGAGGGCTGCGGAGAAGTCACGCCGGGTACCGGGATCATGTTCAACAACATGCTGGGCGAGGAAAACCTGAACCCGGCGGGTTTTCACCAATGGCCGGTCGCCAGTCGCATGAGCTCGATGATGGCGCCGACGTTGATCGAGTGGCCTTCCGGTCGCCGTGCCATGCTCGGCTCAGGTGGCTCCAACCGTATCCGCAGCGCCATCGCGCAGGTAGTCGTGCAACTGGTCGACCGCCGCGCCGACGCGCTGGCGGCAACGCTGGCTCCGCGTATTCACGTGGAGAACGAGGCGATCAGCATCGAGGGCGGCATCGAGGAACCGTTGCGCAGCCGGTTGGCCGAGCGCTTTCACGAGCACGCGATGTTCGACGGATTGAATTTTTTCTTCGGTGGCGTGCATACCGTGGAATTCGAGCGCGGCGCGACGCGCGGCGCGGGTGATCCTCGTCGTGCCGGTGAGTTCAGGCAGGCCTGAAGCGGGAGGAGGTCATGGGCGTTGAAATAGAGCGCAAGTTCCTGGTCAATGGCGACGATTGGCGAGACGGCGTCGAGCGAAGCGAGTCCATGGTACAGGGGTACCTCGCCAGTACGGACGATTGCACCGTGCGGGTGCGCCTGGAGGGCAGCATCGCGAAACTGAATATCAAGAGCGCGGGACTCGACATCCAGCGCAGCGAGTTCGAATACGATATTCCCGCCGCCGACGCCGCCGAGATCCTCGAGTCTCTATGTGGCCAACGCGTGGTGCGGAAAACGCGTCATTTCCATCCGGCCGGTGATCACGTCTTCGAGATAGACGTGTTCGAGGGCGCCAATGCCGGACTGGTCGTCGCCGAGGTCGAATTGGCGAGCCGCGACGAATCGTTCGAGCGTCCGCCCTGGCTCGGCGAAGAGGTGTCCGCCGATCCGCGCTATCTCAACAGCAATCTCGCCACGCGCCCGTTCAACACCTGGTAAGCGGCAGGAACGTGCCGCGGTCTACGGGTGTGCCGGTTCGTCGACCGGTTCGCCCAGTCCGGCGCGGCGGATCATTGGGCCGATGGTCAGACCCTGGACGATGATGGAAAACGCCACCACGATGTAGGTCGCGGTAATCAGGTAATCGCGCCATGGGCCGGGCGGCAGTGTCAATGCGAGTGCCACGGAAATGCCGCCGCGCAAGCCGCCCCAGGTGAGTATTTTCACGACGTGGGGCGAGAAACGGCGCCGCGATCGCAGCACTCCGACGAGGAATCCCAGTCCGACGAATCGCGCCAGCATCACCATCGGTATGGCGGCCGCGCCCAGCAGCAGGGCGCCGTCCGGGAAGACAAGAACGAGCAACTCGACCCCGATCAGCACGAACAACAGCGCGTTGAGGATCTCGTCCACCAGTTCCCAGAACGTGTCCAGGTGTTCGCGGGTGTGATCGGACATGGCGTGGCGCCGCCCCACGTTACCGATCAGCAGGCCGGCGATAACGGCGAAGATCGGGGCCGACAGGTGAAGCAGTTCGGACAACGCGTAGCCACCGGTTATCAACGCGAGGCTGAGCAGGATCTCCACCTGGTACTGGTCGACCCGCCGCAGCAGGGCGTACACCAGGTAGCCCAGCACCAGCCCGAGCAATACTCCGCCGCCGATTTCGAGAACGAACAGCCACGCCATGTGGCCAGGATCCGGGGCCTCGCCGCCGGTCATTTCGAGCAGCACGATGAATGCCACCACGCCCACGCCGTCGTTGAACAGCGATTCACCGGTGAACTTGGTCTCCAGTGACCGGGACACGCCCAGCTTGCGCAGGATGCCGAGCACCGCGATGGGGTCCGTGGGAGACACCATGGCGCCGAACAGCAGGCAGTAGACCCACGGAATCGAAATCCCGAGCCAGGCCGAGACCCCGAACAACATGGCGCCCACGAGAAGGATCGACAGCAATACGCCGACGGTGGCGAACAGCAGAACCGTGCCTTTTTGCTCCAGCAGGTCGTCGAGATTGACGAACAGCGCCCCGGCGAAGAGGAGCGGGCCGAGCATCGCGTGCAGCAGGGTATCGTCGAAGTTCACCGCCTCGATGACGACGGCGGCGGAATCGGCGACCGAAATACCGAGGCGTTCGAGGGCGAGCAGCATCAGCGACGCGATCAGCGCCAGCGCCATGACGCCGATGGTCATTGGCAGCTTGAGGAGCCGGTAGTTGATATAGCCGAACAGCGCGGCCAGTGTCATCACGATGGCGAGAAGTTGGAACGGCGTCATGGTTTAAGCTTGCCTTCGCTCTGTCGGTGTATGCCGATTGTATCGTCAGTCGGTCAATGTCATGAGGATGTCCGAGTACCACGCGATATTCAGGCCCAGCGCCTCGTCCTCGAGCAGGTCGCGATTGCCGACGTCGAGCCGCGCCGAATGGATTCCGAGCAATAGCCAGGGCAGCTTGCAGACGGCCTTGTCCGGATGCGCGACGCGCATGACCACCGGCGCGCCGCTGCTGCCGCGATGGGTGCGCGCGTCGGTAAGAAAGTAACCCTCGCCCTTGAAACGCAGCCCGTATGACGAGGCGATGACGGCGTGACGTACCACCGGCATGTGGTGCAGCGTATCGTAGAAGCCGAGCGGAAAGCCGACGATGAGCACGGAGCTGCCGGCCTCGATATCCTCGAAGCGGCGTGGCAGGTGTCGCGGGGTGAATGCGCGGTGTACCAGGCTCGGCGGAAGCGCGGCGGCATCGAGTTCCACCACGGCGACGTCGATGTCGCCCGCGCTGTCGAATCCCTGGCGCCACAATCCCTCGCCGTTCTCGTACAACGGCACGGTGTAGTCGCAGTACACGGCCAAGTCCGCGGTAGAGGTGTGCAACTCCACGCTGATGGCGTCCGGGAAGTGCGCGCTCAATTCGTCGATCATCACGTGGCGGGACGTCACGAGAAACAACCTGTCATCGCGCCGGAAGAAGAATCCGCTGGCATCGCTCAGGTGCCGGCCCGCGGCAAGCGTCCGGATCGGCACGGCAGCGAGAAACAGCGAATCGACGGGAGCGTTGACGTCGGACATCCTTTGGCTCTGCTCGGCAGGAAAGTGGTTAGGGCGACCCGGCATTTTACCGCGTGTCGTCACCAAACCCGATACGGTTAATCAATCGATCATTGCGAAACGCCCGAAGCGTCGGCGCGTTGTCGAGCGGACACGGTCCGGGATACCCTGAACATCAGCATGGAAGCGACCAGGCAATAGACACCCATGCACGCGATCTGCAGCGGGTAGGCAATACCGGCGTCTATGAGTGCGCCGGTTACGCCGGGGCCCATGGCGGTGGCGAACACCATCGTGGACACCACGATCGAACGGATCGCGCCCAGGTGGCGAACCCCGTAGATTTCCGGCCATAGCGAACCGAAAAGCGTCGAGGAGAATCCGTAGGATACGCCGAGCAGCGCCATGAATGCGAAGGCGCTCCATTGCTCTTCGAAGGCGGCCAGCGTGAGGCAGGCGAAAGCGAGCGGCACCAGGAAGGCCGGTAGCACGGCGATCGCCGAGAACCGATCGATGAGGGCGCCGCATATCAGCGCAAAGGCGAGCGTCATCAGCGACATCAATGCAAAGGACGCGGCGAACGCTTCCATGGACCAGCCGCGCAGATCGACCAGGTAGACCTGGTGGAAAAAGATGGTGGTACCGATGAATCCCGGTGCCAGAACGCCGAGCAGCACCACGTAGAACAACGGATCGCGCATTACCTCGCCTCGCGTCCATTGGCGTGCGGCGGGTCGTCTTTCGGCGCCGTCGCCGGCGCGAGGCGAGCGTTCCACCCGCATCGCCAGCCAGATGGCGGGAAGCGCCACGAAAAGCAGCATCGCCGACGCCATGAACCACGTGCTTCGCCAGCCGACGATCCCGAGCACGAGCACGAAGCAGATCGGAAACAGTGCCTCGCCGGCCTGGTGGCCGATGGTGGCGATGGAAACCGCGCGCCCGCGCTGCGCCGAGAACCACCGACCCATCGCCGTTATCGCGATGTGCGTCATCATCCCCTGGCCGAAGAGCCGCAACGCGTAGATCGTCAACGCCAGCAGCGCCAGGTGCCGCGAAAGCGCCATGGAGAACGCCGCCAGGGCCAACAGCGGCGCGGTGATCAGCACCGTGCGCGCCACCGGCATTTCATCGACGATGCGGCCCAGGCGCGGCAGGGTCAACGCGCTGGCGAGGGTGGCGAACATGTAGAGCGCGCCGAATTCACCGTGGCTGAGGCCGTACTCCGCGCGAATATCGCCGGCCGACAGGCTGATGAAGAAAGTCTGGCCGAACGATGAGAAAAACGTCAGCGCGAAGCCGCCGGCAAGCCAGCGGGCGTTTTCCTTGAGAAACACGAAATACGGCATTGACTGGTCCGAAAGCGAATTGGCGACCCTAAACGCGTCGGGTCCGCCGTCGAGGGAGCGAGGCGCCGGAGGCGGCGGCGCCAAGAATATCAACTATTTCTGCTCCCGGTGGCACGCGTCGGCACGACCCTTCTCCGGCGTCGTGCCCGGTTTTTTCCGTCGCACGTTAAAGAATGTACAATCGCGGGCTTTCAAGATATTGATACCCTTCATGTTCGAGCCCAAAAGCCAGTACTCGTTGGAGGAAATACTCGCCTGTGGTCGAGGCGAGTTGTTCGGCCCCGGCAACGCGCAGCTGCCGCTGCCGCCGATGTTGATGTTCGACCGAATCACCCGCATTTCCAGTGACGGCGGCGAACACGGCAAGGGCGAGGTGGTCGCGGAGCTCGATATCAATCCGGATCTTTGGTTCTTCAAGTGCCACTTCCTCGGCGATCCGGTCATGCCCGGATGCCTCGGCGTCGACGCGCTATGGCAGCTGATTGGTTTCTACCTCGGCTGGCGGGGCGGTCCCGGGCACGGGCGGGCGCTGGGCGCCGGCGAGGTGAAATTTACCGGACAGGTTACGCCGGATTGCGCGCTGGTGCGCTACCGGATTTCATTCAAGCGGGTCATCATGCGGCGATTGTACATGGGCATTGCCGACGGTCAGGTCGAGGTGGACGACCGATTGATCTATACCGGCAAGGACATGCGCGTGGGCCTGTTTCAGAGCGAAAAGTCCTTCGGGGGTTAGTTACGTGAGACGGGTGGTAGTCACCGGCATGGGGATCATCTCCAGCATCGGCAACAACAAGCAGGAAGTGACCGACTCGCTGCGCGCGGGCCGCAGCGGCATCGTGCATTGCGAGACATACGAGCAAATGGCGTTTCGCTCTCACGTGCACGGTGCCCTGAATGTCGATATCGAGTCCGGGATCGACCGTAAACTGCGGCGATTCATGGGCGGCGCGGCTGCATACAGTTATCTCGCCATGCGCGAGGCGGTCGATGACGCGGGACTCGACGAGGCGCAGATTTCCAATCCGCGAACCGGCTTGATACTGGGCACCGGCGGCGGGTCGCCGGAGAACATCGTGCTCGCCGCCGACCTCGTTCGCGAGAAGGGCGTCAAGCGTGTGGGGCCATACATGGTCACCCGTACCATGTCGAGCACCCCCGCGGCGTGCGTCGGCACCGCTTACCGGATCAAGGGCGTCGCCTACTCGATCAGCTCGGCCTGCGCCACCAGCGCCCACTGTATCGGAAACGGCGCCGAGCTCATCCAGATGGGCAAGCAGGATATCGTGTTCGCCGGCGGCGGCGAGGAGCTGCACTGGACCATGACCGTGCTGTTCGACGCCATGGGGGCGCTGTCGTCCAAGTATAACGCGACGCCCGAACTCGCATCGCGCACCTATGACGCGGACCGGGACGGATTCGTGATCTCCGGCGGTGGCGGCGTGCTGGTGCTCGAGGAACTCGAACATGCCCGCGCCCGGGGCGCGAAGATCTACGCCGAGCTCGTCGGGTACGGCGCGACTTCCGATGGTTTCGACATGGTGCAGCCGTCCGGCGAGGGCGCCGCGCGTTGCATGCGACAGGCCATGGAGCGCCTCGACAGGCCGGTTCAGTATCTCAACACCCACGGCACCAGCACTCCCGTCGGGGACGTACGCGAGTTGTCCGCCATCTCCGAGGTGTTCGGCGAGTCGGTGCCGCTTCTGAGCGCCACCAAGTCTCTGACCGGTCATGCCTTGGGCGCGGCCGGCGTCAACGAGGCGGTGTACTCGCTATTGATGATGGAAGGCGGTTTCATCGCGCCGTCCATCAACATCGAAACGCTCGACCCCGAGGCGGAGGGCTTTCCCATTGTCACCGAGACGCGCGACTTTCCGGATCTCGACACGGTGATGTCCAACAGTTTCGGTTTCGGCGGCACCAATTCGACCCTGGTGTTCAGCCGCGTCGACGACTGATGCCAGGCGTCACGGGCGACGGCGTGAGCGCCTGTTCAGGTGACGTTGCGCGAGCGCGCGTAGACTGATCCGTAGAAAAACCGCGGTTCCCGTAAACACCGATGCTTTTCATGTCAGACCGAAACGAGCCGGGTACGTCCGCCGAGGGTGCCCAGGTTCCGATGGCGATCGTCGCGTGGCTGTGCGCCTGTTGCGTCCTGATATTCGCCATGGTGCTTCTGGGGGGCGTCACGCGCCTGACCGGGTCCGGTCTTTCGATGGTGGAGTGGAAGCCGCTCACCGGCATCGTTCCGCCGCTTTCCCAGGCGGAGTGGCTGCGGCTGTTCGAGCGTTACCAGCAGTTTCCCGAGTTTCGCGAAGTCAACTACGGCATGGACCTGGCCGGGTTCAAGGTCATCTTCCTGTTCGAGTACGGCCACCGTGTTCTCGGTCGCGTCATCGGCCTCGTATTCGCGCTGCCCCTGCTGTGGTTCTGGTGGCGCGGCAGACTATCCCGTTCGCTGAAACCGCACCTGCTGGCGCTGCTCGCCCTGGGCGCGCTGCAGGGCCTGCTCGGCTGGTTCATGGTGATGAGCGGCCTGGTGGACATCCCACGGGTCAGCCAGTATCGATTGACGGCACACTTGTGCCTGGCGGTCGCCATCTACGGCTACATGCTCTTCATCGTGCTGGAGTTGTTGAACGCCGATCCGATGTCTTTCATGCGCCGCGGCGAGGCGTCGACGACGTTTCCGTCGCTGATGCTTGCATTGGTGTTCGTCATGATCGCCAGTGGCGGGTTTGTGGCCGGCACCCATGCCGGCCACATCTACAATACCTTTCCTGACATGAATGGCCGTCTTGTTCCCGACGGTGTGCTGGCCATGTCGCCATGGTGGCTCAACGCCTTCGAGAACCCGGTCACGATTCAGTTCAATCACCGGTTGCTTGCGTACCTGCTGCTGGTGTTGGCGGTGGTCAACCGCGTGCGCCTCGGGCGCGCCGGGCCGCAAGCACTGACGCCCTCGGCGAACCTGTTGCTGGGCCTCCTGCTGGTGCAAGCGTCTCTGGGCGTGGCAACGTTGCTGCACCAGGTGCCGGTGTGGTTGGGCGCCGCTCACCAGGGTGGCGCGCTGCTCGTGTTCACCGCCGCCGTGGTCCAGTTTCAGCGCGCGCGGCACGTCGGTCGACGAAATCGGTGATATCGTTGACATCATGAAAAACGTATTGAATCGAAACGCGGACCGGGGTTGACATGCACGTTGTTCGAATAGGACTGGCGGCGATTGTCGCGCTCGTTGCCAGCATCAATCAGGCGGCCGCGGCACAGGACTTCCCGTTCGACGACCTCATGGGTATGCTCGCCGAGCATCCGCGTTTCACCGCCGATTTCACCGAGCAGCGTTCGTCCTTTCTGCTGGCGCGACCGATCGAGCTCGAGGGCCAAATCAGGTTCGACGCCGAGAAGAGCCTCGAGAAAGTCGTCAAGTCGCCTTTCGAAGAACGAATCACCATCGACAGTAGCGCGGTGGCGATCGAGCGCGTCAATTCCGAGGGCAAGGCGGCCACGGTCCAGCGCACAAGGTACGATCTCGCGAACTATCCGTTCCTGGCCAAGGCGGTGCAGGGCGTCAGCAACGTATTCGCCGGTGACAAGCAATTGCTCGAGGAACTCTACGATCACGAGCTCTCCGGCTCCGCGCAGCAGTGGGAGCTGGTCCTCACTCCCAAGGGCGAAAAGCTGGCGGAGTTCATCGAATCGATCACCATTCGCGGTTCCGGCGGCGTGATAGACTACATTCATTCCCTGGAAGCCGACGGCGACGAGTCTAAGCTGACACTGAACAACCGGACGGAACCCTGATCCATGTCGACATCGAAGTCCGCGGCGGCGGTCGTGCTGCTGTTGGTCGCGGCTTCGGTAGCCGTGCTCGTCACGCGATTCCGGGTCACCACCGACCTCGGATTGTTCCTGCCCCACGGCGAGTCCGTCATGGAGCGGGTGCTGATGAGCCAACTCGATCACGGCTCGACCTCCAACCTCGTATTCGCCGGTATCGGCGGGCTCGAAGCGGAAGCGCTTGCGGAGCTCAACCGGCAGCTCGCCGACCGCTTGTCGGCCGACCCGCGGTTCGTCCAGGTTCTCAATGGCGAGCGCGCCATGAGCGAGGCCGATCGCCAGTGGGTCATGGAGAACCGCTATCACCTCACAACTTCCGACCTTTCCGGCAAGTTCACCGAGGAGGGACTGCGCGCCGCCCTCGATGATCGCCTGCGCGGCCTGACCTCGCCGCTGGGCGCGCTGGAGAAGCAGTTCATGACGCGCGACCCGACCGGTGAGATCATCAACCTGCTGCAACAGTGGCAGACCGATTTCTCGGCGGACACCGGGCCCGAGAAGAGGAACGGCGTGTGGTTCTCGAAGGATCACTCACGCACGCTGATGATGATCGAACTCGCTTCCAGCGGCCTGGATCTTGGCGCCCAGGAGACGGCGGTGCGACAGATCTACAGTGAGTTCGAAGCGCTGGCGCCGCCGGGCGCCGAGTTGGTGATGTCGGGGCCCTCGGTGTTTTCGGTGGAAACGCGGGACGTCATCACACGCGACGCGCGGGTGTTGTCGGTGATCGCGACGACTGCCGTGGTGCTGTTCCTGTTCGCCGCGTTTCGCTCCGTGCGCCTGCTGGCGTTGGTGCTGGTTCCGCTTGCCGCGGGTGTCGTGGCGGCGGCCGCCGCCGTCCTGCTCGTATTCGGCGAGATCCACGGCGTGACGCTGGCCTTCGGCATTACCCTGACGGGCGTCGCCGTGGACTACCCGATTCATTTCTTTTCTCACCTGCGGGGCGGGCGCGCCCATGCCGAGGAAAGCATTCGTGGTATCTGGCCCACCCTCGTGCTGGGCGTCGTGTCCACCATCATCGCGTATGTCGTGCTGGTCATGTCGGAGTTCGTCGGATTGCAGCAGCTCGGCCTGTTCACGGTGGTCGGGCTGCTGGTCGCCGCGGCCGTGACACGTTGGGTGTTGCCGTTCCTGGTGCCGCGTCGACTGGTGCTCGGACGTGGACTGCGCGGCGTTCACGCTCTCCTGTGCCGCGCCGGGGCACTGCTCACCGGCAAGGGTGCGTGGTCCTTGGTGCTCATTCCGCTCAGCCTGGTGGTGGTCCTGCTCGGTGACACGCCGATTCGCAACCTCGACGTCGACTCGCTCAGCCCCATAGGGCAGGCGCGACGCGACCAGGATCGCGCGCTGCGTTCCGACCTGGGCTTCTGGTACGGCGGGAAGCTGGCGGTGGTGGTGGCGCCCAGCGCCGAGGCGGCGCTGCAGCGAAGCGAGGCCCTGGCGGAAGAACTGGACAGCCTCGTCGACGCCGGGGCCATCGATCGATACGACATGGCGGCCACGTTCCTTCCGAGCCAGGCCCGACAACAGCGTCAACTGGCAGCGATTCCGCCGCGGGAGGTGTTGCGGGAACGACTCGACAATGCGCTCGCCGACACGCCGTTTCGCAAGGACGTGTTCGATCCGTTCGTCGAGGAGGTTACTCGGGCGCGCGAACGCGAACCCCTGACCACGGCTAGCCTATCCGACTCCCAGATGGGCGAGCGGCTCAAGGCGTTGCTGTTCCAGGAAGACGGAATCTGGATTGCGCCGGTCCTGTTGCACGGCGTGGCGGATGAGTCGTCGCTCGCCGCGTTGAACAGAAAGCATGACGACGGCACGCAGGTTCTGTATCTGAACATCAAGGCGCGCGCCACGCAGATCCTGGCGACTGCCATCGACCACGTGCTACCGCTGCTCGGGTTCGGCGTGCTCGCCATCTACCTGCTCCTCGCGGTGTCTTACCGCAGCGTCGTACAGCCGTTCCGGGTTCTGCTGCCGACGCTGTCCGCCGTGGCGGTGACGCTCGGTATTCTCAACGCTTCGGGTGTTTCGCTCACCCTGATGCACCTGGTGTCGATGCTGCTGATCGTGGGCCTGGGACTGGACTACGCGCTGTTCTACAACCGCCTGCGAGACGACGCCGACGAATGGCACACCACGTTCAAGGCGCTTTGGGTCTCGAGCTTCACCACGGTGATGGTGTTCGGGATCCTGGTCTACTCGAACACGCCGCCGCTTCAGGCCATCGGGTTGACCGTGGGAATCGGCGCGTTATTATCGCTGATATTCGGCGCCTGCTGGACGCGCCACAAGCCGCCGCCACTGCCCGACGTGTCCAGCGCACGCGGGACACGTCCATGATCGCGGCGGTCAGCCGTAGTGGGTGCGGACGTATTGGTCCACCAGTGACTTGAAATCCTCGGCGATGGTCTCGCCCTTCAAGGTGACGGTTTTCTCGCCGTCTTCGTAGACCGGCGCCACGGGTCGCTCGCCCGAGCCCGGCAGGCTGATGCCGATATTGGCATTGCGGCTTTCGCCGGGTCCGTTGACTACGCAGCCCATGACCGCGACCGACATGTCTTCCACGCCCGGGTAGGTGTCGCGCCAAACGGGCATCTGGTTGCGCAGGTACGACTGGATTTCCGCCGCGAGCCGCTGGAAGTAGTCGCTGGTCGTGCGACCGCAGCCGGGGCAGGCGATCACCTGGGGCGTGAAGGACCGGATACCCATGGACTGGAGGATTTCCTGCGCTACGCGTACCTCCTCGCAGCGGTCGCCGCCCGGCGGCGGCGTGAGAGATACGCGGATGGTGTCGCCGATACCCTCCTGCAGCAATACTGCCATTGCCGCGGTGGACGACACCACGCCCTTGTTGCCCATGCCCGCTTCGGTGAGGCCGAGGTGCAGGGGGTAGTCACAGCATGTCGCCAATTCGCGATAGACGCGCACCAGGTCCTGGACCGCGCTCACCTTGCACGAGAGCACGATGCGATCGTGACCGAGGCCGAGTTCCTCCGCGCGACGGGCGCTGCCCACGGCGGATTCGATCAGCGCCCCCCGGGTCACGTCCGGCAGGGGCAGGGGCTCTTTCGCCCGCTGGTTCTCGTCGAGGCGCCGCGCCAGCAGGTCCTGGTCCAGCGAACCCCAATTCACACCGATACGCACCGGTTTCTCGTGACGGCATGCCATCTCGATCATCTCGGCGAACTGCGTGTCGCGCTTGGCGCCCTTGCCCACGTTGCCGGGATTGATCCGATACTTCGCCAGGGCCTGCGCGCACGTCGGATGTTTCTTCAGAAGCTTGTGGCCGTTGAAGTGAAAATCGCCGACGATCGGCGCGCTGGTCCCGCGTTTTTCAAGCTGTTCGACGATTTTCGGCACCGCCGCCGCCGCCTGTTCGGTATTGACCGTTACCCGCACCAATTCCGAGCCGGCACGCGCCAATGCCTCGACTTGTCGCACGGTGGATTCGATGTCGGCGGTATCGGTGTTGGTCATCGACTGGACGACCACCGGGGCGTCGCCACCGATACGGATACCGGCCACGTCGACGCAGGCTGTGGGATGTCTTCGGATCACGGCACCGGGATGGTACGTAGGGAAGGGAGCGGATTCTAACCGAACGCCCGTTGCGGCTACAATCGGCCCTCGTATCCACCGCGTGAATCGCTTCAAATTCCGAGATTTCATGAACATATCGCCATTCATCCAGGGACTGCCCAAGGCGGAACTGCATCTTCACATCGAGGGCACGTTCGAGCCTGAGCTGATGTTCGCCATCGCCGCGCGAAATCACGTCGAGCTGCCCTACGCCTCGGTCGACGAACTGCGCGCGGCCTACGAGTTCTCCAACCTCCAGGATTTTCTCGATATCTACTACCAGGGCATGAACGTGCTCGTCACGCGCGAGGATTTCTTCGACCTGACCTGGGCGTACCTCGAACGGGTCGGCGGGCAGGGCGTGCGCCACGTGGAGATCTTCTTCGACCCCCAGGGACACACTTCGCGCGGCGTCGCGTTCGGCACGGTGATAGACGGCATCTGGGCGGCGCTCGAAAAGGGCGCGTCGGAGTTGGATATCAGCTTTCGGCTGATCATGTGCTTCCTGCGCCACCTCGACGAGGACGACGCCTTCGCCACGCTCGAGGCGGCCCTGCCGTACCGCGACCGCATCGCCGCCGTGGGACTGGATTCCAGCGAAAAGGGTCACCCGCCGTCGAAGTTCACACGGGTGTTCGCAAAGGCGCGGGAACTGGGCATACCGGCGGTCGCCCATGCCGGCGAGGAAGGACCGCCCGAATACGTCGCCGAAGCGCTCGACCTGCTGAAGGTCAAGCGCATCGATCACGGTAACCGGGCGCTCGAGGACACCGACCTGACGGTACGTCTGGCGAAAACGGGCATGCCGTTGACGGTGTGTCCCTTGTCCAACCTGAGGCTGTGCGTGGTGGAAGACCTCGACAGGCACCCGCTGCCGGCCATGCTCGAGGCGGGATTGATGGTGACGCTCAATTCCGACGATCCCGCGTTTTTCGGCGGCTACGTCAACGAGAACTACCAGGCGATGAAGGACCACGCGGGATTGTCCGACGCCCAGCTCGTGGAGATTGCCGGGAATTCCTTTCAAGCGGCGTTCCTCGACGAGGCGCGACGGAAGACGCTGCTGGACGAACTCGCCGCCTACGCGGCGAAGTCGGGAGTACGATGAAACACGCCAATCGTCATCGCTTCTGCAGCCGCCATGGTAGTGCCGCCTTTGGCACGGAAACCGGTCCGGACGGCTATAACGCGGTCGCGATCGATGCGCGCTGCCGGGACGGCATCGACATCGCCGCGCCGCCCGCGCGTCGTATCGATGGAAACGCTCCCTGACGGCCTGGTGGTTCACGCGGGCGGCTGCCACTGCCGCCGGGTGCGTTTCGAGGTCGATGCACCGGCATCGATCGTCGTGTCGCAGTGCAATTGCAGCATCTGCGCCAAGTCCGGCTACCTGGGATTGCTCGTCCCCGCGGAACGATTCCGGTTGTTGCGCGGTGAAGAGCATCTTGTCGAATATCGCTTCAACAAGGGCATTGCAAGACATCTGTTCTGCGGTGTCTGCGGCATCAAGTCCTTCTACGTTCCGCGCTCGCACCCGACGGGTGTCAGCGTCAACGCGCGCTGCCTGGACGAGGGAAGCGTGGTAGAGATGACGGTGCGATCCTTCGACGGACAGCACTGGGAGCGCTACTACACCGATGGCGTGGCGGCCGAATATCCCGGCACGGATTCCTGAATCCGGCGCGTTACGGATCGTGCCGCCGGCGGACGGTGTCGATCTGTTCACACAGGGTTGCCATGCCGTCGGCGAGCCGCGTCGTGTGACGCTGCACCAGGTCGGGGTGGACGTGGAAAAGATTGCCGTGCTGTACCGCCCGCAGGAACTCGAAGCGTTTCCATTCGTCCAGCCACTCCGGCCGTCGCTCGCCCATCCCGCCGGTGATGATCGCCTCGGGGTCGCGCTCGAGCACCGACTCCATGCTGATTTTCGGCGCCAGTGACGGCAGGTCGGCAAATACGTTGATCCCGCCGCAGCCGCTGATCAGCTTGCTGATCAGGTGCTCGCCGTTCAGGGTGATCAACGGGTCGTTCCATACCTCGTAGAAGACGCGGACCGGTTCGCGACTGCCGTAGATTCGGCGCAGATTCGAGATTCGTTCCATGAACTCTTCGGCGATCCGGGCAGCCGCCCGTTCGCGGCCGGTGATCGCGCCAAGCCGGCGTATCTCGTCGGCAACGTGAGCCGGCTCGCGCGGTTCGGTCAGGTAGACGCGCAGGCCGAGTGCCTCCATGCGACCGACCGGTCCGGAAGGGTTGCCGCTGAGCCATCCGAGCACCACGTCCGGCTCGAGTTCGACGATCCGCTCCATGTCGAAGTCCTTGTAGGTCCCGATGACTTCGATATCCTTGGCGGGAGGCGGATAGTTGCTGAACGTAGTGACACCGACCAGCCGCTCACCCGCGCCGATGGCGAAGAGGTTTTCGGTCAGATGCGGCGACAGGCTGATGATGCGGCGTGCCGGCGCCTCAAGTTGCAGCAGCTTGCCGCGATCGTCGACAACGCGAACGTCGGCCGCGGCGAACGCGTAAACCACCGTCGCGGCGAACAGCGCCAGCCAACGAGACATGACCCGACCCGTTCGCCGGGCGCCACGATGGATCCGCGAACACCGGGCGCAACCGTTGCGCCGGATCACCCGCGCTGTGCCATCTGGTCGTCGATGGCGCGCCGGCGCTCCTGTCGCTGGAATACGGTCGCCGCGATCACGATGCAGATGGTGACCACAAGCACGATGATGGTGCCAAGGGCATTGATTTCCGGGCTCACGCCAAGACGCACCTTGGAGAACACCACCATGGGCAGGGTACTCGCGCCCGGACCGGCAACGAAGCTGGCGATGACGAGGTCGTCGAGCGACAACGTGAAGGCGAGCAGCCACCCCGATACCAACGCCGGCGCCAGCAGCGGCACCACGATGACGATAAAGGTTTTCAACGGGCGTGCGCCAAGGTCCATGGCGGCCTCCTCCAGGGACATGTCCAGCGAGGCGATGCGGGCGCGTACGATGACCGCCACGAAGGCCAGGGAAAACGTGATGTGGGCGATGGTAATCGTCGACATGCCGCGCGCCCATCCGATGCCGACGAACAGTAGCAGCGTGGCCAACCCGGTAATGACATCGGGCATGACCAGCGGCGCCGTGGCCATGCCGGTAAACAACGTTCGTCCTCGGAAGCGGCCGAAGCGGTTCAGTGCGAAAGCGGTGAGGGTGCCGAGAATCGTCGCCGCGGTGGCGTTGATCGAGGCGATCTTCAGGCTCACCCAGGCCGCCTGAAGTATCTGCTCGTTGTAGAGGAGTTCCCCATACCACTTGGTCGAAAAGCCGGACCACACGGATACCAGCTTGCCGGCATTGAACGAAAACAGGATCAGCAGGGCAATCGGCGCATAGAGGAACACGAAGCCGAGAATCAGCATCGTCACGTTGAACCAGGACACGCCGCGATTCATTTGACGTCTCCCGCCTCCTTGCCTTGATAGTGCTGGAATATCACGATGGGGATGACCAGCAGCACCAGCATGGCAATGGCGACCGCCGAGGCCACCGGCCAGTCACGGTTCTGGAAGAACTCGTTCCACAGTATCTTGCCGATCATCAGCGTGTCGGGACCACCGAGCAACTCGGGGATGACGAACTCGCCTACCGCCGGGATGAACACCAGCATGGATCCGGCGACGATCCCCGGTAACGACAGCGGCAGGGTGACGCTGACGAATGTCTTCCATGGCCGGCAGCCAAGATCCGCCGCCGCTTCGAGCAGGCTCTCGTCCATGCGCGCAAGGTTGGCGTACAACGGCAGAATCATGAACGGCAGGTAGGAGTAGACGATGCCGAGATATACCGAGAAGTGGTTGTGCAGGATATCCAGCGGTTCGTCGATGATGCCGAGGCCGATCAATACGTTGTTGAGAATGCCATTGTTCTTGAGAATGCCTATCCAGGCATAGACTCGGATCAGGAAGGACGTCCAGAACGGCAGGATGACCAGCATGAGCAACGCATTGCGCCATGCGCCCGGCGCCCGCGCGATGCCGTAGGCCATCGGGTAACCGATCGCGAGACACAGCAGCGTCGAAAAAAGCGCGATCTGGATGGAGTTCAGGTAGGCATTGATATAGAGGTCGTCCGAGAGCAGGAACGCGTAGTTCTCGAAGTTTCCGGTGAACCTGGGCAGCAGTCCCCCGGTCCATTCGAAAACCGCCGAGTAGGGCGGTTGGGCGATCAGCGGTTCGGCGAAGCTGAGTTTCAGTACGATGGCGAATGGCGCCAGGAAGAACACCAGCAGCCACAGGTACGGCGCGGCAACGGCCAGGGTACGGCCGGAAATGCCGAACCGCCCGTTTTTCACGCTTCGTCCACCAGCAAGACGCCCGCCTCGCGCTCCCAGGAGAGCCATACTTCGTCGTCCCAGTCGATGACTCGGCGCGCCGAACGCGTTTCGTTCTGGGCGTTCACGCGTGCCATGTAACCGCCGTCGAGCTTCACCCGGTAGATCGAGACGCTGCCCTGGTAGGCGATCTCCACGACCTGGCCGTGGCAAGCGTTCATCGATTGGGAAGGTCGTTCCTTGCCGATGGCGATCTTCTCGGGCCGCACGGCGACAGCGACTTTCTGCCCGGCGCTGACCTCGCCGCGCGCTTCGAGTTCCATCATCGGGCCGGCTTCGGTCTTCACGACGAGGGGCCCGTCGATCGACTCGACCACGCCTTCGAACAGGTTGATCGAGCCCAGGAAGTCGGCGACGAACCGGTTGCCGGGAAACTCGTACACTTCCGTGGGCGAGCCGATCTGGAGGATGACCCCGTTGTTCATGACCGCGATTCTCGTCGCCAGCGTCATGGCTTCTTCCTGGTCGTGGGTCACCACGATGAAGGTGATGCCGATCTCCTCCTGGATGTTCATCAACTCGAACTGGGTTTGCTCGCGTAGTTTCTTGTCGAGCGCTGCCAGCGGTTCGTCGAGCAGCAGCAGCTTGGGGTGCTTGGCGAGGCTGCGGGCCAGGGCCACGCGCTGGCGCTGACCGCCGGAGAGTTGGTGCGGCTTGCGCGTTGCGAACCGCTCGAGCTGCACCAGCTCGAGCATCTCCGCAACGCGCCGCTTGATCTGGTCCGCCGGCATGCGGTCCTGCTTCAACCCGAACGCCACGTTATCCGCCACCGTCATGTGCGGAAACAGCGCATACGATTGAAACATCATGTTGACGGGACGCTCGTAGGGAGGCACGTGCGTCATGTCCTGTCCGTCGATGAGTATCCTGCCCTCGGTGGGGGTCTCGAGTCCGGCCAACATGCGAAGCAGGGTGGACTTGCCGCAACCCGACGCGCCAAGCAGGGCGAAGAACTCGTTACGCTGGATATCCAGGCTGACGTTGTCGACGGCGACGAAGCTTCCGAATCGCTTGGTGACGTTTTCGATTCGGATGTACGGGCTCGTAATGGCGTTGGTCGCCGGGGCGGCGGCGGGAGCGGAGGAAGACTTTGAATTCATGCAGCGGACCGGGAAGTGGGCGGCAATGGGGAATCATACCCCGATCGCCGCCCGATCGGGCGGCGTCGTCTGTCGCCCGCTTCGCCGGGGCAAGTCTATTGGCCGGTCTTGACCTTGGTCCATGCGCGGGTGACGTGGCGCGTGTAGCTCGGTGGTTCGGTCAGGTCGGGGAACAACTTGGCCTTGACGGCATCGCTGGGATAAATGGCCGGATCGCCGGTGATTTCCGGGTCCACCAGCTCGGTGGCCGACGCGTTGGCGTTGGCGTACCAGACGTAGTTGGAAATGTCCGCGGCGATCTGGGGCTCCATGATGAAGTTGAGCCAGGCGTGCGCGTTCTCCGGGTGAGGCGCGTCCCTCGGAATCGTCATCATGTCGAACCAGATCAATGCGCCTTCCTTGGGGATCACGTACTCGATCTCCACGCCCTGCTCGGCTTCCGCGGCGCGGTCCCGGGCGATGAACATGTCGCCGGACCATCCCATGGCGATGCAGATGTCGCCATTGGCCAGGTCGTTGATCTGCTGCGAAGAGTGGAAGTATTTGATGTGCGGCCGTACCTGGGTCAGCATTTCGACGGCCTTGTCCAACTCGTCCTTGTTGTGACCGTTCGGATCGAACCCGAGATAGTTCAGCGAGGCGTCGAACACCTCGGTGGGAGCGTCGAGCAGGGTCACGCCGCAATCGGCGAAATTCTTCACCACCTCCGGATCGAACAACATGTCCCAGCTGTCGGTCGGCGCATCGGGCATGCGCTCCTTTATCATGTTGATGTTGTAGGCGAAACCGGTGGTGCCCCACATGTAGGGCATGCCGAACTTGTTGCCGGGATCCTGGGCGTCGAGGCGGGCGAGGATGTCCGCGTCCAGGTGCTTCCAGTTGGGCAGCTTGTCCTTGTCCAGTTCCAGGAATACGCCGGCCTGGATCTGTCGCGCCATGAACGAGGACGTGGGTACGACGACGTCATAGCCCGTGTTTCCAGCGAGCAGCTTGGCCTCGAGCACCTCGTTTGAATCGAATACGTCGTAGCGAACCTCGATGCCGGTCTGCTCTTCGAATTTCGCTATCGTGTCCTCTGCGATGTAGTCCGACCAGTTGTACACATTAAGGACTTTTTCTTCCTGGGCGAAGGCCCCCGGCGCGAGGAGCGCGCCTGCAGCAAAGCCGGCGAGCGCACGAGTCATATGGTTCATGAAATCAACCTCCAGGATCATCCACGTTGAAATACCGAAAGGGGCGCCGGTCAGCGCGATCAATGTGTTGCGATTCCGATGCCCCCCTTCGTAGCACGCGAACGATTGTCGCATCGAAGCAAAACGCGCACAAGCGGGCCGCCCGCGGCGTCAAACTCGTTCCCGCGGGCGGCGAAGGTCCGTTTGTGATAAACATGAAACCAGTCGGAGTCCGCCTGCCCGAAGATCGACAATGTCTGAATCGATGCCTCGCAGGCGTCCGCCGGCTGCCGGCGCCTGTATAATCGCCGGCGCGAAGGTCAAGCATTCGGTAATATTCTTCGGCAACCGAGTCGGGAATCTCTGCCATGTGCGCGACAGCGTCGTGCTCCCGAAGGCGCGGATCGGCAGGAACTGTACGATCCGCCGGGTACCTGTCCACGAGGGAACCGTCATTCCCGACCGCGGCAGATCGGCGTCGACGCGGAACGCGACCGCGAACGGTTTCACGCCCTCGATGAACGCATCATCGTGTTGGTGACGCCGGGTATGCTTAATCGGCGACTGCAATTCGAGCGCGAGTAGACGCGCCGCTACGAGGTGGATGAGAGCGATGCGAGAGACGAATTTGCAGCCGGTACGACGGCCGCGTTAGGAGAAAGGACCTATGCAGGCCAGACCCAAGTTCGTGCTGTGTTGGCACATGCATCAACCGTGGTATCGCGAAAGCCGCGACGGCGATTACCGGCTGCCATGGGTCTACCTGCATGCCATCAAGGACTACGCCGACATGGCGGCCCACCTTGAGAATCATCCGCGCATGCGCGTGGTGATCAACTTCACGCCGGTCTTGCTCGAGCAACTCATCGACTACGCGGCCCGGCTCGATGCATGGCTCGAATGCGGTTTGCCAACACCTGAATCGTTGTTGAACGTGCTCGCCGGGGTCGCGTCGGTGCCGGCGGGTATCGATGGCCGGGCCTGCCTGGTTCGCGCCTGTTCGCGTGCCCACGAGCGGAACATGATCGATGCCCATCCCGCCTACCGTGAGCTGCTCGACCACGCTTTGACGCCTGGCGGAACACCGAAACGGGCGTTGCTGCGGTACCTCGACGAACAGTACTTCCTCGATCTCGTGACCTGGTATCACCTGGCCTGGACCGGCCAGTCGCTCAGGCGACATCCGGTGGTCGAAGCGCTCATCGCGAAAGGCGGGCAATTCGACGCCGGACAACGGCGCGAGCTTATCGAAGTTATGCGCGATACCATCGCCTCGTTGGTGCCGCGCTACCGCGCGCTGGCGGAGCGCGGACAGGTGGAATTGTCGATGACTCCGTACGCCCACCCCATCGTACCGCTGTTGATCGACTTCGACGCCATGGCATGCAGCCAGGCACATGCCCCGAGGCCCGAGTCCGACGGCTATCCGGGCGGCGCCGCGCGCGCCCGCTGGCACTTCGAGCACGGCCTGACCGTGTTTGAATCGTGTTTCGGCCGGCGTCCGGGCGGTGTCTGGTTGTCGGAAGGCGGCGTGAGCGACGACGCGGTTCGATTGCTGGACGAGTACGGCATCGCCTGGACCGCGTCGGGCGAGGGGGTGTGGGCCAACACCATGGCGGAACTCAACGGCGACTCTCCCGTCGAGCGTCGCACGTTGTTCCAGTGCCACCGACTGCCAGGATGCGGGACCCGGGTGTTTTTTCGCGACGACGGTCTGTCAGACCTGATCGGCTTCGAGTACCAGCAATGGGACGCGCACGCGGCCGCGCGCGATTTCGCCGGGCATGTGCGCAACATCGCCGACTTCATCGACGGTGACGGAGAAGGCCACGTGATCAGCGTCATCCTCGACGGCGAAAACGCCTGGGAGTTTTATCCTGACAACGCCCATGCCTTCATCGACGCGCTCTACACCGAACTGGAGACATGCGAGGCCGTCGAGCTGAGCACCTTCGGCGACGCAGTCGCCGACTGCGCTCCGAACGAAACCGCCGGCTTGTGCGCCGGAAGCTGGGTATATGGTTCCTTCTCCACGTGGATCGGCGAGCGCGACAAGAACCGGGCGTGGGACTGCCTGGTCGAAGCCAAGCGGTGCTACGACGAAAAACGCGGCGGCGTGAAGGACCCGTCCACGGCCGAGGATATCGACAGACAACTGGCGATCTGCGAGGGATCGGATTGGTTCTGGTGGTTCGGGGACTACAACCCGGAGCAAAGCGTGCGCGACTTCGACCACCTTTTCCGACGGCAGTTGCGCCGCCTGTACGAGATGCTCGACGTCCCGTCGCCCGCGTACCTTGACGAGCCGTTGTCGGTCGGCGGGGACGAACAGGCGTCGGGCGGTACGATGCGCCGGGGGGGGGACTGGCATTAACCTGTTGGAGGAATACCGGGCCGGGGTGTTGCTGCATCCGACGTCGCTGCCGGGCTCGCGCCTGGACGACGCCGTCTTCCGCTGGCTCGATTTCATGCACGACGCCGGCCTCACGGTATGGCAGGTGCTGCCCCTGGTCATACCGGACCGAACGCTTTCACCCTACCGGAGTTGTTCGGCCTTCGCCGCCGACCCGGCCCTGTTGCCGGAAAACTATCCGCTACCAGACGACGACGCCATCGACGAATTCCTTTCGTCGAACGGCTCGTGGGTTGAAGAGTTCGCGCTGTTCACGCTCCTGTCCGAGCGAATGGGCCATCGGCGGTGGTGGCAATGGACGGACAACCTGGACCGCCGGGATCATGCCATGTCGACCGCACTGAGCCCGCCGGAACGCGCCCGGGTCCGCGACATCGTGGCGCAGCAGTGCCGTATCGATCGCCGCCTGAACGAGATACGCCGGGAGGCGTCGGATCGCGGCATTCTCCTGTTCGGCGACATGCCGATCTTCGTGGCCCTCGAGAGTGTCGACGTGTGGGCGCATCCGGAGTACTTTCTTCTCGATGACCAGTACCGGCCGCGCTACGTCACCGGCGTGCCCCCGGACTACTTCTCCCAAACCGGTCAACGCTGGGGCAATCCGCATTTCGACTGGCAAGCGATGGCGGCGAATGAATTCGATTGGTGGCGCGCGCGTATCGCGCGGCAGTTCAGCTTCTTCGATATTCTGCGATTGGACCATTTCCGGGCGTTGGCGGCGGTGTGGATGATCGAGGCCGAATGCGATTCCGCGGTCGAGGGATTCTGGCAGGACACGCCCGGCCGCGATCTGCTCGAGCGTATCAGCGCCGACCAAGGCGGATTGCCCATTGTCGCCGAGGATCTCGGCTACATTACAGACGACGTACGCGCGCTGCGCCGCGAGTTCACGCTACCCGGCATGGCCGTCCTGCAATTCGCATTCGATGGCTCGCCGGACAACCCGCATCGTCCGGAGAATATATCCCGCGACTGCGTCGCCTATACCGGGACGCACGACAACGATACCTGCGTGGGATGGTTCGGGTCTCTCGATGCGTACACCCGCTCGTTCGTCCTCGACGTACTGGGTCGTCGTGGAGCCGGCGACATCGCCGGCGTCATGATCGACGCCATGCTTCGCTCCGCCGCCTGTATGGCCATCACGCCGCTGCAGGACTTTCTGCGTCTTCCCGCCACCGCGAGGATGAACACCCCCGGGGTGCCGGAAGGGAACTGGCGCTGGCAGTTCGCCTGGGAGGAAATCGGTGGTGACCTTGCCGACCGAATACGGGCCGCGGTGCAAGCGTCGGGCAGACTCGGCAGTGCCTGAAACGCTTCGCGATCTCGACCGGTTGCAAGCCGGCCGACTGCGCGATCCGTTCCGGGTACTGGGACGTCGCCACGAGAACGGGGTCGAGGTGGTGCGGGCAGGACGATCATTCCTGGCACGAGGTCGTCCGCACCCACGGTTTCGACCCGTGCCTGCACGACGACGACTTGCGTCCGTTCGTCGAGGGACGCCATCATCATGCCTATCGATTTCTCGGGGCTTATCCCCGTCGTGTCGATGATGTCGACGGGTGCCTTTTCGCCGCGTGGGCGCCGGGCGTCGATCGGGTCAGCGTGGTCGGCGAGTTCAACGGATGGAACGGGCTGCGCCACCCGATGCGTACAAGTTCGAGATGCGCACCCGCTCGGGCGGAATCCTGGTCGAGGCAGATCCGTATGCGCGCAGATGACTCTGCGACCGGACAAGGCGCGCCGCGTGCCGTCGGCAGCGCCGCACGCCTGGCGCGACGGGCGCTGGATGTTTACCCAGGCGCGGCGGCAATGGATTCTTGGGAATCCACTTCGCCCAACGATGCGGGCTCACCGGTATTCTCAACGGCGTGGACGACGCGGTGTGGTATCCGGCGAGCGACGCGCTCCTCGCGGCGTGCTACGATGCCGGCAGCGACGTAATCGAGATCAAATCGACCAGTCGGCGCACGGCGCTTCCAGGCGCCTTATCGCTCGCGCTCGCCTTCGGCAAGATTGACACAACACCACGACGGAGCCTGTTCAATGGCCGAGCCTTCACGTCAGGATGCCATTCCAATGCCGCTCATGAAACGGCTGGAGAACGACGACGAAGCTATCGGGCGCGCCTACCGCCGATACCTGGACTACTACCTCGGTCGCTATCCCGGCTGCGACGCGGTCTACCAGTACGAAGCGCTCGCGTACACGTTGCGCGAACGCATCATGGCGGACTGGCGGCGGACCTGGATCGAGCACAAGAAGCCGGGTACCCGCCGCGCCTATTATCTGTCCCTCGAGTACCTGATCGGCCGCTCGCTCGGCAATCACCTGCTGAACATGGAACTGGAGGATCCGGTGCGAGAAGCCATGTCCGGCCTCGCGCTCGACCTGGAGGAGATCGAGTCTGCCGAGCCGGATGCGGGCCTCGGCAATGGTGGCCTGGGGCGTCTCGCGGCATGCTTCCTGGACAGCTGCGCGACGATGTCATTGCCGGTGCTCGGTTACGGGATGCGCTATGAGTACGGCATGTTCCGCCAGCGTATCGAGTCGGGGTGCCAGGTGGAGGATCCCGATCATTGGCTGCTCGACGTGCATCCGTGGGAAATCGAGCGGCCCGAGTACAAGCAGACGATTCGTTTCGGCGGGCGCACCGAACCCGGGCGCGACCGCAAGGGCCGGTTTACCGTCCACTGGGTCGATACCGAGGACGTGCTCGCTGTGCCGTACGACATCCCGGTTACCGGCTACCGCAACGAGGTGGTGAATACCCTGCGCCTGTGGGCGGCGTCGGCCACCGATGCATTCAACCTCAAGGAGTTCAACGCCGGCGACTATGCCGACTCGGTGGCTGCCAAGAACCAGGCCGAGAACATCACGATGGTGCTGTATCCCAACGATGCCAGCGAAAACGGGAAGGAACTCAGGTTGCGCCAGCAGTACTTCCTGACGTCCGCCAGCCTGCAGGACGTTTTTCGGCAGTGGGGTGAACGGAGCCTCGACGACTTTGCCGCGGCCAACGTGTTCCAGCTGAATGACACGCATCCGAGCATTGCCGTCGCCGAATTGATGAGAATCCTTCTCGACGACAAACGGCTCGATTGGGACGCCGCCTGGAAGATCACCACGGCATGCATGGCCTACACCAATCACACCTTGCTTCCCGAGGCGCTGGAACGATGGCCGGTTCGACTGTTCGAGCGCCTGTTGCCCCGACCCCTGGAGATCATCTACGAGATCAACCGGCGATTCCTCACCGAGGTACGGTCGCGCTGGCCGGGCGACGTGGCACGCGTCCAGAGAATGTCGCTGATCGAGGAAGGCCCCGAGCCGCAGGTGCGCATGGCCTGGCTGGCTATCGTCGGCAGTTTCTCCGTCAACGGCGTCGCCGCCTTGCATTCCCGGCTGCTTGCCGAAGGGCTGTTCAGGGACTTTCACGACATGTGGCCGTCGCGTTTCAACAACAAGACAAACGGCGTCACGCCGCGCCGTTGGCTGGCCCTTGCCAACCCGGACCTGGCGAGGCTGATCAGCGAGACCATCGGTGACGGCTGGCAGCGCGACTTGTCGCGCCTGGCCGAATTGAAACGCTATTCGCAACCCGGACACGAGGCGTTCAAGTCGAGATGGCGCGATATCCGGCTCGCCAACAAGACGCGACTGGCGGAGTTGGTCAGGGAAGCGACAGGAGTCGTGTTCGACCCCCGCGCGCTGCTGGAAGTACAGGTAAAACGTATTCACGAGTACAAGCGGCAACTACTGAACGTGCTGCACGTCATCCACCTGTACGATCGTATACATCGCGACGGCCCCGACACGGTCGCGCCGCGCGCGGTCTTGTTTGGCGGCAAGGCGGCGCCGGGTTACGCTCGGGCCAAGGAGATCATCAAGCTGATCAACAACGTCGCGGCGGTAATCAACGAGGATCCGCTTGTGAACGGGCGATTGGCGGTCGCCTTCCTGCCGGATTACGGCGTCAGCAAGATGATGCGCATTTGTCCGGCGGCGGACTTGTCGGTGCAGATTTCAACCGCCGGCAAGGAGGCGTCCGGCACCGGCAACATGAAGTTCATGATCAACGGCGCGATCACTATCGGCACCTACGACGGGGCGAACATCGAGATTCTCGAAGCCGTGGGCGAGGCGCATTTCTTCCGGTTCGGGTTGCACGCCGAGGAAGTCGAGGCGATGCGAAGCGACTATCGGCCCCGGGACTTCATCGAGGCGGACGCCGAACTTGCGCGGGTCCTGCACCTGCTTGAGTGCGATCATTTCAGCGCGTCGGAGCCGGGGATATTCCACGGCATCACCGATTCGCTCCGCTCCGCGCACGATCCCTGGATGACACTGGCGGACTTTCGCGCCTATGCCGACGCGCAGCGACGCGTTGAGGCGCTGTGGCACGATCGCGATGCCTGGACGCGTTCAAGCATTCTCAACACCGCGTGCAGCGGCGGATTTTCCGCGGATCGCACGATTGCCGAGTACAACGACGAGATCTGGCGGCTCGAACCCATCGAGTTGTAACAACCCGTCCCGCACGCATATGTCGAACACCGCGCACGCAAATTCACGTGAGCTTCGCCGGTGTGGGGTTACCAGGCGCCGAACACGTAGCCACGCTCGGCGGCGCGGTCGGTTTCGGCCTCGATGGCGCTGTCGGGAACCGTGGTGCGGTTTCGTCTGAGGGAGAACCAGTGCAGTAGTTGCTCACGCATCGCCTCGCGCACCGCGTCATACCCCGGCTCGACGCCGAGGTCGTGGCGTTCCCGGGGATCGTCGGCCAAGTCGAACAACTGCGGTGGGTGATGCGGAAAGTAGACGAACTTGTAGCGGGCGTCGCGGACCATGAATCCTCGCGCCTCGTGCGCGGATAGCCCGAGTTCGAGGCGTGCCCGGCGCATGCAGAAGTCCACCTCGGAAAACACCGACTCGCGCCAGTTCGCCGGCGGTCCGGGGTCACGCAGCAGGGGAAGCAGCGATCGGCCTTCGAGGCGCGTGAAGTCCGTATCGCCCCCTAGAGCCTCGACGAAGGTAGGTGCCAGGTCGATGGCCTCGACCAGTTCGTCCCGGACGCTGCCACGGGTGGCGTCGGCGGCGCGCGAGGGATCGCGGACGATCAGCGGAATGCGCAGCGACTCTTCGTAGAACAACTCCTTTTCGCCCAGCCAATGATCGCCGAGGAAATCGCCGTGGTCGGAGGTGAATATAACCAGCGTGTCGTCCCATCGTCCGCTTTCCTTCATGAACGCGAACAAGCGGCCAAGGTGGGTGTCGATCTGCTCGATGAGTCCCATGTAAGTGGGAATGACGCGCCGCCGGCACGTCTCGCGCGAAAAGTTCACGCTCTCCTCGTGACGCATGAACGCGGCGACCACGGGGTTGGGTCGTTCGCGCTCGGCGTCTTCGCGGTTGGGATCGATCACGTCGTCGGGTCCGTAGGCGCGGTGCCACGGTTCGGGCGCCATGTACGGCCAATGCGGCTTGATGTAGGACAGGTGCAGGCACCACGGCTGCTCGCCGGCCTCGCGCATGAAATCGATGGCCCGATCAGTCATGTAGGGTGTTTCGGAGTGCTCCTCCTGCACCCTTGCCGGCAGGTGCGCGTTGCGCAGGTACCAGCCGGAGCGCAAGGCGCCGTCGTCGCCATCCGCGGCGTTGGCGAAGTCGTTCCACGGGTTCGGCGAGTCGTATCCGCGCGCGCGCAAGAAACGGTTGTACGCAAGCTGAGGATCGAAGTTCTGCATCGGGTGCAGGCCGTCGTCGCGTTCGAAGGGCTCGAATCCGGTCTGCGAGACGTGAATGCCGATCTCGCTTCGCGCATCGAGATCGAGTCGCGCCATGCCGGGAAAATCAGGTCGCATGTGGGTCTTGCCGACCAACGCTGTACGCACGCCCAGGGGCCGCAGGTAATCGCCAAGGGTCCATTCGTCCACGCGTAGCGGAAAGGTGTTGTAGTTGGCGCCGTGGGATATGGTGTAGCGCCCGGTATAGAAAGACGCCCGGGACGGTCCGCACACCGGCGCGTTGCAGAACGCGCGCTCGAAGACTACGCCGTCGCCGGCCAGCTCGTCGATTACCGGCGTGCGCTGGTGAGGATGGCCGGTGCACGCGAGGTAGTCCGCGCGCAGTTGGTCGCACATGATGAAAAGGATATTTCGAGCGTCCGGCATGACTGGTCTGCGTCGTGGATCGTGCGGCACTATATCATCGCGCGTCAGCGCGGTGCGCCGCCGGCGGCGACGTGCGTCTCGATCGGCTCGTCGGCGTCGATGACGCCGAGAAATCCGCCCGATTGTCGACGCCACAACTGGGCATAGAGGCCGTCGGATTCGACCAGCGCCGCGTGGGTGCCCTGCTCGACGATTTCGCCGTGATCCATGACCACCAGGCGGTCGAGCGACGCGATCGTGGAAAGCCGGTGAGCGATGGCGATGACGGTTTTGCCTTTCATCAGGTGCTGCAGCTGTTCGTGTATCGCCGCCTCGACCTCGGAGTCCAGGGCCGAGGTCGCCTCGTCGAGGACGAGAATCGGCGCGTTCTTCAGGATAACCCGCGCGATGGCAATTCGCTGGCGCTGCCCGCCCGACAATTTCACGCCGCGTTCACCGACGTGGGCGTCGTAACCGCGGCGTCCTTGCGGATCGCGAAGGCCGGGTATGAAACCGTCCGCTTCCGCAAGGCGCGCGGCCTCGCGAATCGCCGTATCCGCGGCTTGCGCGTTGCCGTAACGGATATTGTCGCGGATCGACCGGTGGAGCAGGGCGGTGTCCTGGGTGACCACGGCGATGTGTTCACGCAGGCTTTCCTGGGAGACGTGCGAGATATCCTGGCCGTCGATGAAGATGTGTCCGCCGCCGACATCGTAAAAGCGCAGCAGCAGGTTGACCAGGGTGGACTTGCCGGCGCCGGAACGGCCGACGATGCCGACCTTCTCGCCGGGTGCGACCTTCAGCGAGAAATCACGTATCACCGCGAGTTCCGCACCGAAGGAAAAATCGACATGATCGAACACCACCTCGCCGCGCTCCACCCGCAGCGACCGCGCGCCGGGCCGGTCGACGACGGCGTGGGGCCTCGCGACCGTATCGATCCCGTTTTGCACGGTACCGATGTTCTCGAACAGCGTGGTGATGGTGCGCAGGATCCAGCCCGACATCTGGTTGACGCGGATGATCATGCCATTGGCCACGGCGATGGCGCCCAGTGTAATGACCTGTTCCTGCCAGAGCCGGATGGAGATGAACGCGGTGCCGAGGATCAATGCCGTATTGAGTAAAACGAGCACCGCCGTCATGTTGAGAATGGCCCGCATCATGGTTCGGAATGCTTGGGTGTGCCGGCGCACGCCCTCGGCGACGAACTGTTCCTCGCGATCGGCGTGAGCGAACAGTTTGACTGACTGGATGTTGGTGTAGCTGTCCACCATTCGTCCGATCAGCGTCGAGTTTGCTTCCGAAAGCGCCGCCGACTTGCGGCGGACCGGCGGCACCATGTAGACGACGACCGATGTATAGGCTGCCGCCCACAACGCCAGGGGTATGAGCAGCCGGGCATCCATGTCGGTGAACATGAACACGATTCCGGCCAGGTAGATGACGAGCAGCCACACGCCGTCGATGACGTTGACCAGCGCTTCGCGCAGGGCGTGACCCGTCTGCATGACCTTCTGTGCCACGCGGCCGGCGAAGTCGTTCTGGAAGAAAGACAGGCTTTGACGCAGTACGTAGCGATAGTTGTTCCAGCGAACGTTATTGGTGATCCCCGGCGAGAGGGTCAGCGTGATCAAGCCGCGTGAAGCGATCATTGCCAGCGGACGAATGACGGCGATCACCGCCATCATCACGAGCAGGCCGGCACCGTGATCGTCGAAAAACGTGGTGGGATCCGACTCGCTCATCCAGTCGACGAGTTCGCCGAGGAAAGCGTAAAGAAAAAGTTCACAGACGGCAGCGATGCCGGCCAGCAGCAACGTCAGCCCGACCAGGCCCCGAACCGGGGCGAGATAGTAGGCGAAAAATCGCGCCACCGATCGTGGCGGCATGTCGAGTCGGGAATCGTCGAGCGGGTCGACGAGTCCTTCAAGGCGTTCGTAGATCATCGTGCCGTGCAAGGGTAGGAGAGGAGGCCGAGCTCCAATCCGTATTTCGGGATGCATCGAGTGTAACTGACGCGCGTACCGTCCGCGCGCCGCGGGCTCGAACGCGTCTAACGCTTGCCCTCGGCCGGGGACGTGTGGCGATTCGACGCCGACGTGGATTTGAACCAGCGGGAAATCTCGGCGAAATGGGAGAATGCCACGGGTTTGAGCAGCAGCCAGTCCGCCAGTCCGCGAGCCTTTTCCAGCAGCATGGAATCGGCGGTGGTGATGACGACCTTGGTCTTGTCGAAACGATCCTGGGAACGGAGGTATTCCAGGATCTGCAGGCCCGACACGCCCGGTAGATGCATGTCGAGAATGATCAAGTCCGGGACATCTTCCGGCGCCAGGTCGCCCGACAGCCATTGCATGGCCTGGGTGCCATCGAGAATGAGGTGCAGTTCGCAATCGAGTTCCATGCCGAGCGCCTCGATGACGAGTTCACCGAGTTCTCGATCGTCCTCGATAACGGCGACCTGGCAGTTCGTCATTTGCCTATCCTGGCGACGATCCCGCGTCGCGTGGCAACACTACCGTGAATACCGTACCGTTGTCCTCGCGGTCGTCGATCGATGTCGAGCCGCCAAGGTGTTCGACCAGCAGGCGTACGATGGACAGGCCCAGGCCCACGCCGCGATTCGCCTCGCGGGTTACCGAGCCGTCGGCCTGCCAGAAGGGCTCGAAAATCCGATGTCGAAGGTCGGGCGAGATACCTCGGCCGGTGTCGGACACCGAGATCGCGATGCTTGAATCGTCGGGTGTCGTCACGCGAATATCCACGCGACCCTGATCGGTAAATTTTACCGCGTTGTCGACCAGGTTCGAGACCACCTGGTGCAATGCCTGCCGGTTGACGATCATGGACACCGGGCCGGACTCGGCCGGATATACGAACAGCCCGATGTTCTTCCGCTCGGCCAGGGGCTTCATGATGTTCACGATGCGGTCCAATTCGGCGTCGAGTTCGACAGGCTCGCTGTGAAGATCGACGCGGCCGCCCGCCGACTGGGCCTCGTAGAGCAGGTTGGTGGTAAACAGCGTTAGCTGGTTCACGCTCGCGACGATGCTGTCGAGCGCCTGCGCCTGGTCGTCGGTCAGTGGGCCATAGCGTCCCGATTTCATCAGTTCGGCGCGCAGCATGATCGTGTTCAGCGGCGTGCGCGAGTCGTGGCTCACGTTGGCGAGAATCTGGTCCTTGACCTTGAGCGCCTCGATCGCGTCGTCGCGAGCCTGCACCAGCGCGGCGGTGCGTTCGTCGACACGTCTTTCGAGTTTTTCGTTGGCCTGCTCCAGCGCCGTGCGTCCCGTGCGAATCTCGTCCAGCATGGATCGTATACTGTCGGCGAGCTGGGCGAGTTCGGTATCCCCCGGCGGACGGTAAAGCAACGAAAGGTCGCCCGAATCCGCGACGTGGGTGACGTGCCGGTTCAGGCGGCTTAGCGGCAGCAGGACCAGGCGATCGAGCATGTAGATGACCAGCAGCAACAGTACGACGCCGACCACGACCATCGATACCAGGAGATAGGCCAGGCCCGACCGGGCGCGTTCAAGGATAGTCCTGGGAGTTTCCACCCGCAATATGAATGCCGGATTTCCCGAGAGGTCGACGAGTCGCGAATATCCGGCGATGGTGTCGTCGTCGATAACCTCGAACACGACCTTCTGCTCGTCCGATGCCGGTGAACTCGCGAACATGGTTTCGGCGAACGCGAAGTCCGTCCCGGTAGCGGGTCGATCGAGGCGTTTCGTCGCAATATCCATGGAGGTGGTGCGAATCACGTCGCTCATCACCTTCGTTTCGAAGTCGCGAGCCAATATCAGCGTACCGCGGGCGGGACCCTCGTTGTCGCTGGTCAGTATCGGCCGAGACGCGACGAGCAGCGTCTCCTCGCCGACAGCGAGAATGCCTCGTGTCGACGATTCCGGAGTTGCCATCAGCAACTGCTTGTCCGCCAGTGATTTCAATAGCCACGGGGGCACGTCTCCCGGCTCGTCGTCGCCCGGTGGCAGCCAGCCGCCGTAGACGAGGTGGCCATCGGCATCGAAAAACAGGATCGCGCGCAGTTCGGCATCGGAGAACGTATCACCGCCCAGGTTCGTTTCGACGTACTCCGACGAATGCGTGCGAATGAACTCGTACGTGGCGTCCCAGGACGCCCAATCGCGGGTCAGCAGGTAGAGCGCATCGCCGTGTGCTT
>JAUIEZ010000027.1 GCA_030429665.1 Gammaproteobacteria bacterium | reverse complement strand
GTTTATTTTTGTACAATTTCCCGCTTAATTTACCGAGGGAGGCACATGTCGCGCGATGTCATCTTCACCTCCGAGTCCGTGTCCGAAGGTCACCCGGACAAGGTCGCAGACCAGATTTCCGACGCGGTGCTCGACGACCTGCTGGGCCAGGATCCCAGGTCGCGAGTGGCATGCGAGACACTGGTGAACACCGGCATGGTGGTGATTTCCGGGGAAATCACGACGGAAGGTTACGCCGACTGCCCGGAAATCGTGCGAAACACCGTCAAGGAGATCGGCTACAACTCCTCGGAGATGGGTTTCGACTACGCCAGCTGTGCGGTAGTCGTCTCGCTGGACAAGCAGTCGCCGGACATCAAGCAGGGCGTGGACGAGTACGACGACCACGAGCAGGGCGCCGGCGACCAGGGGCTGATGTTCGGCTATGCCTGCAACGAGACCGAGGTGCTGATGCCCTTCCCGATCACCTACGCACACCGCCTGGTCAAGCGCCAG
Source organism: Gammaproteobacteria bacterium (assembly GCA_030429665.1). Lineage (GTDB taxonomy): Bacteria > Pseudomonadota > Gammaproteobacteria > Arenicellales > CAJQKF01 > BQJD01. The sequence continues at coordinate 43,206 of JAUIEZ010000027.1, read as the reverse complement.
TCGGAAGTGCGCAAGGCGGGCACCCTTCCGTGGCTGCGCCCTGACGCCAAGTCCCAGGTCAGCGTACGCTACGTCGACGGCAAGCCGGTGGCGGTGGACACGGTGGTGCTCTCCACCCAGCACGACCCCGAGATCGGACACAAGGCCCTCACGGAAGCCGTGGTGGACGAGATCATCAAGCCCGTGATCCCGGCGGACATGCTCAGCAAGGATACCAAGTACCTGGTCAATCCCACCGGGCGCTTCGTCATCGGCGGGCCGGTGGGCGACTGCGGCCTGACCGGGCGCAAGATCATCGTCGACACCTACGGCGGCGCGGCGCACCACGGCGGCGGCGCCTTTTCCGGCAAGGATCCCTCGAAGGTCGACCGCTCGGCGGCCTATGCCATGCGTTACGTGGCCAAGAACGTGGTCGCCGCGGGACTGGCGGACAAGTGCGAGCTGCAGGTCGCCTATGCCATCGGCGTGGCCGACCCGGTGTCGCTGATGGTTAACACCTTCGGCACGCACCGGATCGACGAAGAGCGCATCGAGCAGCTGATCCGCAAGCATTTCGACCTGCGACCCAAGGCGATCATCGCCACGCTCGACCTGCTGCGGCCGATCTACGGGAAGACCGCGGCCTACGGTCACTTCGGCCGTACCGAGCCGGAGTTCACGTGGGAGCAGACCGACAAGGCCGAGGCCCTGAAGGCCGACGCCGGACTTTGAACGGCCCGAATCGGCTTTAGATATAGAATCAGGATTTTTCGACGAACACCGCCGGTCGGCGGTGCGTGGTTTCGAGAAGCGTTGCAACGGGGCGCCACGCCCCGCCAGGCTCGAATCCGCGTCCCATCCACAACGGCGCTTGTAATTCAAACCGAGGTATGAGTTATGAGTCATCCCGCCCCTGCAACAAACCCACACGCCGACCACGTCGTGGCCGATCTTTCCCTGGCGTCCTGGGGACGCAAGGAGATCCGCATCGCCGAAACGGAGATGCCCGGCCTGGTCGCGCTGCGCGAAAAATACGCCGACGAACAGCCGCTCAAGGGCGCGCGCATTGCCGGCAGCCTGCACATGACCATCCAGACCGCCGTACTGATCGAGACGCTCACTGCCCTGGGCGCCGAGGTGCGCTGGGCTTCGTGCAACATTTTCTCGACCCAGGATCACGCCGCGGCCGCGATCGCCGAGTCCGGTGTGCCGGTGTTCGCCTTCAAGGGAGAATCTCTCGAGCAGTACTGGGAATACTGCCATCGCATCATGGAATGGCATGACGGCGGCACGCCCAACATGATTCTCGACGACGGCGGCGACGCCACCTTGCTGGTCAACCTCGGCGCGCGCGCCGAGAACGACCTCTCGGTACTCGACAATCCGGAAAGCGAGGAGGAGACCATCCTGTTCTCCCAGATCAAAAAGCGCGTCAAGTCCCAGCCCGGCTGGTACTCGCGCGTGCTCTCCGGCATCCGCGGCGTCACCGAGGAAACCACGACCGGCGTGAATCGCCTCTACCGCATGCAGGAGCGCGGCGAGCTCAAGTTTCCTGCCATCAATGTCAACGACTCGGTCACGAAGTCCAAGTTCGACAACCTCTACGGCTGCCGCGAATCGCTGGTGGACGGCATCAAGCGCGCGACCGACGTCATGGTTGCCGGGAAAATTGCCGTGGTGCTCGGCTACGGCGACGTCGGCAAGGGCTGCGCCCAGTCGCTGCGCGGGCTCGGGGCCACCGTGTGGGTAACCGAGATCGACCCCATCTGCGCGCTGCAAGCGGCGATGGAGGGTTTTCGCGTCGTGCACATGGACGAGGCCTGCCGCATCGGCGACATCTTCGTTACCGCGACCGGGAACTTCAACGTCATCACCCGCGCCTACATGGAGCAGATGAAGGACCAGGCCATCGTCTGCAACATCGGCCACTTTGACAACGAGATCGACGTGGCGGGCCTGAAGAACCTCGAGTGGGAGAATATCAAGCCCCAGGTCGACCACGTCATCTTCCCGGACGGCAAGCGCATCATCCTGCTCGCCGAGGGCCGCCTGGTAAACCTGGGCTGCGCCACCGGTCACCCGAGTTTCGTGATGTCCAACTCGTTCACCAACCAGACCCTGGCGCAGATCGAACTGTGGACCAAGGGCGATGCGTACGAGAACCGCGTCTACACGCTGCCCAAGCACCTAGACGAGGAGGTTGCCCGGCTGCACCTGGAGAAGATCGGGGCGAAGTTGACCCGCCTTTCCGAAAAGCAGGCCGGCTATCTCGGCATATCCGTCGACGGTCCCTATAAACCGGCGCACTACCGGTACTGACAGCCGCCCACCCGGCGCCCGTTTCGACGGGCGCCGGGTTCGGGCGCATTGCCAGGGGATATCGCCACACCGATTCGACCCGCCAGGTCGGTCAAGTCCACCGCCACGACGCCTGCGGCACCCCGCGCGGGTCGTCGAACGGAACAAAGCGATGCGTCACGTCGCTCGCATCGTTGATCACCTCGCCCGCCGACTCAAGCCAGGCATGCGCCTGCAATCCGCCATCGGTGTCATGCGAGACGCCGATGCGCAAGGTGGCGTCGACGCGCCGGCGGGCGAGCATTTCCCGCCCCGCCAGCGATCGCACCAGGCAATTCGTACGGACGACGTGATGGCGCGCCGCCCGGTTGGCGATTTTGAGCCAGTGACGCGCCTGCTCGAGGTCGCCGCTGTCACCCGATGCATGCGACTTCATGGCATCGGCGACCACGCGTCCCACGCGTTCCCTGGAACACAAACGCAGGGCAATCGAGTGCTTCAGCAGTAGAATCCATGCCTGCGCGAACACCTGCCGATCGCCGGTGGACAATGCGAGGAAACGTTTCACCCGGCCGTCGTCGGTCATTTACGCGCGTATTGGCCTCGTCGCCGCGGAAGTGGCGCGGCGTCTGCTCATCGGAAGTGAAGATTGCGGAACATGGCGGGGAGAGAATGACGAATTGCGCCACACGAGGAGCAAGAGGGAGTTTCGATGTCCGGGGAGATCGCGCCCGGTGGGACTTTCGGCGACAGGCGCGACCCTGCCGGCGGGGTCCGCCCGCGCTGGACCGACCCCGTCAAGGTTCGGGATGATCGAGTCCGGGGTGATTACCCCCTTAACTGGCTCTCGATCGTCGCGATTGAATCCTTGATCAAAAGCTTTTGTTTTTTCAGCGCCTGGATTTCCAGATCGTCAACCAGCGGATCGTTGACCATCGAGCCCAGCCTGGATTCCAGTTGTTCGTGCTCTTTCCTTAGGTTGGCTATTCTCTCCTCCAACTCCGTTTCTGATGATTCTGTCATATTGCCTCCATAGGGTAGAGTTGCTTTACCATAGTGGCTTCACCCGCCCGCTTGATCATCCGTATCGCGGGGTTCCGCTTCCGACGGGCCCCGCGACCAGCGGACGCGATCGGCCGAGACCATGCTACACCTTTTACCGTCGGGGTTCATCTTTTTGAAATCTACACTCCATACAGCCCGATTCGCGCGTCGTGACGGCGCCGGCGGCCGGCCATGACGAAGCCGCTCAGCCGCAGCGCCCGACGTGTTCAACAAGCTATTGAAAACCGGGGATTCGACTTTATTGTCCAAGAGTTGCCTCAGTCCACGCGCACCGCGCAGGACGCGGCGACCGCCGTGGGCTGCGACGTGGGACAAATCGTCAAGTCCTTGATATTTCGCGTCGAGGAAAACGACGAGCCGGTGCTTGCCCTGGTCTCGGGAAACAACCGCGTGGACATGGTGAAACTCGCGGCGGTCGGCGCCGGCAATCTGGCCAAGGCCGACGCGGAGTTTGTCCGCGCGTGCACGGGCTTTGCCATAGGCGGCATCCCGCCGTTCGGCCACGACCGCGACATGCGCACGTTCATCGACGAGGATCTGCTCGGTTACGACCGCGTCTGGGCCGCGGCCGGCACCCCGAACGCGGTATTCGAACTGGATCCGGCGGCGCTGCCGCCGCTAACCTCGGGGGTCATCTGCGAATTGCGCAGCGACACGTAAAATCGCGTGGGTGGAACCGGAGCGAGAAACTTCATGGATACATGGCAACAAATCGCGCTGCTCCTGATCGGGGGCCTCATCGCGTTCCTGTTCTTTCCCGGCGTCAAGCGCATGCTGGAGGCAAGTGAAAACGCGCCCAAGGACTGGCCCGGCGTGCTTGTTCCGTTGGCCCTGGTGATCGGCTTCGTCCTGCTGTTGATCGCGCTGGTATGAGCCCCGCGCAGCGCATCCTCTGCGTGTACCACGCCACGCAACGCGACGACCGGGTCTCGCGGATTCTCGGGACTCGAGGATTCCAGCTCGACTGGATAAACCCGGCCCGCGGCGAGACGCTGCCCGAGGTTTTCGATCACTATCTCGCCGCGGTGGTGTATGGCGGCGAGCAAAGCGTCAACGACGACAGCGAGGCGATGCGCACCGAGCGCGAGTGGATCCGGCGCTGGGTGGCCCGCGAAAAACCCTACCTGGGACTGTGCCTGGGCGGTCAGCTGCTGGCCACGGCGCTTGGCGCGCGGGTCTACCGGCATCACGAGGGCCTGCTCGAAAGCGGGTACACCCTGGTTCACCCGGCGTCGGACGGCGCGGGAATCCTCGATGGCCCCATGTACGTATTCCAGTGGCACAACGAGGGATTCGAGATTCCTTCCGGATGCACCCGCCTGGCGCGCGGCACACGATTCGCGAACCAGGCGTTCAGCTACCGGCCGCACATCATCGGGCTGCAGTTTCACCCGGAGGTGACGGCGAATATCATGGTGCAGTGGTTTCACGAGGGCGGCCACATGCTGACCGATCCGGGCGCCCACGACGCGGAGACCCAGCTTCGCGACGCTCGGGTGTTCGAGCCGTCGGTCGAGGCTTGGACCGAAAGATTCCTCGACCACTGGATCAATCGCGCCCTCGAGGCCCACCAAAACGGAACCTGATTTCATGCCCGACGCGACCAAGTCAACCTCGCCGCAAACCATCCGGCTTACCGACTACGCCCCGCCCGAGTTCAACGTGGCGCGAGTCGAGCTCGTGTTCGAGCTCGACCCCGTCGCGACCAGGGTACGGGCGACACTCGACCTGCGTCGGGCCAACAAGGGCAGCGCGCCCCTCGTACTCGACGGCGAAAATCTCGACACCCGGCGCGTGGCAATCGACGGACGCGATCTCGGGCCCGGCGAGTACCGCGTCGACGAGGGCAAACTGGTCATCGAAGGTGTTGGCGACCGACTGGCGCTTGAGACCGAATGCGTGATCAACCCCGAGGCGAACACCGCCCTGAGCGGCCTGTACCGATCGAGTGGGAACTACTGTACGCAATGCGAGCCCGAGGGGTTTCGCCGCATCACCTGGTTTCCGGATCGCCCGGACGTGCTGTCGGTGTTCACCGTGACCATCATCGGTGACGCCTCGTCGAACCCGGTGATGCTGTGCAACGGGGATCGCGTCGACGAGAAGCCGCTCGACGACGGCCGTCACCAGGTCACCTGGCACGACCCCTGGCCCAAGCCGAGTTACCTGTTCGCCCTGGTGGCCGGCGACCTGGGCTGCCTGCGCGATACCTTCGTCACCCGCGGCGGCCGCGAGGTGTCGCTTCAGGTCTACGCGCAACACCACAACATGGACCAGTGCGACCATGCCATGTCTTCGCTGAAGAAGGCCATGGCATGGGATGAGACGGTCTACGGCAGGGAATACGATCTCGACACCTACATGATCGTCGCCGTGGACGACTTCAACATGGGGGCCATGGAGAACAAGGGACTGAACATCTTCAATTCGCGATACGTGCTCGCGCGCCCGGAGACCGCCACGGACGCCGATTTCGACGGCATCGAAGGCGTTATCGCCCACGAATACTTTCACAACTGGTCCGGCAACCGCGTCACTTGCCGTGACTGGTTCCAGCTCAGCCTCAAGGAAGGCTTCACCGTATTCCGCGACCAGGAGTTTTCCGCCGACATGGGCTCGCGGGGCGTCAAGCGCATCAGCGACGTCAACCTGCTGCGCGCCCACCAGTTTCCGGAGGACTCGGGACCCATGGCGCACCCGGTGCGCCCCGACGCCTACGTCGAGATCAACAATTTTTACACCATGACGGTGTATAACAAGGGCGCGGAAGTCATCCGCATGCTCTATAACCTGCTCGGGGCGGAGCAATTTCGCGCCGGCTGCGACCTGTACTTCGCCCGCCACGACGGCCAGGCGGTGACTACCGACGATTTCGTCCGCGCCCACGAGGACGCCGCCAATCGCAAGCTCGACCAGTTTCGCCGCTGGTACGACCAGGCCGGCACGCCGCGCGTCACGGCGCGAGGGGAATACGATGCCGGGGCGCGCACCTATACCCTGCACATGACCCAGACCTGCCCGCCGACACCGGGCCAGGATCGCAAGCAGCCATTTCACATCCCGGTCCGCGGCGCGCTGTTCGACCTGGCGGGCAATCCGATCGCCTGCCGGATGGCACCTGCAACCGACGCCGTGCACGAGCACGTCTTCGAGCTGACCGGGTCGGAGCAAACCTTCGTCCTGCACGAGGTGGATGCCGAACCGGTGCCGTCCCTGCTGCGAGGGTTTTCCGCGCCGGTGAAGGTCGATCCGGGCCTGTCGTCGGCGGAATTGTCGGTACTGATGGCGCATGACGACGACCCGTTCAACCGCTGGGACGCGGGCCAGCAGCTCGCATTGGCGCAACTCGTGGCTGCCTCGAAGTCGATTGCCGATGGCGCACCTCCAAACTTCGAGGAGACATTCCTCGGCGCTTTCGGCCGGCTGCTCGAGAGCGAGATCGAAGACGGCGCTTTTCACGCCCTCGCCCTCGCCCTGCCCGACCACGCCATCGTGGCCGAGGAACTGGACGTGATCGATCCGCTGGCCGTCCACGGCGCCATCGACGCGCTTGAGCGCGCGCTCGCGGCGCGGTACCTGGATGCCATGGTGGCGCGCTACGAATCGTTCGTACCCGAGCCGCCGTACGCCGTCGATCCGGCCCAGGCGGGGCGTCGCGCGCTGAAAAACCGGCTGCTCATGTACGTCACGGCCGGCGACGCCGAGATCGGCGCGCGGCTGGCGCGGGCGCAATTCGATCGCGCCGACAACATGACCGACCGAATGGGCGCGCTCGCCGCCGCCTGCCGTTTCAGCGCACCGGGCACCGAGGAAATGCTGGGGCGTTTCTACGAAGACTGGCGGGAACAGCCGTTGATCGTGGACAAGTGGTTCCGCCTTCAGGCCGCTTCTCCGACGTTGGGCGGCATTGAGCGAATCCGGGCACTCATGGCCCACCCGGCCTACAATGCCACCAACCCCAACAAGGTTCGCGCGGTGATCGGCGCCTTCTGCCACGCCAATCCGGTCCATTTCCACGCGACCGACGGCACGGGATACGACCTCGCGACCGAACAGGTCTTGCAGTTGGACCCGGTCAATCCGCAAATCGCCGCTCGCCTGGTGAGCGCGTTCAACCAGTGGCGCCGCTACGGCGATCCGTTCAAGGCGTCGATGCGCGCGTCCCTGGAACGGATACGCGAGCAGGCCGGCTTGTCGCGGGACTGCTACGAGATCGTCTCGCGCGCCCTGGCCGGCGACGAGTGACATGGCCGGCAGGGACAAGCCCTTGCGCCCGACGCCCGGCCGCGCCCCGGCACGCTCGTCAAGTCGGGAGATCGACGCCTTTCTCGACCAGGCCAAGGCACTGGCGCCGACCGGTGACAAGAGCGGCCGACTGCTATTCGCCCTCGATGCCACCGCCAGTCGCGAGCCGGTATGGGACCGGGCCATGCAAATCCAGGCGGAAATGTTCCTTGCCGCCTCGAAGCTCGGCACGCTTTCCATCAAGCTGGCCTACTATCGCGGATTGATGGAATGCTACGCCCTGCCGTGGTCGGGCAGCGGCGAAGACCTGACCGGCAAGATGACAGGCATTCGCTGCGCCGCGGGCACTACCCAGATCGAACGCATACTCAAGCTAGCCATCGAGGAAACGAAAAAGCACAAGCTCGACGCCATCGTGTTCGTCGGCGACTGCATGGAGGAGAATCCCGACCGCCTGGCGGCCCTGGCCGGCCAGCTCGGCATCCACGGCGTGCCGGCGTTCGTCTTCCAGGACGGTTTCGACGCCGTGGCGGAAAAGACTTTCAAGCACGTCGCCAGGCTCACGGGTGGCGCGTGGTCGCGCTTCGACGCGTCCAGTGCCGCCCAGTTGCGCGACCTGCTGTGCGGCGTGGCGGTCTATGCCACCGGCGGTCGCAAGGCGCTGGCCGACTACAGTCGCGGCCGCGGCGAGGCGCTCAAGCTGTTGACCGGGCAAATGAAGTCCTGATGGGCATTCGGATCCTGCTGCTTGTCGCGCTGCTGGTCGGCCTGATGTACCTGGCGGCGTGGCTGGGCAAGGCGAGCCCGGCACAGCGCTCTCAGGCGCTCGGGCGCATCGTGATCTACGGCGTCGCCGCGGCGCTGTTGATCCTGGTTCTGACCGGTCGTATTCATTGGTTGTTCGCCCTGCTCGGTGCGGCGGCACCCTGGATTCAGCGCGCCATGATGGCGATGCGCGCGTGGAATACCGTAAAGGCGTTTCGCGGTCCGTCATCCGGACGCCAGTCCAGCGTCAGCACCGCCTGGCTCGCCATGACGCTCGATCACGACAGCGGCGACATCGACGGAGAGATCCTCGCCGGAACGTACAAGGGGTCGATGCTGTCCGCGCTGACACGGGAACAGTTGGTCGAGCTGCTGAAGGCGTGCCGGGCCGACGATCCGCAGTCCGCGCGACTGGTCGAGGCGTACCTCGACCGCTACCACGGCACCGACTGGCGCGGCGAGGACGAAGAAGACGCGACACCGGGCGGCGACGCGCGCGGTCCGATGTCCGTGGACGAGGCCCTTTCCATACTCGGACTCGAGAAAGGTGCGACGGTCAAGGACGTGCAGGCCGCGCACCGACGACTGATGCAGAAACTCCATCCCGATCGCGGCGGCTCGGCCTATTTCGCCTCGCTGGTGAACAAGGCGCGCGAAGTGCTGTTGACCGATCTCGGCGAACGACACTGATATCGACCGCGAATCGCGGCGAGGTCGCGCCGCATTTGCCAGATTGCTGGATTTTTACGGGTTAAACCCTTGATCCGAAACGACAGCCGAGATTTACACCATGGCCTTGCTGTTGGATAATAAAAAGCAGGGTCGGTATGCAAGAGGAATCTACCGATACCCGACACGGGCCGGTTTCCCGGCGCCAGCAGCTTGACCGTCGACCCAGGATTCGCATTACACGCATGTTCCGCCGCAGGCAATCGAACCGGTATCCATCGATCCCCAAGCGTCCGCTCTTTCGCGGTCGCTCGCGCCGCGACACCATCCACCTGCCCGCCTCGACGCTGAAACGCTCCTCCGTTATCCGGCCGCAGGCACACAATCTGCACAACGCCGAGCGGCCCGCCATGAAGGTGCCACGCCGTGCGGCGCCGCGACGGCGCAGCCTGGCCATGGCCCTCACCAACGCGTTGCTGGCCTGTGGCATTGCCTTTTTCTGGCCCGCCGCGATGGGTACCGTGGAACACTCGCGCAACCAGATCTGGGGCATCGACAAGCAGGACGTCAAGCTGAGCCTGGCCGAGTACCTGCGCGACAATCGCCTTCCCGAGTCGCTGCCCCTGGCATCGTTGCCCGACAAGACCGCGCGCGTTCACTACAACGTCGACATCGACCTGCAGGCGGCCATCACCGCCGAACTCGAAAAATACCGACCGGATTACGGCGTCGTCGTCGCCATGGATGCCGAGTCCGGCCGCATCCTCGCCATGGCCGATATCCGCCGCGACGGCCAGCCCCACGAGAACCTCGCGTTGCGCGCGAGCTACCCGGCGGCCTCGGTGTTCAAGACCGTGACCGCCGCGGCAGCCATCGACCTCGGCAAGGCCGATGCCGACACGGTCCTGCCGTACAACGGCAAGACCACGACGCTTTACAAGAAAAACGTCTTCAACCATCGCAACAACAAGTGGACCCGGCACCGCACGCTGGAGGACTCCTTCTCGCGCTCGGTGAATACCGTGTTTGCGCGGCTCGGCATCTACACGGTGGGCGGCGACAAGCTGCTGGAGTATTCCGAGCGCTTTCGCTTCAATCAACCGCTCGATGCGGACATCCCGGTACAAACGTCGACCATCGAGTTGGATCCGACCGAGGAATGGTCCGTCGCCGAGACCGCGTCCGGCTATACCCGGGGCACCAACATCAGCCCGGTGCACGGCGCCCTGTTGGCCGCCACCGTCATTAACGACGGCGTCATGCCCGCGCCGCGGCTGGTCGACGCGATTACAGACGAGTACGGCATCATCCTGTTCGAGTCCGACCCGGGCGAAGCGACGCGGATCATCAGCGCCGACGCCGCCGAAGAAATGCGCAAGCTCATGCAGGAGACCGTGCGCCGGGGGTCGGCCAGCAAGCCGTTTCGCGGTTTCAGCAAGCGATTCAAGAATATCGAGGTCGGCGGCAAGACGGGATCCCTGACCGGATTCCATCCCGAGGGCAGGTACGACTGGTTCGTCGGCTACGCCAGTGACGGCACGCGCAAGATCGCCTTCGCCGCGCTGTGCATCAACAAAGAGTATTGGTACGTGAAGTCCGCCTACCTTGCCCGTCGATTGATCGAGAACTACTTCGATCCCGCCGGGTGAAGCGGCACCCGGGCCCGGCGGCACCTACCACCTCGCCCGGAGAACCCGTCCCGTGCGCAGAATCCTGATCGTCATCGCCATCCTGCTGGCCACGCTGCTGGCGGTCGCCGCCTACCTCGTCATGAACATCGACTCGGTCGTGCATTCCCGCATCGAGCGCACCGGCTCGCGCGTGGCCGGTGTGCCGGTCGGAATCGGCTCGGTGGACATCTCGCTGACCAACGGCACCGCCTCGCTGACCGACCTCGTGGTCGCCAATCCGCCGGGATTCTCGGATCAACCGGCGGTGCGCTTCGACGAGATCAGCGTGGCCATCGAGGTCACGACCGGCACCATCACCCGCGTCCATGCCGGACGGCCCACGATTCGCGTCGAAGGAACGCCCGAGCGAACCAACATTGACGTGCTGCGAGAGAACGCCGCGCCGGCTTCCACCGGCGGAACCGGCACGCGAAGCCGCGACGACGAGGCATCCGGTGGCGACGCCGACACGAACGCCGACACGGGCACCGGCGGGTCGGCCGAGCCGACCGGCGACGAGGACGATGTGTCATCGCCCACCTACACCATCGAACGGGTGGAGATCTCGCAAGCTTCCGTCCTCGTCGATCTCGACGGCATGGACGAACCCGAGTCATTGACGATCGACGAGTTCGTGTTCACCGACCTCGAGGGCACTCGCACCGAGATCGCCCGCCAGATGTTCCGGCAACTGACCGACGCGGTGCGCTCGGTGGTGCGTGAGCGCCTTCGGGACGCGGCCGTCGAGGCGGCGCGTGCGGAGCTCGAGCGTCGTGCCGACGAATTGAAGGATAAGGCGCGCGCGAAGCTCAAGGAACTGCTACAGGGGAATTGACGACGAGTCACTTCGCGGCGCCCGGTAGCCAGGCGCCTGGCCAGGGGGCATAATCCGAAGGCCCGGCATTCATTCCAACCGTCGATCCGGACCACCGTTGAAACAATACCTGGACACCGTCCGCGAGGTGCTCGAGCGTGGCACGCGCAAGGAGAACCGAACCGGCGTCGATACGCTCTCGACCTTCAACATCAACTACGAGATCGACCTGGCAGCGGGCTTCCCGCTGTTGACCACCAAGAAGATCTCGTGGAAGAACATCGTCGTGGAAAACCTGTGGTTTCTCTCCGGCGACACCCACATCGGCCTGCTGAAAAAGCACGGCTGCAAGTTCTGGGATCCCTGGGCCGACGACGACGGCAGGGTGCCGAGCGCCTACGGCAATTTCTGGCGCCACTTTCCGGTGCACGACGAGCAGGGTCGTGCCGCGTTCGCCGACCAGGTGGCCTGGGTGCTCGACCAGCTGCGGACCAATCCCATGAGCCGCCGCATGGTGGTATCCGCCTGGGCGCCCGGCAATGCCCACGCCAGCGAACTGCCTCCATGCCACGCGTTCTGGGTAATCAACGTGCAGCTCGACGCCGGCGGCGAACCGCGCGTGTGCCTGCACCTTACCCAGCGCAGCTGCGACGTCGCGCTGGGCGTGCCCTACAACATCGCCGGCTACGCCTTCCTGCTGTCGTTGTTTGCCCACATGAGCGGCATACGACCCGGCATCCTCGCCCACACCCTGGTCGATGCCCACGTCTATACCGCCAAGGCCGATGGCACCATGGCCGAGTACGACCACGTCCCGGGCCTGAAGACCCAGCTCGAGCGCGAGCCGCGGCCGCTGCCGCGACTGACCATCGATCCCTCGATACGCGAACTCGACGACATCCGCTCGTTGCTCGACGCGGACACCGACGTGCTGCTGGAGAAATTCCGCCTCGACGGCTACGAGCCCCATCCGTTCATCGACTTCAAGGTCGCCGTATAGTGCGCGGCGCCATCGTCGCCATCGCCGCGGACGGCGTCATCGGGTTGCATGGCGGCCTGCCATGGCACTATGCGGCCGACCTCAAGCGCTTCAAGCGCGTGACCATGGGCGCGGCCATCGTCATGGGCCGCAAGACCTGGGACTCCATCGGCCGCAAGGCACTGCCCGGACGCCGCAATATCGTGATCAGCCGCTCCGGCGTCGATGACGTCGAATGCTTTCGCGACGTCGAGTCCGCGCTCGCCGCGGCCGGCGAGCCGTGCTGGGTGATCGGCGGCGCGCAAATCTACGCGGTGGCGCTGGCCTACTGCGACACCCTCGATATCACCCGGGTTCCCGATCGCGTCGTCGACCCGGACGCGGTGCGCTTCCCGACCATCGACAGAGACGAGTGGCGCATCGAAAGCGAGACTGCCGATGCCGACGACCCGAGACTGACGCACGTCCTCATGCGACGCACGGGTTTGCGCCGAGAACCGCTCTGAGCTTCGCCATCCCGCCACGCCCGGCGCAGGCGGCGCCGTTATAATCGGGCCATGGAAGACGTCTCCCACATCTTCGACGCGCTGAACGCGGCGCAACGCGAGGCGGTTGCCGCCGATCCGGGCCCGATGCTGGTATTGGCCGGCGCGGGCAGCGGCAAGACGCGTGTTCTCACCTACCGCATCGCGTGGCTGGTGCAGGCACTGCGCGTTTCGCCGCTGTCGATACTGGCGGTGACCTTCACCAACAAGGCCGCCCGCGAGATGCGCGGGCGCGTGGAGGAGATGCTCGGCTTCCCGGTGGGCGGCATGTGGATGGGCACCTTTCACGGCATCTCCCACCGTCTTCTGCGCACCCATCACGAGGAGGCGGGCCTGCCGCCCGGTTTCGAGGTCCTCGACAGCGACGACCAGTATCGGCTGGTGCGCCGCATCCTGCGCGACATGGGCCTGGACGAGGGCTACTGGCCGCCGCGACAGGTACAGTGGTTCATCAACAACCACAAGGAAGAGGGCCGCCGGCCGCACAACGTCGATGCCGGCGACGATTACCAGATACAGCAGATGGTCGGCATCTATAGCGCCTACGAGGAAACCTGCCAGCGCCTCGGCCTGGTGGACTTCGCCGAGTTGCTGCTGCGCGCCACCGAGCAGCTGACGAACAACGAACCGCTTCGCGCCCATTACCACGAGCGCTTTCGCCACGTCATGGTGGACGAGTTCCAGGATACCAATGCCATACAGTATCGCTGGCTGAAACTGTTCGCGGAGCCGCGCAACGACATCGTGGCGGTGGGAGACGACGACCAGTCCATCTATGGCTGGCGCGGCGCCCGCGTAGAAAACATCCTGCGCTTCGAACAGGATTTTCCGGGCACGAAGGTGGTGCGCCTGGAACAGAACTACCGCTCCACCGGCACCATACTGGCCGCCGCCAACGCCGTTATCGCGCACAACGAGGGACGTCTCGGCAAGAGCCTGTGGACCGAGGGTGCCGAGGGCGACGCGATCCGCCTGTACGCCGCATTCAACGACAACGACGAAGCGCGCTTCGTGATCGACCGCATCGAGGACTGGATCGGCGAGGGAAACGCGCGCCAGTCGGCCGCTATCCTCTACCGGTCCAACGCCCAGTCGCGCGTATTCGAGCAGCACCTGATCGACCGGGCGATACCGTACCGCGTGTACGGCGGCCTTCGCTTCTTCGAACGCGCCGAGATCAAGGACGCGCTGGCGTACCTTCGGCTGGTCAACAACCGGGACTCGGATCCCTCGTTCGAACGCGTCGTCAATCTGCCGACGCGCGGCATCGGCAATCGCACCGTCGACGCGGTGCGCGAGCACGCGCGCGCGAAGGGAGTCTCGCTCTGGCAGGCCGCGCGGGAGCTCGCCACGGGCTCGTCCCTGCCCTCCCGGGCGCGCAGCGCCCTGGCCGGATTCCTGGAGTTGATCGAGTCCATGGACGACGACACCGATCACCTCGACCTGCCGGGCCTGACCGACACGGTGCTGCGCCGAAGCGGTCTCGTCGAGCACTACCAGAAGGAAAAGGGCGAGAAGGCCGAGACACGCATCGAGAACCTCGAGGAGCTGGTCAATGCCACGCGCGGCTTCAATCCAGATGTCGGCGAGGAGGACATGGATCGGCTTACCGCCTTTCTCACCCAGGCGGCGCTGGAGGCCGGCGACAGCCAGGCCAACGAGTGGGAGGACTGCGTGCAGCTCATGAGCCTGCACTCGGCCAAGGGACTGGAGTTTCCCCTCGTGTTCCTGTGCGGCATGGAGGAGGGCCTCTTCCCGCACCAGCGCTCGATCGAGGAACCGGGCCGCCTGGAGGAAGAACGCCGGCTATGCTACGTCGGCATGACCCGCGCCATGCAAATGCTGTACATGACCTACGCCGAGGTGCGCCGCCTGCACGGCCGCGAGACCTATTCACGCCCGTCGCGCTTTTTGTCCGAGGTGCCGGCGAAGTTTACCCGCCCGGTGCGCGTCGCCACCGCGACTGCCATCCCCACGCAGGTACCCGAGTCGGGCGCCGGCGGTCTCAAGCTCGGTGCGCGGGTGCAGCACAGGAAGTTCGGGGCCGGTACCGTGATCAATGTCGAAGGCCAGGGCGAGCACGCCCGTGTGCAGGTCAATTTCGAGGACGTCGGGCACAAGTGGCTGGTGCTGGCGTATGCCAACCTGGAAGTGGCCTAGTCGAGACGGCGCGGGATAACGGCCGGAAGGGTCAGCCGGATGCCAGGAACGTCGCTGCCCCGGCGGCAATGGCCGCGACGCTGGCAATCGCCAGTCGCGCCGCGACGCGGTGACTGCCCAGGACGAAGACCAGCGCGCACTTCGCCAGCGTATTCGACCACACTGCCACCAAAATGCTGAGCACCGCCAGGCGTTCCGCGA
Source organism: Gammaproteobacteria bacterium (assembly GCA_030429665.1). Classification (GTDB taxonomy): domain Bacteria; phylum Pseudomonadota; class Gammaproteobacteria; order Arenicellales; family CAJQKF01; genus BQJD01. Next base: position 27,816 of record JAUIEZ010000027.1, on the reverse strand, counting down.
GACCGTCGCGCGCGGCGCCCGCCACCGACAGCGTGATGGCGTCGACGTCCGTGGCTCCCGCCAGCGCCGCCACCGCGTAGAGCCATTCGTCGGGAACGTACAACTGGACGAAACGTACCACGAGCAACACCAGCGCGAACAACAGGGCAAAATTGATTGCGGACGTCAGGCTGAACGGGTTCTTCAGCGAAAGGTCGCGGCCGGCGGCGGTCCCGGACGTGCCATGCCTGCCGGCGGCGTGCGCGAACCAGGCGACGGCGATCACCGAAACGACAAACATGGCGGCCAGCGGCGCCGCCAGGGTCACGAGCAATGCCCGGTTCACCACCATCACCTCGACCACCACGCGCACCAGCATGATGGTCCAGGCCAGCAGCGTGCCCATGGCGACCAGCCCCTCCAGCGACGGGGCGTGCCGGCTCTGCCTGGCGAAGCTCATGGTCACCGCCGTGGACGACACCAGCCCGCCGAACACGCCCGTCAGCGTAAAGCCGCGGCGCGGGCCCAGCAGCCGTACGGCGACGTAGCCGACCAGCGACAATGTCGAAATCAACACGACCAGCAGCCACAGGCGGTAGGGATTGAGCGCGCCCCAGGGATCGATGGGGCTATCGGGCAGCAGCGGCAGCACGATGAAACTCGCCGCGAGCAGCTTGAGCCCGGCGATCATGTCCTCGCGGTCGACGGCACGAACAATGCCGTGCAACGGCTGCTTGAAGGCCAGCAACGCCAGAACCGCGATGGCCAGCATGACGGCGACCCCCGCATGGCCGCGGGTCACCGCGCCGCCGAGCAGATAGGTCACCAGCGCGGAGATCTCGGTGGTCATACCCGGCTCGCCGGCGTCGTCGCGCGATTCGAGAATCAATCCCACGGCCAGCATGACGCACAATACCAGCAAGCCGGCGACCAGGAGCCATGGCGTCCCGGCCGGCGCGTCCAGCCAGCCGGCCAGCGCGCCGAGCAGCGCGCAAAGCACGAACGTGCGCAATCCCCCGAACGTCGGATCCCTCCCCTCGGCATGGCGCTCTCGCTCGAAACCGATCAGCACGCCGATAAACAGCGCGATGAAAAAGTCGCGGGCGACCATCAGTTGGGGAGTCCAGGCGAAGATCGCAGTATCCACGACGAGATCTCGGGGAACGCCGGTCTCAGTCCGGGGCGCGCTGGCCGCGGCGAAGCACGACCTCGAGGGGGTCGCCGGCACGCAGGTGCACGTCGCGCTGCGCGAAGGGAATCTCGATGCCGGCCTCGGCGAAGCGCCGATTGATCTCCCTGTTGATCTCGTTGAGCGTCGGCAATCGCCAGTCCAGCCCCGTCTGATAGCAGCGCAGGGACAGGTCGAGGGAACTTTCGCCGAAGTTCTCGAACACCACGACCGGCTTGGGATCCTCGAGCACGTGGGGATGTTTCTCCGCGACGTCCAGCATGATTTCCAGGGCTTTGTCGACGTCCGATCCATAGGCGACGCCGACCTTGATCACCATCCTGTTGATGGGATCGGACAGCGTCCAGTTCAAAAGACGTCCGGTGATGAACTCCTTGTTGGGAACCACCAGTTCCCGCTGGTCCCAGTTGCGAATGGTGGTCGCACGTATCCGGATTCGCGTCACCACGCCGTCGGTGTCTCCCAGGGTGATGACGTCGCCGACCCGAATCGGGCGCTCGAAAAGCAGGATGATGCCGCTGACGAAATTGGCGACGATTTCCTGCAGCCCGAAGCCCAGGCCGACGCCGAGCGCGGCGATGAGCCATTGCAGCTTGGACCAGTCGGCGCCGATGATGCCGAAGCCGACGATGACGCCCACCGCCACGATGACGTAGCGCGCGATGGTAATGGTCGCGTAGCGCGCGCCGGCATCGATGGGCAGCCGCTGCAACACGACGAATTCCAGCAGCCCCGGCAGGTTGCGCGCGGCAATGAACGTGGCGACGAACACCAGGAGCGCGACGGCCACGTCGGTCAGGGTGACCGGGATCTCCTTCTGTACGCCGTCGACCACCGCGAGTTGGCTGAACGGCAGGTTGATCTCGTTGAGCACGCGCAGTGCCGGAAACAGGTCATCCCAGACCAGGTAAAGACCGACGAACCCGAGGAACAACAGGACGGCGGACACCAACCGCTGGGTCTGCTCACCGAGACCGACGACGTCCAGTTCGTGTTCGTCGACGACAAGGTAGTCGGCGCTATCCGGGGCCTGCGATTCGGATTCGCCCGATTCGCGCGAGGCGCGTGCCTCCTCGCGCCGCTTGACCAGTTCGTTGAAACGCAGTCGCTTCTGCACCAGCGTCGACCAGCGCAGCAGGAGGTTGTGGGCCAGCAACAACGCGACCAGCAGCACGAACGTCTGGCCGATGTAGTAGTCCAGCCGCATGGCCGTGTAGTGGTAACCGAAGTAGGACATGAACGCGACCGACCACAGCACCAGCGCCAGGGGCAGAAACCAGCGTCGCCGGCGATGCGACAGCGGGTCGCTCAGGTCGGTCAACGCATCGACATGTTTTTCGCTCGATAGCGCGTGGCGGCTGACGCGCCAGAAGAAGACCAGTGTCAGGACCAGCATGGCGATCAGGAACAAACGGCTGAACAGGTTCCAGCCTTCCACCCCGGCGAGAAAGGTGAATCGGTTGAACCCGACCGATACCGTGAGCAGCGGCAGGAACCAGTACAGGTTTCGGTAGATGCGGCGGCAGCTGTCCTCGGTCCACCGGAAGTGTCGCAGCGCCAGGCCGTCGGTTCGCACCATCTGGCGCACGAAACCGAATATCAGCAGCACCGCGCCCGCGAGCATCAGGGCGCTGCCGAATGCCGAAGAGATGTCGGACACCGAGGCACGAACGATGACCCAGCCGAGGCCCCCCAGCAGGATCGGCATCGAGGCGCACAACAGCAACGTGCAAACGAGCGCCAGGAATGTCAGCGCCATGCGATCGGTCCGGATCTTGCGGGTCAGCGGCGCAATGCGCTTGAACTCGCGGCGCGCCCACCGCCGGCTTGCGAGCACGGCACCCGTCAAGAGCAGCACCAGCACGGTGAAGTCGATGCTGCCCGTCAACGCGGTCGCCGTGTCGGTGACTAACTGCTTCCACACGCGCATGTCGAACGAAGACGAGACCGCCGCCAACCATTGACCCGCGGTGACCTCGTGCAGCACCGGCTGACTGGGGATGGTCATCAACTCGCCTTCGATGAACTCCACGAACTCACGCGCCTTGCTCACCAGGTCGCGCTGGGCCTGGTCGAGCTGGGTGAGGCGCGCGGCGACCGCGCCGTACTGGGCGTGCAACTGGCTGAGCGTGTTGCGTTTTTCCACCAGCAGCGACGCGAGGCGTTCACGCAGCGAGGGGATGTGCTCGCTGGCGACCGGCTCGCCAATGCCGGCCATCAGGTTGGTGACCTCGGCGTCGACCTCGCCCAGCTGACGCAACTCTTCGTCGATATCGATCTGTCGATCGATGACCTCGCTGATCTCCGCACGACGCGATTGCGCGCTGCGCCGATAGCCGGTATTCGACGGCAGGCTGTCGAGGCGGCGCCTGAGCATGCGCCCGATGGCGGGCGTCGATCCCACCACCTCGACCCGGTCTCGCGTGGTGATGAAGTCGTCGCGGATGCGGTCGAACCGGGAGCTGACCTCCTGGAGCTGCTCGGCCACCTGTCCGCCGCGGTGCGAGGCGCTGGCCAGTTCCTCCTTGAGAGCGACGATCTCGTCGGCCAGGGAACGAACCACCTTCGGTTCGAAGGCGCTTTGTCGCTGCGCCTCGCGCGCCTCGTTGAGCGATTGTTCGGCCTCGCGCTCGCTCAGCACGCGCAACCGCTCGAGGGCCCTGTCGAGGAACGTCTCGCGTTGGGCAAGTTCGCGCTTCGCCAGGTCCCGCTCCGCGGTGGTCAAGGCGTTGAGCGTCTCGTTGTTGGACAAGCGAAGACGGGTGAGCTCGAGGCGCCGCTCGTCGATCTGCCGACGCAACCCGTCGACGGTTGCGGCGGAATCGGCGGCGTCGCCGGACGGCACCGCCTCGACACCCGAAGCCGGGCCGGCGTCGCTCGCCGCGGACGGCGCCCCGGCCTGCGGGAGCGCGGGCGTCTGCGCGGTCTCCTGGGAGATCGCCTCGCGCTGCTCCGCGAGCTTGCTCGGCGCCTGGATGAGATCGCTCAGCGTGGCGTCGAGTTCGACGATGCGCTCTCGCTGCGCCGACACCTTGTTTCGCTGTTCGCTGACCAGCTCCTCGAGCGCCTCTCGGGACAGGTCGTTGATGTCGGTCGACGCCGCCCCGATCAGGTCGTGATCGTTGGCGATTTTCTCCTGGATGCGCCTGATGCGTTCGTCCGCGCCGGCGATTCGTTCCTGAAGCTGCCGAATCTTCGACTCGACGGATTCCAGCTCCTGCCGCGCCTCGGTAACCTGCTGCTCGTTTTCCGGGTTCGTGCCCGACGCGTCATCCTCTGAGGCATCCTGGGCCGCGTCGCCGGACGTCCCGCCGAGCCCCGACAGGGACAGCTGGGCCTGAACGGTGCCGGGCAGCGCCAGAACGAGCGCCAGCGCCAGGCACGCGCCGCGTACCCCGAAACGGCCTTTCGCCGGTGCGGGCTCGATTCCGCTGGAAGCGTTCAGTAGATCAGGCAGGGGCACGAGGACTCCGGCAACCGCTCGCGGGTTCGCCGCCATGGCGCCCGCCGGGTTCGTGTCTGGTGAATGAACTCCAGGTGCGGACTATAACAAGGGCGGCGCCCGGTCTACGTGAATATTCAACCATGCCGCGGCGGGTCGCCGCCGTCGACGTCGCCGGACGCGGACCACTCGCCGTCGTCGGCGCCGTCGGCGGAGCCAGCGTCGTCTTCCTGCCCCGGCAGGGTTTCCAGGTGACGCAGTCGTCGCGCCATCGCGCGCGTACGGGTGCCGGTACGGTCGATGGCCTTCGCCGCGAGATCGAGCTGGCGCCGTGCGCGGGCGAGCTGGTCGCCGAACCGCTCGAACTCGGTCTTGACCTCGGCCAGCAGTGCCCACACCTCGCTGGATCGCCGCTCGATGGCGAGCGTGCGAAAACCCATCCGCAGGCTGTTGAGCAAGGCCGCCAGGGTGGTCGGCCCCGACACCACCACCCGGTGATCGCGCTGCAGGCGCTCCACCAGGCCGCCCTGGCGAAGCGCCTCGGCGTACAGTCCCTCGGTGGGCAGGAACATGATGGCGAAATCGGTGGTGCGCGGCGGGTCGAGGTACTTGTCGGCGATGTCCCGGCCCGCCCGCGCAAGGGCGTTCACCAGTGCCGCCAGGCTGGCGTCCACCCCGGCCTGGTCGGCGGCCTCGGCGGCATCGACCAACCGCTGGTAGTCCTCCTGGGGAAACTTGGCGTCGATCGGCAGCCACACGCTCCGTCCGCCCTCCCCGGGCAGCCGCACTGCGTACTCCACCCGGTTGTCCGATCCTTCGCGGGTATTCACGTTGCGGGCGAACTGCTCGGGCGCGAGGATCTCCTCCAGCAAGCTTCCGAGTTGCACCTCACCCCAGGTGCCCCGGGTCTTTACGTTGGTGAGCACGCGCTTGAGATCACCGACGCCGGCGGCCAGCGTCTGCATCTCGCCGAGCCCCTTCTGCACCGCCTCGAGGCGTTCGCTCACCTGGCGAAAGGACTCGCCGAGGCGGCGCTCCAGGGTCGACTGCAGCTTCTCGTCGACCAGGCTACGCATCTCGCCCAGCCGCGCATCCATGGCCGATTGCAGCGCCTGGGCCCGCTGCTCCAGCCCCTGGCGCAGTTCGTCGTGATGGCGCTCGGCGCGGTCCACCTGGTGAGCGAGGCGCTGTTCCAGGCCGGCAATCGCATCGCGCTGGGCACGGCCTAACTCCGCCACGCTGGTCACCACGGACTGGTTCGCCGCGTTCTGCGCCGAGGCCAGTTCGTCGCGCAATTCCCAGGCATCGCGGCTGGCCGCCTCGCGCATCTGGCGGTGTTCCTCGCGCAACACCGCCTCCAGGCGTGCCGTCCGTCCGCGCGAGGTGCGAGCCAGCAGGACGACCAGCAGGACAACGGCGATGGCGCCCAGCGCCGCGGCCAGCCAGGCGGGCGAGACCGCGAACACCAGCCTCTCTATGTCAACGGCGTCCGGCAACGGGTCGGTTTCGGCGAACGAACTCTACTGGTTTTGCTTGACGCCGGCGAGGTCGCGCAGAACGTCCAGATCGAGGATCGCGCCCGGCATCTCGGCGTTGGTGATGCCGGCGAAGCTGACACGGTTGTACTCCTCGAGCAGGGCGTAACTGTGCCGCGCGACCTCACTGCCGGGCGCAGCGCGTATGGCGGCCTCGAGGAGCAGCTCGGTATGGGGCACGCCCGGCCTCGGATTGACGGTGCGTATCGAAATGACACCAAGCATCCAGTACGCCTCGGCGCGCGCGGCGTCATCAAGGGCGTCGCTCTCGAGCAGGCGACGCAGCATCGTCGAGGTCACCAGGTCGTGAACCACGCGCTCCTGGCTCGACGGTACCGGGGACACGCTGGTCGAGGTATCGAACAGGGTCCGCGCGCGCGCAATCGAGGGCGTCGCGGCAATGTCTTTCTCGAGGGCGGCAAGATGGTTCGACCAGCGTCCGGCGTAGCGCGCCATGTAGTACGGCAGATCCTTTCGCGCGCGCAGCCGCTCCAGGGTACGCTTCACGCGATCGGTCTGTCCGCTGACCGTGATACCCACCGTGAGGTAGTCGAACAACACACCGTCGAGTTCGAGATCCAGTGGCTCGACACCGGGATCGGCGATGATACCCTCGAGCGTGTCGAGGGCGGCGTCGAACTGGCGCGTGGCAATCTGCAGCTGGACGCGATCGAGATCGGAGTAGAGTCGATCGGCAACGGCCTCGGACAAACCGGCGGCGAAGGCCGGTCCGGCGCCGGACGGCAACCGCGCGTGGCAACTCACGCAATTGCCGGTAAGGTCGAGCACCAGGTAGTTGAACTCGTGGTAGCGACCCTGGTCGAGACTCTGCCTCAGCAGCAACACGTTGGTTTCGAACGTGCGCGCCAGGGACCGGAACTCGGCGGAGACGCCCTCGGCGTGCGAAGACAGGTCGTCGGCGGCGCCCGCGAGCTCGTCGAGCGCGCGGGACATCTGCTCGGTGCCCTCCTTCGTGTCGAAGCGCGCCTCGTCGAGAGATATCGGCAGCAGCGTGGCCAGCGAAGAGTAGACGCGCGCCATGGTGTCACGGGTGTCATCGCCGTGGGCGACGGTGGCGAGCGGAAGCGAAATCGCGTAAACGACGCCGGCAACGGTGCGGCGAATTGATTTAATAGACGGCATGGGGTTCCTCGCAACCAGGGGCGTGATCAACGTTCGCCAACCACTATATCAACGCGCTTCGAACGGCGCGCGGCGTTCACTACCGGCGTTGACGACGATCAATTTCCGATGATGACCGTCCCGCCTTTCTGCAGCGCTTCGCGCCGCGCGCGCGTGTAGTCCCTGATTTCCTGCTGCAGGCTCTCGGCCTCTTCGGCCGAGACGGTGGCAACGTCGTAGCCGCCCGCGTCGTTGCGGATCACGACCTGGCCGAGCGCGGTGCCGTTCTCACAGCCCAGGGACTGCACCTTGTAGATGCGCGACACGTCTACTGAGACCATGCCCGGGTTTCCGTCGCAGTCGACGGTGGCGAAGCTGATCGGGTACTCGAACCCCAGGGCGGGCGCCGATGCCAACAAGGCGACTGCGAAAACCGTATGCGCTTTCATCGATGGTTTCTTGCGTTTAAGATCGGGACTCCAAAGAGTTCCCCATAATATCACTGTCCATTCGCTAGGAGGTGTCATGCAAACACGCGCGGCCGTTGCGTTCGAAGCCGGAAAGCCCCTGTCCATCGAAACCGTCGAACTGGCCGGACCGGGCGCCGGCGAGGTGCTTGTCGAGATCAAGTCGACGGGCGTGTGTCATACCGACGAGTTCACCCGATCCGGCGCCGACCCGGAAGGATTGTTTCCCGCCATCCTGGGTCACGAGGGTGCCGGCATCGTCGTCGACACGGGTCCCGACGTCACCAGCCTGAAGAAGGGCGACCACGTCATACCGCTGTACACACCGGAGTGCCGGCAGTGCGAATACTGCACCAGCGGCAAGACCAACCTGTGCCAGGCAATTCGCGAGACCCAGGGACGCGGCGTCATGCCCGACGGCACCAGCCGCTTCAAACTCGGCAAGGACGACGTATTCCACTACATGGGCACGTCGACGTTTTCCAACTACACCGTGGTTCCGGAGATCGCGCTGGCGAAGATTCGCGAGGACGCGCCGTTCGACAAGGTCTGCTACATCGGCTGCGGCGTCACCACCGGCATCGGCGCGGTCATCAACACCGCGAAGGTCAAGCCGGGCGACAACGTCGTGGTTTTCGGCCTCGGCGGCATCGGGCTGAACGTCATCCAGGGTGCGCGCCTGGCCGGCGCCGACATGATCGTGGGCGTCGACCTCAACCCGCGCCGCGAGGCGCTCGGTCGCCAGTTCGGCATGACCCACTTCGTCAATCCCGGCGAAGTCGAGGGCGACCTTGTGCCGTACCTCGTCAGCCTGACCAAGGGTGGCGCGGACTTCTCCTTCGAATGCATCGGCAACGTCGATGTGATGCGCCAGGCGCTGGAGTGCTGCCACAAGGGCTGGGGCGAATCCATCATTATCGGCGTGGCGGGGGCGGGCCAGGAAATCAGCACCCGGCCGTTCCAGCTGGTCACCGGCCGCGTTTGGCGCGGCACCGCCTTCGGCGGCGCGCGCGGGCGCACCGACGTGCCCAAGATCGTCGACTGGTACATGGAAGGCAAGATCAACATCGACGACCTGATTACCCACCAGATGCCGCTCGACGACATCAACAAGGCATTCGACCTCATGCACGAGGGCGAGTCGATCCGCAGCGTCATCAACTTCTAGGCGCGGGTCTCGTGACGCACATGGAAACCATTAGCGAGAACCGCTGTTTCGGCGGCGTGCAGGGCGTATACCGGCACGCCTCGCGAGAGACCGGCACCGATATGCGATTCGCCGTCTACCTGCCACCCGGCGCCGACGGCAGCCGCCTTCCGGTGCTGTGGTACCTGTCGGGCCTGACCTGCACCGAGGAAAACTTCACCGTGAAGGCGGGCGCCCAGCGCTACGCGGCCGAGCACGGCCTGGTACTGGTGGCACCGGACACCAGCCCGCGAGGCGCGGGCGTCGCTGGAGAGGACGACGACTACGACTTCGGGACCGGCGCCGGCTTCTACGTCGATGCCACCGAAGCGCCGTGGTCGCGAAATTACCGGATGTACAGCTACCTCACCGGAGAGCTGAGGGACCTGGTGGCCGAACACTTTCCCGTCGACAACGAACGGCAGGGCATCACCGGTCATTCCATGGGCGGCCACGGGGCGCTGACCATCGCGCTGAAGAATCCGGATGCCTACCGCTCGGTATCGGCGTTCGCACCGATCTGCGCGCCGTCGCAATGTCCCTGGGGCGAGAAAGCGCTGGGCGGTTACCTGGGCGCGGACCGCGACGCCTGGGCGGCGCACGACGCCACCGCGCTGGTCGCCGCCGGCGCGCGGACAGCCGGTACCATCCTGATCGACCAGGGGGAAGCGGATTCGTTTCTCGACCGGGAACTCAAGCCCGAATTGTTTGCCGACGCCTGCCGGCGATCCGGACAGCCGCTGCAACTGCGCATGCAAAACGGCTACGACCACAGCTATTTTTTCATCGCCAGCTTCATCGGCGAGCACGTCGCCTTTCACGCCGCGGCCCTGCGTTGACCGCGCTGCGCGCCGCGTCACCGGCACGCCCGGTGGCCGGCGCGCCGACGCCGATCAATGCGAGACGCGAAACGTCGCGCGTGGTTCGAGCAATCGGACGGCGACCGCCTCCAGCCCCGACGCACCACGCTGCAATACCCATCCGGCGGCCCGGCGCGCGACCCCCGGACGCCTGTACAGGACCTGTCGCGCCGGAAGCACGGTGCGCCCTCGTGGCACCTCGACACCCCCGGCGCGCGCTATACCCTGTATCATGTATTCAAACATTTCTTCAGCCCTCGAATAATCGTTTCGTACCAGGTTTTCTGTCGATGCTTGCATTTTCCGGGCGCCTGGAGGAAGCTTCAAGCGATGGTTTTTCATCCAGGGGATGAATAAATTTCAGCCCAAGGAATCCTCTCCATGCACCGACGCCTACCTCCGCTCAACGCGCTGCGCGCCTTCGAATCCGGCGCTCGACACCTGAACTTCACGCGCGCCGCCGACGATCTCGCGGTGACCCCCACCGCGATCAGCCACCAGGTGCGCCAGCTCGAGGAATGGTTCGGCGTGCCGCTGTTCAGTCGAGGCAAGCGCCGTCTGGCGCTCACCGAGGCCGGTGCGCAATTGTTTCCCGCCGTATCGGAAGCGCTCGACCGCATCGCCGAGGCGTCCTGCCGTATTCGCGACACGCCGATGCGACCCTCGCTCACGGTCAGCGTCACCCACACCTTCGGTTCGCGCTGGCTCGCCGCGCGCCTGGGCAAGTTCTGGGTGGAACACCCGCAAATCGACCTGCGCATCCACCACTCCATTCACCTGGTGGACCTGGCGCGCGACGACGTCGACATGGCGGTACGCTGGGGTCTCGGCCACTGGAGCGGTACACGCAGCGAGTGGCTGATGGATGCCATGGCGGTGCCGCTGTGCAGCCCCGCGCTACTTCGAGGAAACAATCCGTTGCGCGAGGTCGGCGACCTGGTCAACCACGTGCTGCTGCACGAACGCGATCACCAGGAATGGATAGAATGGCTGATCGCCGCGGGCGTGGACGAGTCTGCCGGCCGCCGCGGACCGGTGATCGACGATCCCAACTCGCTGGTGCGCGCCGCGGTGGAAGGTCTTGGCGTGTTTCTCGGATTTCCGGGCATGATGAGCGCGGAAATCGCCAGCGGGGCATTGGTGGCGCCGTTTGCGCGTTCGGGAGGACCCGAACCGGGCTACTACCTGGTGTATGGCGACGGGGCGCTGGAGAACCCGTCGGTGCGCGCGTTTCGAGAGTTCATCCTGGCCGAGGCCCAGGCAGAGCGCGGCGAGCCGTCGGCCTGACGCGCCGCTCCCTCATGAGCGTAAACCCAACAGCAGCCCGGCAAGGGCGAACAGCGCACTCGACAACGCGCCGAAAAGCGACACCCAGCGCGGCACCGCGTGTCGGCGGGCAGGTGTCGGCGCGCGCCCGCGAATTCGCCAAAGGGCCGCGTTGACCAGCGCGAACACCATGAGAATGATCAGGCTCGTCGCCCAGGCGAGCGACTTCAGCGGAAATACCATCGCCAGGGCGAGCACCAACGCGGTGACCAGCGCCGTGGCGACGAGCGGCGTGCCGGTGCGCGGCGACACGAAACCCAGCCGCCCGGCAAGCCAGCCTCGCCGACTCATGCCGTAAACGACGCGCGTCGACATGACGATCTGCACCAGCGCGCCGTTGATCGCGGCAAGCAGCCCGATTGCGACCAGGATACCCGGCCAGCGGCCAGAGGCGGCGCGATAGGCGTCGGCCAGCGGGGCTCCGCTCGCGGCAAGCTCCGCCGGCGGCATCACGAGCACCGCCACCACCGCGACACCAACGTATAGCAGCGTGGCGACGAGCAGCGCGGCAAGAATCGCACGCGGCATGTTGCGTTCGGGGTCGCGCACCTCCTCGGCCACGTTCACCATGTCCTCGAACCCGAGGAACGCGTAAAAGGCGAGTACCGCGCCCATGCCGATTCCTTGCCAAAGCGCGATGTCGGCGCCCGGCAGCCATTGCACCGCGGCCACCTCGACGCGCGCGAGATACGGCGCACCAGCCCACAGCATCAATAGCAGACCGGCAATTTCGACGATCGTCAACACCGCCGCGACCTTCACCGAAAGGCCAATTCCCCAGGCGCAGATTGCACCCATGGCCAACACGAGGGGAATGATTACCGACAGCGACGGAACCTCGGCCACCACGGACATGTATCCCGCGAAACCCCGCGCCAGCGCGGCAGTCGATACCGCGCCCGCCAGTGCCAGCAGCAAACCCACGGCGATCGACAGCCAGCGCGCGCCAAACGCCTCGAACAGGTACACCGCCTCGCCGGCGCTGACCGGGTATCGCGCCGAAAGCTCGGCGTAGGTCAGGGCGCTCGGAACCACCAGCAAGGACGCGAGAAGGAACGCGATGGGCGCATAGCCGCCGGAGACGCCGGCCACTTCGCCGATCAAGACGTAGATGCCGGCTCCGAGGATGTTGCCGAGCCCGTAAAACGCCAGCAGCGGTAACGAGATGACACGGCGCAGCCCGCCGGTCGAGGAACTGTCGCGCATCGCGCGCGGATCGCCGTCGGCCATCACTCAATCCCGCCTGAGCTTGTCGGAAAGTGCAATCGGCGTCGGGTAGCGCAGCACCACCAGGTAGGACGAAGCCACGAAAGTGATGATGGTGGCCAGTTGCACCATGGACGCCGCCTCGTCCGACATCACCGCGCTTTCCACGGCGACGAACACCAACAACAACGAGAATTCGCTGAGCTGACCGAGCCGCACGCCGGTTTCCCAGGCCAGCTTGGGCGTCTCGGCCTGGGTCACGAACAGGTAGCGATACACTACCGGCTTGAGCGCGATCATCACCACGGCCAGCACCAGCGCCGGCAGCGCCATCGCGCGTGCCGCGCCGAAATCGAAACCGGCACCGAGGGCGAAGAAAAACATGACCAGGAAGAAGTCGCGCAGGGGCTTGAGGCTTTCGGCGATGTGGCGCGCGACCGGGCTGGTGGCCACCGCGATGCCGGCGATGAAGGCGCCGATCTCGTAGGACAGGCCCATCGCCTTGCCGGCCTGGGCGATGCCCAGGCACCAGCCGAGAGCCAGCAGGAACACGTACTCCTGGATACGATCGAACTTGACGAAGAGCTTTACCAGGACATAGCGCTCGCCGAGAAAGGCGACGACCACCAATAACGGCAGGGCCAGCACCGCGGCCACGGTGCTGGCCAGCGGCACCTCGCCCCGCGACACGCCGGCCAGCAGCAACATGGCGAATATCGCGATCAAGTCCTGCAGCAACAGTATCGAGACGATCACCTCGCCGGTATGACGATGGTGCAGCACCGTGGTGGGGAGCAGCTTGAGGCCGATGATCGTGCTGGAGAACATCGCCGCCACGCCGACCAGCAGCGCATCCAGTCCGCCGAGACCGAAAGCGCGCGCGATGACGAACGCCACGCCGCAAAAAGCGACCGAACTGACCAACGTGACCAACAGCGTTTCGCGGAACAGATCGATCAGCTTTTGCGGGTAGAGGTTCAGGCCGAGAAGGAACAGCAGGAAAATGATGCCGACCTCGGAGATCTGCTCGATCAGCGCCGCATCGGTCACCAGTGCCAGGCCCGACGGCCCGGTCAACGCACCAAGGACGATGTAGGCCACCAGCATGGCCTGGCGCGCGTAAAGCGCGGCCGTCGCGAACAGCGCGGCACCGGTAAAAATCAGGAATATGGAAAAGACGAGCCCGCCGTCATGCATGGCGGCGAGTCAGAATCGGGTCACGCCAGCGGCTCGAACGCGGCGCCGCGAACGCGCTCCGCGCTCCCCTGCGCAAGCGGACACTAGGCGAAGTACTCCGGCGCGTTGCCCTCCTTCCACTTGATATTGCAACCGATGCTGGGCTTCTGGTCCGCACTCACGCTGCGCCCGGCGAGCGTCGCTTCCACCGCGGCACGCAGATCCTCCCCGGTCACCGGCACGTCGTTGGAGGGCCGGCTGCCGTCGAATTGGCCGCGGTACACCAGCTTGCGGTCGGCGTCGAAAAGGAAGAAATCGGGCGTGCAGGCGGCATGGTAGGCGCGCGCCACGTTCTGATCCTCGTCGAACAGGTAGGGAAACGTGTATCCCTGGGCGGTACTGTCCTCGGCCATCTTTTGCGGTCCGTCCTGGGGGAACTCGGCGGCGTCGTTGGCGCTGATGGCGATCACCGCCAGACCTTTCTCCGCCATATCCGACGCGAACTTGGAGAATGCGCCCTTGATGTGCTTGACGAACGGACAATGATTGCAGATGAAGGCCACGAGCAAGGCGGGAGCCGCCGCGCAATCCTCCAGTGAGACCGTTTCTCCGCCGTACACCGGGTTGGTATTGGGCAGCGTAAAGCCCGGCGCGACGGTGCCCAGTTCGAGCATGGTAGATTCTGTACGTGCCATAATTGCACTCCGGTAAAAGCTGTGGGATCGAGCCATTGTACAGAAAATGCCGAGCGCGCGGTCGGCGCGCCGCCGAACCCCTAGCAAATTGATATTTCGAACGTTTCGATGACGAATCACATGCAGGCGAGACGATGAGCGAGTCCCGGTTGACACATTTCGACGCCGACGGCGCGGCCCATATGGTCGACGTCGGCGACAAGGCGGTCACCGCCCGACGCGCGGTGGCGACGGGCCGAATTCAAATGGACCGAAAAACGCTGGAAATGATTCGCCGCGGCGATCACAAGAAGGGCGACGTGCTGGGCGTCGCCCGTCTCGCCGCGATCATGGCCAGCAAGAAGACCGCCGAGCTGATTCCCTTGTGCCATCCGCTAATGCTGACGCGCGTGGCGGTGGACTTCAGCCTCGATGACGCGACAAGCGCGGTCGAGTGCCGCGTGACCACCGAGACCCGCGAACGAACCGGCGTGGAGATGGAAGCCATCGTTGCCGTGCAGGCGGCGCTGGCGACCGTCTACGACATGTGCAAGGCGGTGGACCGCGGCATGCGTATTACCGACGTCATGCTGATGGAAAAATCCGGCGGCCGCTCCGGACACTGGGTGCGGCCATGAGGGCAAACGACCGGCTGCGCGAGCCGAGTTGCGCCGACGACGCCGAGCCGGCGCTGCTGCCGATGGACGAGGCGCTGGCGCGAATTCGCGCGTCCGTGCCGGTGATCGCCGAGCAGGAACGCGTGGCGGTGCGCGATTCGCTCGGGCGCGTGCTCGCCGAAGACCTCGTCGCCGCGACAGACGTACCCATGCACACCAACAGCGCGGTGGACGGCTACGCCTACGCCGCCGGAACGATTGACCGCGATGAAGTCGGCGCCCTCGAGGTCATCGGCATCGCCTGGGCGGGGCGCGCCTTCGAAGGCAGCGTCAAGGCCGGCCAGTGCGTGCGCATCATGACCGGCGCGGTGATGCCCGCGGGCACCGACACCGCGGCCATGCAGGAGCACGTCGACCGCGAAGGCGACACGGTGCGCATCCCCGGCGGCGCGAAGGTGGGCGACAACGTGCGGCGAGCGGGCGAGGACCTGGCGGCCGGTTCGGTGGCGCTGCCGGCCGGCCGCCGTGTGACGCCGGCCGATCTCGGCCTCATGGCCTCCATCGGGATCGGCGAGGTGTCGGTGATCCGGCGGCCGCGGGTGGCCTTCTTCTCCAACGGCGACGAGCTGCGCTCGGTGGGGGAGCCGCTGCGGATGGGCGAGGTCTACGACAGCAATCGCTATACGCTCTACGGCATGCTCAAACGCCTCGATGTCGATTTCATCGACATGGGCGTTATTCCCGACGATCCTGCCGCGGTGCGGACGGCCTTCGAACGGGGCGCCCGCTGTGCCGACATGCTCGTCACGACGGCCGGCGCCTCGGTGGGCGAGGCCGACTTCGTGCAGTCCACCCTCGAGGCGCTTGGCGAGGTGAATTTCTGGAAGATCGCGATGAAACCGGGCCGCCCGCTGGCGTTCGGGCGGGTCGGCGAGACGCCGTTTTTCGGCCTGCCCGGCAACCCGGTGGCGGTCATGGTCACCTTCTATCAGTTCGTTCGGCCCGCCCTTCAGGCGATGGCCGGGGAAACCGCCCGGGAGCAGCACCGGTTCGCCGCGGTCATGCGCGGGCGGATTCGCAAGAAACCGGGTCGTACCGAGTTCCAGCGCGGGCGCCTCGCGCGCGCCGCGGACGGCCGTCTCGAGGTGCGCACCACCGGCGACCAGGGCTCGGGCATCCTGCGCTCGATGAGCGAGTCCGACTGCTTCATCGTGCTCGACCCGGAACAGGGAAACGTCGAGGACGGCGACGTCGTCAACGTCGAGCCGTTCACCGGGTTGATCTGACCGGCGAGCGCTGCACGCGCGTCATCCACGCTACGGGCCAATCAGTGCCTGGCTCAACATGCCGGCAACGAAGCCGAGCACGGCGCCGAGGGGCGGCGTCCAGTGCCCGCGCATGCGCGAGGCCGGCGCGATGTCCTGGAACATGAGATAGAGGATTCCGCCGGCGGCAAAGCTCATCAGGGCTGCCGTCACCAGGTGGCTGTCGCGCAGGAGCAGGTAGCCGCCCACGGCGCAAAGCGGTCCGAGCAGGCTGACACCGAACAGGATGCGCGACGCCTTGCGCCGGCGGCCCGCGCCCACCGCGATCTCCCGGTAGGCGTTGAAACCCTCGGGCAGGTTTTGCAAGCCGATGAAGGCTGCCAGCATGTAGCCCAGGCGCGGACTGGTGGCGAACACCGCGCCCATGGACAGGGCCTCGGGCACGAAGTCCGTGAGCAGGGCAACGAACTGGGCGCGGGAGCCGCCCGTGCGGCCGAGGTAGATGTCCACCGCGCAGAACGCGCCGCCGCCGACGCACATCGCCGCCATCGCGGCCCATGGCCCGAGAGCCGACAGGCCCTCCGGCACCAGGGCGAACGCCACCGCAGCCAGCAGTATCCCGCCGCCGAACGCGGTCATGGCGTGGACGAACTCGCGCTTGGCAGTGGTGTTGGCGGTGCCCTCGACCCGCGCCAGCAACCCCCCGATCCACGCGGTCAGTCCGGCCAGCCAGGAAACCGCGACGATGACGAGCAGTTCGCTCACGCCGTGTTGCGCGCGTCGCCCTGCGCGTCGGTGGAGACCCATTCGGCACACAACGGTACAGACAACACCGCCGCCGCAAGATCCAGGGCGGACCCGACGGTGCGGTGGGCGGTAATGTCGGCGTCGTAGTCGCCGATCCGTACGATTCTTGTCATTCGCACTCTCGCGAAGGTCGATGCGAGACGATGACCGGCTGATCTGCCAGCGCGCCTCGAGCCGGATTATCGAGGCGGGCACTGACGCCGGCAAGCACCCCGGGCGTACGTCGACCCGCGGTACAGCCCGCTCGCCGGCCGAACGCCGCCTGTCGTCGGCGTGTCATCGCCGAGGGCGATACTGGCCGCCATGTTCGCTGGATCACGACGAATCACCATCCTCTTCGGGCTCGCCTGCACACTGTCGCTCGGGGAAACGAACGCGCGCGCCGGAGATTTCCTGGCGCTCGGCGAAAGCGATCTGGGAGCGTGGTCGGTGCGCAGGCTCAACGGCTGGACCGAGTATTCCGTCGACCGGTCGGCGGGCATTCCGGCGGTGCGTGCAGAAACCATGGGCGGTGCCGCGGCCATGGTGCTCAAGCGACGCATCGCCCTCGTCGAGCACCCCGTCCTGACTTGGTCCTGGAAGACGAAACGTCACTACCGGGATCTCGACGAGCGCCGCCTGGCGCAACTGGACTTTCCGCTGCGCATCAGCGCCAGCGTGTCGCGCGGCTTCGGCTACTGGAACGCTCATACGCTAAGCTACGTCGTCGCCAGCAACCGGCCCGTGGGCGAGGTCTATCGCCACCCGGACAACGAAAAAACCGTGATCGTCGTCATCGCCAATCGCGGCGCCGCCCCGGGCGCATGGCACCGCCAGCGCGTCAACCTGCGCGAAGACTTCGGCCGTTACCTGGGACTCGACGTGAACCACGTCGATGCGCTGTCGATCCTGGTCGACAACGATTCCGCCGGACAGGACACCACGACCTGGGTTCGCGGCCTTTCCCTGTCCGTGCCCTAGCGTGCGGCCCCGCCATCCGGCGGGCGACGGACCGTCAATCGCCGACGAAGGCGAGCAGGCGCCCGCAAACCAGCACCGTGACCCAGGTCGCCATCGAGACCAGGCCGATGCGACGCCGCGCCTCGGCGCCCGCGTGTAGCAGAGCTCGCGTGGCGTGAACGACGAGCGCGTGCGCGGCGCCGAACGCCACCAGTGCCATCTTGACCAGGAACAGCGGCAGGGCCGCGTACTCGGGAGCCCGGGTAACGAACAGCAACGACCCGGTCACCAGTGCCAGCGCGAGCCCGCCGGCCGCCGTCGGCACCAGCACGCGCGCCAGCACTTCGAGCGGCGCGTTGCGCCAGGCGCCCGCGAGACGAAGGTCCAGCGGAACGATCGAGCCCACCAACAACGACAGACCCAGTATGTGAGCGGCGTTTACCGACGCATAGCCCCAGCGGGAAAAACGCAGCCATTCGGCGAGCGCCGATCCGTACAACGCATCGAGCAGCGCCTCCATGTTACCGGGGCCTGCGCCGGCCCGGGCGCGGCACGCCTAGTCGCGATTCGGATACAACTCGTGGAGCGTGTCGCCCAACCAGAGCCGCTCCACCTTGATGCGCTTTTCGTCGGGGTCCCTGGAAGGTTCGCCGGAGATCTTCAGCATGACGCCGGGCGCCAGGGCGCCGTCCTTGATCCCGGCACGCTCGTTGCGCCACGGTTGACCCACCTCCACGGTCCACGACGTGCCGTCCACGTCCAGGATCAACGAACCGTGCGGATTACCCAGCCTGGTCTCGACGATGGTGCCGGTCAGTTCGATGTTCTCACCCGTGGTCCAGGACCAGCCGTGGTGGCCGTGGGCCGCGAGCGGCAGAGCGGCGAGCAATGCGAAGCCGGGAATCCAGTAACGCGATAATGCCGACATGACCATGTCCTCCACGTGCCGTTGGGTCGATCCATGTTAGCACTTCCGCGGGTCGACGCAGTTCGTGCCGCCGGCGGCGGGACGCGAATGACAGAACCGTAACACGGCCGGACCGGCCGGCTCGCGACCGCTCAAGCGGTCATCGCGATGTCATAGTGAACGGCCAGCCAGACGGTTTCCGAGTCCGGGTCGGTCCAGGTCACGCGGTGTCGCGTATGCGCGGGGATGTCGAGGTAGTCGCCGCGGCGAAGTTGGTACTCGCGGCCGTCCTCGTAGAGGACCGTGGCAGCGCCGGCAACGATCATCACCCATTCGCGCCACGCCTGGTCGTACCACTCGCCGTCCGGCGTGACCTGGCCGCGCGAAACGATGCGCTCGATTCGCGTCGATCCGCCGCTCGCCAGGTCCTCGAAGCATTCCACGCCCGTATCGGGCGGCAGGCAGGCGAGGATGTTTCCAGCCGCGCCGCCCACCGGATCACCCGCCACGGACGCGGCGTCTCACCCGTTGACCGCCGCCGCCAGCGCCTGCTCGACGTCGGCCACGATGTCATCGACATGCTCGATGCCGATCGACAATCTCACCATGTCGTCGGAAACGCCCGCCTGCGCCAGCTCGTCGGCACCGAGCTGGCGGTGGGTCGTGGTCGCGGGATGGCACGCCAGGCTCTTGGCGTCGCCGATGTTGACCAGGCGCTTGATCATCTGCAGCGCGTCAATGAACCGGGCGCCGGCCTCGCGACCGCCCTTGATCCCGAAACTGAGGATCGCCGACGGACGGCCACCGGTATATTTCCTGGCCAGCTCGTGGTAGTGGCTGTCGGGCAGCCCCGCGTAGCGCACCCAGGTGACCGCGTCGTGCGAATCGAGGTACTCGGCCACCTTCCCGGCGTTGTCCACGTGCCGCTCCATGCGCAGCGACAACGTCTCCAGCCCCTGCATCACCAGCATGGCATTGAACGGCGAAAGCGCGGCGCCGGTGTTGCGCAGCGGCACCACGCGCGCACGGCCGATGAATGCTGCCGGACCGAGCGCGTCCACGTACACCACACCGTGGTAGGAAGGATCCGGTTCGTTAAATTGCGCAAAGCGCGGATTGTCTTTCCACTGGAATCGACCCGAGTCGATGATGACACCGCCGATGGACGTGCCGTGACCACCGATGTACTTGGTCAGCGAGTGCACCACGATGTCCGCGCCGTGCTCGATGGGGCGCCACAGCACGGGCGTGGCCACCGTGTTGTCGACCACTACCGGGACGCCGTGACGATGGGCGATGGCCGCAACCGCCTCGACGTCGACGATGTTGCCGGCCGGGTTGCCGATCGTCTCGCAGAACACCATCCGCGTTCGCTCGTCGATGAGCGCTTCCAGCGACGCCACGTCGTCGGCGTCGAACATGCGGCACTCGATGCCCATTTGCGGCAGCGTGTGGGCAAACAGGTTGTAGGTTCCGCCATAGAGCTGGCTGGTGCTGACGATATTGTCGCCCGCCCCCGCCAGGGTCTGCACCGTCGCGGTAATCGCCGCCATGCCCGATGCCATCGCGAGCGATCCGATGCCGCCCTCGAGCATCGCCATGCGCTCCTCGAGCACGGCGTTGGTCGGGTTCATGATCCGGGTGTAGATGTTGCCCTGGACCTTGAGGTCGAACAGGTCCGCGCCGTGCTGGGTGTCGTCGAAGTAATAGGACGTGGTCTGGTAAATCGGTACCGCGACGGCATGGGTGGCCGGGTCGCCGGCGAAACCGCCGTGAATGGCGATGGATTCGGGTTTCATGATTGTTCCTGCGGTGGTTGGTGATCGCACCGGGCTCGGGACCAACGCGCCCGGCAGCGATCCGATTCGGGGACGGCCGATGTTACCCCACGGCGGCTCGCGGCCACAATTCACCTCGCCCGTGGCCGGCGCCAACGGACTACTTCATCGCCAGGTGAGCCCGGAACACGGACATGACGAATTCGCGATGCTCGGTGCACCGCGCCTGGTCGATCAACACGGGTTGCTCCTGCAGGCGCAACTCGAGTTCGACCGCCAGGTATTCGCGGTAGGCCGACTGCAGGCCGGCGGCCTCCTCGCGCGTTACGAGACCGGCTTCGGCGAGCGCTTCGAGAATTTCGACCGTGCCGCGCGGCACGAGAATCGACGGGTGACGGGCGGCCCCGGCCAGCACGTGGTACTGGGCGAGAAACTCCACGTCGACGATGCCGCCTTCGCCGAGCTTGAGATCGAATTGATTCGCCGTGCTCCGGCTGTTGGCCTCGGTCATGCGCCGACGCATGTCGACGACGTCGTGTTTCAGCTTGTCCACGTCGCGCTCGCGGGACAGCACGGCGGTACGAACCGCCTCGAATCGCTCGACCAGGGCGTCCGACCCCGTGATCATTCGCGAGCGCACGAGCGCCTGGTGCTCCCAGGTCCACGCCTGTTGTTGCTGGTATTCGTCGAACGCGCGAACGGAACTGACCATCGTGCCCGAGCGCCCGCTCGGCCGCAGGCGGATGTCGGTCTCGTAGAGGACGCCGGCGCGCGTGGTGGTGTTGAGCACGTGCATGATGCGCTGGGCGAGACGGCTGTGGTAGTAGCCCAGCGTCGGCTCCATGGCGGCGTCGACCGGCGGTTCGACATCGAACAGGAAAACGAGATCGAGGTCGGAATGGTACGACAATTCGCGGCCGCCGAGCTTGCCATAACCGACCACGCCGAACATGAGCCGCTCACTCACCGGCTCGACCTGCTCACGTACCTTCGCCGTGAGCGAGGCGCGCGCCACGGGCACCACGGAGGCGAGCACCGCGTCGGCGAGGTCCGACAGGCCGCGACGCACCGCGAGGGGCTCCAGCGCGCCGGCAATGGCCAGCGCCGCGACGCGCAGGAAGTAGCCGTTCTTGTACTCCCTGAGCAGGTCCATCTGCGCCTCCATGTCGCCGGCGACGCGTTCGAGGCGCCGTTCGATCTCGGCATGGATTTTCGCCGGCGGCGCCAGAACGATGTTGGCGATGGGGTCGAGCAATTCGTCGAGGATGACCGGGTGCCGGGCGATCCATCCGGCCACCCAGGCGCTGGTGCCGATGAGTTGCACGAGCTGCTTGAGCGCGAGCCGGTTCTCCGCGAGCAGCGCGAAGTAGGCCGAGCGATGGCCGATACCCTCGATCACGCTGATGAAACGCGCCAGGCTTTGATCGGGCGAGCGCACCTGAACGATTTCCTTGAGCGCGGCCGGGATCATGCGATCCAACCGTTCTCGGCCATTGCGGGAAAATCCCTGGTACACCCGACCCTGCCGGATACCGCGAACCAGGTTCAACGCCCGCTCCGGGTCCTCGAATCCCTGCTCGCCCAGAAAGGCGCGGCACTGGGACTCTCCGCGGGTCGCGAACCAGACATCGGTGAATCCATCGGGCACATCGCCGGCAGGCCGTGAATCGGTCTGGAACAGTCGCGCGAAGCAATCCTGCACCAATGCCCGATGCGCACCCAGCGCCGTTTCGAAAGCGGCATAGTCGTCAAAACCCAGGCTGGCAGCGAGACGCGCTCGCTCGCCGTCGTCGTCCGGCAGTCGTTGCGTCTGCAGGTCGTCGGCCATCTGCAGGCGGTGCTCGGTATTGCGCAGGAACGCGTAGGCATCCAGCAGCCGATCGCGTTCGCCGGTCTCGATGACACGAAGGTTTACGAGTTCGTCGATGGCGCGGTGCAGACTCGGCGTCTGCAGGCCGGACTCGCGTCCGCCGCGTATGAGCTGGTGGCTTTGCACGATGAACTCGATTTCCCGTATCCCGCCCGGTCCCAGCTTGATGTCGTTGCGCCGACCCTTGCGCTCCAGCTCGCGGTTGATCAGCGTCTTCATGTCGCGGATGG
Organism: Gammaproteobacteria bacterium; assembly: GCA_030429665.1. Lineage (GTDB taxonomy): Bacteria > Pseudomonadota > Gammaproteobacteria > Arenicellales > CAJQKF01 > BQJD01. The sequence goes on along the minus strand of JAUIEZ010000027.1, from coordinate 5,241 downwards.
ATTCGAATGCGCTGAAGTCGAGGTACTTGCGATAGACGAAGGGCCGCAACGTGGCGAGTAGCTCGGCACCGCGCCGGGCATCGCCCGCGACCACCCGCGCCTTGATCAGCGCGTACCGCTCCCAGTCGCGGCCATGGGCCTGGTAGTAGTGCTCCATGGCGCCGAACGACAGCGCCAGCGGACCGCTGGCACCATTGGGCCGAAGGCGCATGTCGGTACGAAACACGAAACCGTCGGCCGAGGGCTCGTCGAGCATCTTTACCAGGTTGCGACCCAGGCGCACGAAGAACTCCTCGTTCGAGAGCGACCGCCCGCCGTCGGTCTCTCCCAGCTCCGGGTAGCTGAACACCAGGTCGACGTCGGAAGAGAAGTTGAGCTCGCCGCCGCCGAGCTTGCCCAGGCCCAACACCACCATGGGAACCGGCTCGCCGCTCTCGCGACCGATCGGCGTGCCGTGACGGGCGCAGAGATCGGCGTAGACCCGTTCCAGGGCGGCGTCGATCAGCCTGTCCGCCAACTCCGACAACGCGGACAACGTATCGCGAAGGCGCCAGGCGCCGGAGAGGTCGGCCCAGGCCACGAGGCACATGCATCGGCGCCGTTGGCGGCGCAGTTCGCGATAAAGCGACTCACCGTCGTCGGCCGCCGACAGCGCGGAGGCAATACTCTCGGGGATCAATCCGGGCGCATAGGCGCGGCTCGCGGGGTGCGACAGGATCCACTCGCCCAGTTCGTCGTCAATCTGCAGGTTGCGCGCCAGGAAACGGCTGAGCGTCAACGCCCGTCCCGCCCCTTCCACCAGCGGATGGCCGGCAAAGCGCACCGAGAGATTGGCGATCAATGATTGGTCGTTCGACGAAACTTCGGTCAATTTCATGGCTTGCCGTTGGCGAACCGCTCCGGATGCCCCGGCAGGAGATCGGGGCCCTACGGGCTCATTGCGGATCGATGCAGTTTATTTGACGCAATGAGAATGGCACAAGGCCGACCCCGAGCCGGTCAAGTGTCGCCAAAGTACTCCGTGGTGAATCGCTGCACGCGAATCTCGTCGGACCAGTACCCTTCGGGCAGGGATGCCTTGCGCTTGAGACCGGCGACGAAAGCCTCCGGCGTACGCAGCGATTCCCATACGCTCGGCAGGAAGGTGCCGCAGCGTTCGCCGCAACTGAGTATCAGGCCGTCCACGCCTGGCCGGATTCGCGACAACAGGTCTTCCTGCGAATCGAAGCGCACCGGCGTGGCGGGCGTCAGCACCGAGATCGACAAGGCGGTTTGCGCAAACTCGTGGCGCGAGAGCGGCGTGAAACGCGGGTCGAACAACGCCGCGCGAACCGCGTTTCCGGCCACGTTGTGGACCAGCGGCTCCTCGGCCTCGAGGCTGCCGACACATCCACGCAGGCGGCCGTCGATGGAAAGCGTCACGAACGTCGCCGCCGGCGCCAGGCAATGCGACGGCCAGCCCGCCCGATCCACCGCGAACGACCGCTCGTCGATGGCGTGATCGATGGCGTTCCGGGCCACCTTCAACAGGCGTTGGCGCGTTGGCCGATCGAGTCGCGCATCGCGATCATGGACGACGAGACTGGCGTAACCTACGACGCGATCCTTCGGGCCCGCCGTATCCCCGGAATTTCGCACGTCGACGGCGCTGACCGCGTAGCCGCGAGCGGCCGCGCAAAGCAGCAGCGCGGACACGGGCAGGCAGCCGCAGGCGCGCTCCGGCCGCATCTCCCGCCACTCGAGCCGCTCCATGTGTTCGACAGTCCGGGCGTCGATGGCGCGCGCGTCTTCGTAGGAATGGTAGTGGCTGAGATCGGAGCTCACCACCACGAGGCCCGCCTCGTCGTCGAGCATGTCGTCGATCAATGCCTCGAGCCGGACGGGATCGATGTCCCCGACGACCAGCGGCACCAGGGTGAATTCCTCGAGCACGGTTTGCAGGAAAGGCAAGTGCACCTCGAGGCTGTGCTCTTGCTCGTGGCTCGCGTCGGAAACGGCGATGAAATCGTGGCGCGCCGCCAGCTCGGCAATGACGGGTTGGTCGACGGGCACGTCGCCGAGAGGCGTCTGGAATGCCCGGTGCGACGGCGAGGCGACACCGCGCGTGTAGACGCGGTGCGCCGGCCCCAGCAGGTAGACCCTCCGGATCGGGCGGTCGACGTTGGCCAGGGCCCGGTAGCCGCTGCCGGCCACCGCGCCGGAGTAGACGTAGCCGGCATGGGGCACGATTACCGCTCTCGGAACCAGGCTGCAACGGCTGCCGCCGTCGACGTACGCCCTTACCTCGCGCCGAAGCGCGTCGGCATCGTCGCGGTAGAACAGCCCGGAAACGGCAGGGGGACGTCTTTGCGCGCCGGGTGTGGCCAGGGACATCACGCACCTATCTGGTCAGTATTGTCGGTCGCAATCGAAGTGTAGGTCGGGAGCCGCATTGCGACAATGTACCGCTTCACCGTCGATTTCGTGAAAGATGGGATTGATCGGGCAAAAAAACAACACCATATTAACGGTAATTCTCGCCGACCCCGCGCCGGCGCCGCGTTGACCTTGCCGAGTGGTTGTTGTCATGGTGCAAAGCGAACATGTTGCGACGAAGTACTGGCACCGCCTCGATGACGGCCGCATCCAGTGCGACCTGTGCCCGCGCTACTGCCGGCTGCGCGAGGGCCAGCGCGGTCTTTGCTTCGTCCGCATGCGCGAGGACGACGCGCTCGTGCTCACCACGTGGGGCCGCTCCAGCGGCTTTTGCGTCGACCCGATCGAAAAAAAGCCGCTGAATCATTTCTATCCCGGAACGCCGGTGTTGTCGTTCGGCACCGCCGGCTGCAACCTGGCCTGCAAGTTCTGCCAGAACTGGGACATCAGCAAGTCGCGCGAGATGGACACGCTTGGCGCGGCGGCGACGCCGCGCATGCTGGTGGACGCCGCGAAACGACTCGGCTGCCGCAGCATTGCGTTCACCTATAACGACCCCGTTATCTTTCACGAGTACGCCATCGACATCGCCGCCGCCGCGCGAGAGGCGGACGTGCGCTCGGTCGCGGTCACGGCGGGCTACATCTGCGCCGAGCCGCGCCGCGAGTTTTTCGCCCACATGGACGCCGCCAACGTGGACCTGAAGGCTTTCACCGAGTCGTTCTACCGAAAGATTTGCGGCGCCGGACTTGCCGAGGTCCTCGACACGCTGCTGTACGTTCGCCACGAAACCGATACCTGGCTCGAACTCACCACGCTGCTCGTGCCGGGGCAGAACGACAGCAACGAGGAGATCGAAAACCTGTGCCGCTGGGTGGCGGACGAACTCGGTACCGACGTGCCGATACACTTCACCGCCTTCCACCCCGACTTCAAGATGCGCGACATCGAACGCACGCCGGCGACCACATTGAATCGTGCGCGACGCATCGCCATCGATCACGGCATCCGCTATGCCTATACCGGAAACGTGCACGACGAGGCCGGTGGCAGCACGTACTGTCACGGCTGCGGCACCCGGCTGATCGAGCGCGACTGGTACCAGCTTGGCGAGTGGAACCTGGGCGCCGGCGGCCGCTGCGCGCGCTGCGGCGAACCCTGCGCCGGCCGCTTCGCGTCGCGACCGGGCGACTGGGGCCGCAAGCGCATGCCGGTACACCTGGCAAGCGCCTGACCGGCCGAATCGATCGCTGCGCGGAAAAGACAGCCCGAAACGGTCGTCAAGCGGCACGGCGCACCGGCGCCTGTAGTTGTTAGAATGCCGACCTCCCGCATTCGGGGGCGGCCCGCTTGACTGATCAACACAAAGCCTACCTGTTTGCCCTGCTGGCCGTTGCCTGCTGGGCCACCGCGGCAGCCGCCTTCAAGCTGAGCCTGCGTCACGTCGGCAGCGATTCCCTGGTCGCGTTCAGCGCCGTCTCGGCGCTGGCGATTCTGTTCGGGTTCGCCTGGCTGGGCGGCACCTTGCCGGAAATCGCGACGTGGAACCGCGCCGACGTGCTACGTTCGGCGACGCTCGGCGCGCTCAACCCGTTCGCCTACTACGTGGTGCTGTTCCGCGCCTACGAGTTGCTTCCCGCGCAAGAGGCGCAGCCGCTCAACTTCACCTGGCCGCTGGTCCTCGTGCTCATGTCCGCGCTGTTGTTCCGCCAGAAGATACGCGCCTGGTCGTGGGCGGCGCTGCTGGTGAGCTTCTCCGGCGTGGTGCTCATCGCCACTCACGGCAATCCGCTGTCATTTACCCTCAGCGATCCGCTCGGCGTGGTCCTGGCGTTGTCCAGCACCATCGTGTGGTCGCTCTACTGGTTGTACAGCAGCCACGACGGGCGAAATGCCGTGAACCGGTTGCTGGTCAATTTCGCCTTCGGCGCGCTCTACGTGCTGGTCTACTGCCTGGTCACGGGACGGCTCGAGGCGCCGAGCCTTCATGCCGTGGCAGGCAGCGTCTATATCGGACTGATGGAAATGGGCGCGCCGTTCGTGTTCTGGCTCAAGGCGCTGCGTCTCTCGCGCACCACCGCCGAGGTGGGCAACCTCATCTACCTGACGCCGTTTCTCTCGCTGGTGGTGGTCGCCGCCGTGGTCGGCGAATCGATACGCGGGTCCACGTGGGCGGGCCTGGTGCTGATCGTCGGCGGTATCGTGCTGCAGCAGCGCTTCGCACGCGGGCCGCGCTGACCCCGGTTCGCTGCCGTTACGATCCGCTGTATCGCTGCCAGGCCAGCGCCGCCAGCGCGAGGTCGCCGAGCGCCAGGCCGCGAAATACGAAGGCGGTGCGCTGCTCGTCGTCCGCGCGACCCGCGAGTCCGCCGTCGACCAGCGCGGTGATGTCGCCGTCGATCAGTTCGCGCGCGACCAGCGGCTTTTCCATCTTTTCCTCCTGTTGCAGGTCGTCGATGACGATCCGGTCGAAGGCGTTCATGCTTTCGTCGATCCACGGGATGCCGAGGTCGGTCACGGCGGCAAATACGCCGGGCTCGAGCCAGGCGGCGTCGATGAAAGGTTCGGTATCGTAGGAGAGCGTCACCGAGGTGACCACGATGTCAGCGCCTTTCACCACGCTTCGGGCGTCGTCGCAGGCCGTGACCGACAAGCCCGTCGCCTCGGCATCGGCCAGGAACCGGTCGCGGTTGGCGGTGCCCCGCCCCATTGCGCGCACGGCGGTGATGCCGAACATCTGGCGAAAGGCATCGAGGTGGCTTCTCGCCTGGGCGCCGCACCCGATGAAGCCGATCGTCCTCGATTCCGCCCGCGCCAGATAGCGGG
>JAUIEZ010000200.1 GCA_030429665.1 Gammaproteobacteria bacterium | reverse complement strand
CGAGTCATGATGCGCATCGGACACGGCTACGACGCCCATCGTTTCGCTGAAGACCGGCGATTGGTCATCGGTGGCGTCGAGGTTCCCCACGCGATGGGACTCGCGGGCCACTCGGACGCCGACGTCCTGCTGCACGCGCTATGCGACGCGCTGCTGGGCGCGGCCGGCCTTGGCGATATCGGCGGCATGTTTCCCGATGACGACGAAAACTGGCGCGATGCGGACAGTCGTTCGCTCTTGCGCGCTGTGATCGAGCGATTGGCGGCGCAGCGCTACGCCGTGGTCAATGTCGACGCCACCGTGATTGCGCAGGTACCTCGGCTCTCGCCGCACGTCGGCGCCATGCGGGAAAACATCGCGGCCGATTGCGGTATTGATGCCGACTGCGTGAACGTCAAGGCGACCACCACGGAACGCATGGGGTTCACCGGCCGCGAGGAAGGCATCGCTTCACACGCGGTGGTTCTAATCTTCTCCCGCAGGTAACGGCCGTTGTATTGCGCATGGGCAGCAATCAAAAGACGACTCGTCGACGGCGGATTGCAATCGTCGTTTAGCGATTCATGACAAAACTGTACCTTCATATCGGGTTGCAAAAGACCGCCACCACCTTGATCCAGAAAGTCGTGTATACGTTGCGTGATCAAGTGTTGGACGAGACCGGTTTGCTATATCCGCTTGCAGGGATTCCGGACCGAATGATTGCCCATCATGGATTAACTTGGGCACTGAGGAAAAAGAACTCCGCGGAGGCGACCGGGATCATCGAAGCGATTGGTGAGGAGGCCCGGAGTACGCGTGCCGAAAGGATTTTATTGAGCACCGAAGGACTGTCAGGTAGCGATGTGGCACTTGAATTACCATTTCTTTTCGAGGCATTGCGGGAATTCGAGACGGAAATTATTGTTTATTTGCGGAACCCTTTCCATTTTTTGGAGTCCCTGTTGTATCAATACATAAAGCTTTCCACACCATGGAGAGCCGCATGGACAGGCTCCCTGGACGAGTTTCTGGACAAGGAACTGGAACGTTGCGACTTCTACGCCTTTTGTGAACGATGGGCTTCGTTCGTCGGGTGGGAAAACCTTCGGGTTCGTGTTTACGACAGGGAGATTAGAGATTATGGCATTCTTCAATCGTTCTTTGAAGCGACCCAACTGCCAGACTACTCCGGTACTCTGCCTGATGTGCGACGGGCAAATGTTCGACAGGATTTCAAGGCGGCTCGAATGGGGCTCGCGATGAATCGCCTGGAGAATCGTTTCCCAGGATTCTTGGCAAAATCGCGGTTCTGGAAAAAAGCGCGATATCACATAAGTAGCGGTCGAATAGGGTCGTTGTTGCTCGATGCACTGCCGACCGGAATCGTCGAAAACGTTGAGTTCAACAGGCGGCAACTGGAACGAATCCGGGAGTACAGTACCGTTAACGCGAAACTTTATCCAAAAGTGCTATCCAGGGATGAAGTAGATTTGCTCATGCGTCTGCCGTCTGCGGTTGAGACGTGATCTTCATAGCCAAGGCAGCGGCGAGGAAAAACGTATTTCGACAGGGGTTAACGGCCTATGGACAGGACCGGAAATTTTTCAAGTAGACGCATGTAGCACCGTCGCCGCCATCGCGCAGGATAGCGGGACAGTAGGCCAGTACCATCGGATGGCGCATGAGCGCGGCGCGCACCATCTGCCTCAGTACCGCCTCGCTGGTCTGTGAGCGCGAACCCTTGCCGTGAATCACTAGGATACACTTGTCGCCGCGCGAGGCGGCGCGATCGACGAACGATTCGAGCATGCGTTGTGCGCGGTCGCGCCGGTAACCGTGTAGGTCGAGTCGCGCGGCGGGGCGAATTTCGCCGCGCCTGAACTTCCTGAGGACACCACGCTGTAGCCCGCCGGCGTGAAACGAGTCGGGCTGCTCGCTGAAATCGACTGCTTCGAAGCGCCGTTCAGACACAGGTTCACGCACCCGGGCGGGACCCGTGGACCGGGTTCGCTCCGGAACGATGCGATCCTGTTCGATCGGCGTCACACCTTCTAAAAACTCTCGAAACCGGCGCCTGTCGTCGTCGTGCGGCACGACTCATCCGCCTTCGAGAAACTTTTCCGCATCGAGAGCGGCCATGCAGCCCGTGCCGGCGGAGGTGACCGCCTGGCGATATACATGATCCATCACGTCGCCGGCGGCAAACACGCCTGGTATGCTGGTGGCGGTAGCGTTGCCGTCGAGACCGGCGCGGACCTTGATGTAGCCGCCGGCCATGTCGAGTTGGCCTTCGAAGATCGAGGTGTTGGGCGTGTGCCCGATGGCGATGAAGACGCCGTGCACGTCGAGTTCGCGAGTCGTGTCGTCCTTGACGTCACGAATGCGCAAGCCGGTCACGCCGGCGTCGTCGCCCAGGACCTCGTCGAGCACGTGGTCCCACGCCATGGTCACGTTGCCGTCGTTGGCGGTGCGTTCCATGAGCTTGTCGACGAGAATGGCTTCGGCGCGCAGCTTGTCGCGACGGTGGACCACGGTGACGGAAGAGGCGATGTTCGACAGGTAGAGGGCCTCTTCGACCGCGGTATTGCCGCCGCCGATGACCGCGACGGGCTTGTTGCGATAGAAGAAGCCGTCGCAGGTGGCGCAGGCGGAAACGCCGCGGCCCTTGTAGGCTTCCTCGGAAGGCAGGCCGAGGTAGCGGGCGGACGCGCCGGTGGCGATGATCAGGGCGTCGCACGTGTAGACACCGGCATCGCCGGTGAGCCTGAACGGGCGCTCGTTGAGCTCGGCGGTGTGGATGTGGTCGAACACGATCTCGGTATCGAATCGCTCCGCGTGCCGCTTCATGCGCTCCATCAGTTCCGGCCCCTGCACGCCGGCGTCGTCGCCGGGCCAGTTGTCGACGTCGGTGGTGGTCGTGAGCTGGCCGCCCTGTTCAATGCCGGTGATCAATACCGGCTCGAGGTTCGCGCGGGCGGCGTATACGGCGGCGGTATAGCCCGCCGGCCCGGACCCGAGTATGAGTAGTCGGGCGTGCTTGGTGTCGGTCATGGGTCTCGGTCAGGTTGCGGTTTTTCGTTTGGCGGGCGGCTGGATCGGGCCCGGCGGCGCGATGCCGATCGCTCCCGTCGCGCCCATTTCTGCCGGCGATCGGGGTTTATCAGCAAACGCTTAAATATACTGTCTGCGCCGTTTGCGGCGCAACAGCATCCCCGGCGCCGGTTCGACGCGGTTTATCTCGGCTGGCGCGACGATCGAGGATTCATATGGTGTCGGGTCGACAAGTTAACAATAGCAACGAGTTACCCCGTATTCTTCGATAGAATAATCACTCCTGAACCGGGTGTCGAACAGGGTATAATGCCGGCCACCCGACCGGCCCCTGGCGACGCGATCTTCACCTCATTCAGCCCGAAGCCTCGATAACTTGTCCGCAACTTCCGTCAAAACCAGGAAACAAGCACAGAAAAACGAGCGATCGTCGGCATCGCGCCGTAGCCGCGAGCTGCTGCTGATAGCCGTCGCGGCGATCGTGTTCTACCTTTTCATTTGCCTAGTCAGCTACCATCCCGGCGATCCCGGTTGGTCGTTCTCCGGCGGCGACGGGACGATCCGCAATCTCGGCGGCCGTTTCGGCGCATGGTTCGCGGACGTCATGCTCCAGGTGTTCGGCTACTCCGCCTACCTCTTGCCGGTGATCCTGGTGCTGTTCGGCTGGCGCGTGTTTCGCAGCCTTGCCGGCGAAGTACCGTCACTCAATCGGCGGTTGGTGCATGCCGGCGGCATCGTACTCACGCTGCTCGCCTGCAGCGGCATCGAACACCTGCATTTTGCCCAGCTCGCGGCAACCATGGAGTTTCCGGCCGGCGGCGTATTCGGCGACATCGTTACCGAGTGGCTGGCGCGCAGCTTCGGCGCGGTCGGCGCGACGGTGACCTTACTGGTGGCGATGGTGGCCGGCCTGTCGTGGGCGACGGAACTGTCCTGGTTCGCGGTGATGGATTTTCTCGGCCGCGAGTTTTTTCGAATCGTCGAGCGCCTGTCGGCCGTTCCGGGAGAGCTCGCCGATCGCTTCGCTGGCCTGCGCTCCCGCCGCCAGCGCACGGCTTCGGTCGCTGAGATCCGAAAGGAGTTCGAAACCCGCAAGCCGCCGCGCATCGAACCCAAGATTACGCGCGCGCCGGAGAGCGGTCGCCGCGAGCGCGAGTCCCAGGCCACGTTGTTCAAGGAGCCGAAGGTAAGTACCGGCGAACGCCCGGCGCTGACATTGCTCGATGCCCCAGCCGCCAGCGGGGGCGGTTTCAGCCGGCATTCGCTGGAGCACATGTCGCGTCTGCTGGAAAAGAAACTGCGCGATTTCAATATCGAGGTCCAGGTGGTCGCGGTGCAGCCGGGTCCGGTGATCACACGCTTCGAGATCGAACCCGCCCCCGGCGTGAAGGCTAGTCAGATTACCGGCCTGTCCCGCGATCTGGCCCGGGCGCTCTCGGTGGTGAGCATCCGCGTGGTCGAGAATATCCCGGGCAAGACCGTCATCGGCCTCGAGGTGCCGAACGAAACGCGCGAGGTGGTCAACCTGATCGAGGGCCTGAATTCCGAGGAGTACGAAAAGAGCAAGAGCCCGCTCACCCTGGTGATGGGCAAGGACATCGCAGGCATGCCGGTCATTGCCGACCTTGCAAAGATGCCCCACGTGTTGATCGCCGGTACCACTGGTTCGGGCAAATCCGTGTGCATCAACGCCCTGATCCTGTCGCTGGTCTACAAGTCCACGCCCAACCAGGTGCGCATGATCATGGTGGATCCGAAGATGCTGGAACTGTCGGTTTACGAGGACATTCCGCACCTGCTCGCCCCGGTGGTGACCGACATGCAGAAGGCGGCCAACGCGCTGCGCTGGTGCATCATCGAGATGGATCGGCGCTTTCGCCTGATGGCCGCGCTCGGCGTGCGCAACATCGTCGGTTTCAACCGCAAGGTCGTGCCGGCTGCCGAGTCCGGCAAGCCGATCATGGATCCGCTTGCCGCCGTGAACGAGGACGAACCGCCGGTGCCGCTCGGCGAGCTGCCCTATATCGTCGTGATTATCGACGAGCTCGCCGACCTGCTGATGGTCGTCGGCAAGAAGATCGAGGAGTTGATCACGCGCATCGCCCAGCGTGCCCGCGCGGCAGGCATACACCTCGTGCTGGCCACGCAGCGCCCGTCGGTGGACGTGGTCACCGGACTCATCAAGGCCAACGTGCCCACACGCGTCGCCTTCCAGGTTTCGTCTCGGGCGGACTCTCGCACGGTGCTCGACCAGATGGGCGCGGAGCAGTTGCTCGGCCACGGCGACATGCTTTTCCTGCCGCCGGGCACCGGGTATCCGATCCGCGTGCACGGCTCGTTCGTTTCCGACCAGGAGGTGCAGCGCGTGGCAGACGAACTGCGGTCGACCGGTGAGCCGGACTACGTTCTCGAGATTACCGAGGGCGATTTCAGCGCCGGCGCGGCCGTGCCGGGCGACCCCATGGGCGACGCCGGGGGCGGGGAGGGCGATCCCCTTTACGATCAGGCGCTGCGTTTCGTCACCGAAACCCGGCGCGCTTCGATCTCCGCGGTGCAGCGTCAACTGCGCGTGGGCTACAATCGCGCCGCCCGGATGATCGAGGCCATGGAGATGGCCGGCGTTGTCGGTCCGGCGGAAAACGGAAAGCGCGCCGTGCTGGCGCCGCCTCCCCCGGAGTAGGGTCAATGATCCAGGTAGTGCGCATGGCGAAATCCACGGGTGTCCTGTTGCTGCTCGCGCTCGCGGCCATCATGCCGAATTCGTCGGCCGCTGACGCCGTAGACAAGCTGAACCGCTTTTTCGACCAGGTGGAGACTTTCAGCGCAGAGTTCGAGCAGGTGGTGCTGGACGAGAACCTGAATCGCATCGAGGAAAGCACCGGCCACATGTGGATCGCGCGGCCCGGCAGGTTTCGCTGGGACTACGAACCGCCGCTGGAGCAGCAGATCGTCAGCGACGGTGAACGCGTCTGGGTATACGACGTGGAACTCGAGCAGGTGACGGTGCAAGGACTGGGCGATGCCGTCGGACGCACGCCCGCCATCCTGCTCGCGGGGCGTGGCGATCTCGAGGACAATTATCGAATCGAGGATCGCGGCCTGCACGGACAGGTGGAGTGGGTGGCGCTCGTACCGAAACGCGACGACGGCAACTTCAGCGAGATCCAGCTTGGTTTTGAGGGCGAGTCGTTTCGACTGCTGCAGCTTGCCGACCAACTGGACCAGATCACCCGCATCGTGTTCTCCGGAAACGAGGTCAACCCGCAACTGGAGCCCACGTTGTTCGATTTCACGCCGCCGCCGGGCGTGGACGTGATCGATGATTCATTCTGAGCGGCGACGGTCCGGTCGCCGCGGCGCATGGTGATTCTCGCCGTCGCCTGCGGTGGCGCGCTGGGCGCGGTGCTTCGCTACGCCATGGTGTCCTGGACGCTGGGGTTGATGGGAAGAGGTTTCCCCTACGGCACCTTGCTGGTCAATGTGCTGGGTTCGTTCGCCATCGGCGCTGCGTTCGTCTGGTTCCAGAGTCGCGGCCCGCACCTGGAGATACTGCGTGCGTCGTTGATCGTGGGCGTGCTTGGCGGCTTCACCACGTTCTCGGCGTTTTCCCTGGAAACGCTGAACCTGGCGCTTGGAGGACATCCGGGGCGCGCGGCGCTCAACGTCCTGCTCAGCGTTGTCCTGTGCCTGGCGGCGGCCGGGGCAGGGGTAAAATTGCTGAAGTCATTCGTGACTTGAGGCAACGAAAGCCTTCGAATTTCCGAAAGGAGCGACCTGATCGATGCTGGATCCATTGCTGTTGAGAAAAGACATTGACCGCGTGA
>JAUIEZ010000199.1 GCA_030429665.1 Gammaproteobacteria bacterium | reverse complement strand
GTCCGACAGGTCAGCGGTACCTGGGGTCATGTCTACCGTCTGAAACGCGCGGACACGACCGTCGATTTTCAATTGCCGGGCTCTTTCATCGTGAATACGCCGATCGCGGCGCGCAATATTCTGCTTACCGGGTATTGCTGCGGATTGATAGCGGACTATCTCGTTGCCGACGATATTGCCGAGGGTCGACTCCTGCGGTTGCTGCCGGAATACCAGACGGTCGACCAGCCGGTTTTCGCCGTCTACGCGCACAGGAAGCACGTCGCCGCAAGGATACGACTGTTCGTGGATTTCCTGGCCGAACGCTTCTCGCGATAGGCCTCCTAGAATCCTAGTGTCCGCGGGCAGTATCGCACTACATCGAGTACCGGGCGGTTTGACGGTTGGGTTCGCTGTTCATGCCGGGAAGGTCGGCGGTTCGACTCCGTCGAGCGGCAATGGAAACGAGTTGGGTGTAGTCCAGTAGTTCGATCGGACGAAGAACGAGTGCAAGATTATGAATCCTGCCGGTTTCGTGATTGAGTACCGGCAGGATGGCACGTTGGCGCGCGACCCCCTGGAGGTAGCGGTAGTCCGCGAAAGCGGTCGATGTCGAACGTCGTCTGGACCGAGGTTCGAGCAGGACGGTTGGGGCGTTCCATGGCAGGTCGCCTTGCGGTTCTACGAGTTTCGCGATGGGCGGCGTATCCAGCGCGGTGTCGGGAACGAAACGTTTCCCGTCCGGAACGATGTCGAATTTACCGGGCACGGTCCGGCTGGGAATCATGAGCGCGTCACCGACGAACATCGCGGGCAGAAAGCGATTCAGACCATACCTGTATATCTCGAACATCTCGGGGCACCGACCAAGGTTAAAGAACTCATTGCGACGCGTGCTTTGCGCGTTCGTCGGTGCACCCCCCAAACGCTTACAGTCTATCATGAACACCGCACGAACCTGGTAGCCCGGTCGGCAAGTCGTCTCTTCGATCGGGGCGTCGGCGGCGGTCGCTAGTCAATGGTTTCAACGTGCTCGATTTCGACAGGATTGCCGCGGAATCGATGGACAACGGAGGCGATGAAAAAATCGTAAGAAAAATGATCCTTTGCGCTATGATCAGCGTCACCTGACAACAATCAAGAACGGGGAGATAACAAGATGAACACCCGGTTCAAATGTGTGTACCTTCTCGTTGCCGTGGCCGCCCTCGGCGGCACCTCGTTCGCCGGTGCCGCGAAAGCCGAAGGGCTTCTCGAGCGAGGCACCTATCTGATGCAGTCCATTGCGGCGTGCGGGAATTGCCACACGCCCCAGGGGCCTGACGGACCGGTGCCCGGGATGGAACTGGCGGGCATGGCCGATTTCTTCGAATTGCCGGAGTTCAAGATCCATGTGCCGAACATAACGCCGGACAAGGAAACGGGTATCGGGACCTGGACCGACGAGGAAATCATCGCTGCGATTCGAGATGGCCGTCGCCCGGATGGCGCCATGCTGGGTCCGTTCATGCCCATTGGTTTGTATCGCGGCATGTCCGACAACGACGTCCGCGCGATCGTTGCCTACCTGCGGCAGGTACCTGCCGTGAGAAACGAAGTGCCACGATCGAAATTCAATATCCCCGTTCCGCCAAGCTACGGTCCCCCGGTAGCGAACGTTCCGGACGTTCCCCGCGATGACCCGGTCGTCTACGGTGCCTACCTGGCCGGGCCCATCGGCCACTGTATCGAATGTCACACGCCGATGACGGAGACCGGCCCCGATTTCGCCAATCGGCTTGGCGCGGGCGGCTTCGTGTTTCCGGGCCCGTGGGGTACCAGCGTGGCGCGAAATATCACGCCCACGGGACTCGCTGGGCTTACAGATGAAGAAATCAAGAAAAGCATCGCGGCCGGCGTGCGACCGGACGGCTCGAAACTGCTGCCGCCGATGCCATTCGGCTACTACGCGAACATGACATCCGAGGATCTGGATGCCATCGTGGCTTATCTTCGGTCACTACCCCCGAGGTAGGACCTGGCAGGCGGCTTCCGTGGATTGCCTGGCCGGCAATGGTGCCGGATTGTTGGATTAACGCCAGAGGAGGGCGACAAGTGGCGACCGCCCGTCGGCGGTCGCGTCAAGGAATGGCAGCTCTCGGGGCTTGGGCGACCCGGGTGTCGACGCCCGGTCGTACGCGTGGAGGTACTTGAATGGACGGGGCATGCGACGACGGTCCGACGTTGCGTCGATGTCAGCCGGTACTCCATGCGCGCGGACGTTGCATACCGGCAATCTTGCACGCCTGTTTTACGTACCCGTATGGGAACAGTGAAAACAGCCTCGATTTTGCGGTCCTCTTGTCGACCCCGTCATTTTCTACCAGGAATTCGACGACGTGGCGAACGTCCGGCGCCACGCGGCGTGTTGTCCAGAATCGCCGCATGAACTTCAGGATTTCCCAGTGATCTGACGTCAAGTCGATATCCTCGGTCCGGGCAAGTTCCTTCGCTATCGATTCGTTCCAGTCTTCCGGATCGACCAGATAGCCTTCCGGGTCCGTCTCTATGGAAGCGGGAAAAGTCATCGAGTTTACTCCTTCGATCGGCTGGTTATCGCCAAGGTCGCGGGGATCGGTGCCACGATTATCGATTGATATCACCCGATGCAATCACTTGCCTTGATCTAAGGCAATCGGAGTTCTCAACGATAACCTGTGATCTAAACGATATCGGCGCGGTGAAAACCGATTCGAAGTCTCTAATCGTCGTAACGACAGGAACTGTGGACAAGAGTAATACAGTTGCCGTTTTTCCGATTGAAACCTACCATATTTTTGACCGTCAGGAATCGGATGGTCGGCGGATGCTGCCCGGAGACGCAATCACGCCTTCGCACCCTGTTTATCGTTAAGGTAATCGCTTCGCATCCGCCTTGCCGATTCATCGTTTCACGGCGGATAGGATTTATACCGACTCTAAGTTGACAGCCGGGCATGGCGCGAAAATTAATTGAATACCCCTAAATCCTGTAAATAAAACTTGCAGGTTGTTGAAACCACGTTTCTTTATTATCGCTGTAATAAGTTAGACGTTTTGTATAGAATGAACCCCGATCCTGGCGGAACTTGAACTCGGGGTGCGCTCGTGCCGGATGTCCTGGGGGGAGAGGCGACAATCGATGGTCGTGATCTTCATCGCGTCAATGCGCGATCAAGATGCCAATTCGGGCGGATCGGCAAGTTATCGACGTCGACGAATTCGTCGACGTTCTTGTTCAGGCTGATTGGACGCCGCCAATTACGAAACCTGTCGGTCTCTTGTGCTGTCGTCGGATTATCGGTTTTTTTTATCGCCGGCGTTCACGCGCAGATTCGATTCACGATTGAGAGATTCTCGGTCAGCGGCGAAAATCCGATCGATGACCGCACGACACAGGACCTTCTTGCCCCGTTCGTGGGAGAGCAGGAAGGACTGGAGGGAATCGAGAGTGCCAGGGAAGCGCTCGCCAATGCGCTCAGGGATAGGGGGTTCATGTTTCACCGCGTCTACACCCCGCAGCAGAAACTCGGCGGCGTGGTGGAGTTCGTCGTCGCGAGATTCGGCATCGAGGATCTCGTCGTCAAGGGTAACGAATATTTCGAGACGGACAACGTGCTCCGTTCGTTGCCATCGCTTCAAGTCGGGTCGACGCCGAACACGCGGGAACTCTCGCGAAACATGGAAACGGTGAATCGCAATCCGGTCAAGGACGTCGATCTCAAGTTCTCGGCGGGTCGAACGCTCGACAGGATGCGCGTGGAAGTGAACGTTGCGGACGATGACCCCGAGCGGTTTTTCGCGACCCTGAACAACACCGGCAGCGAGACGACAGGCGAGGAGCGTGTCAGTGTCGGTTATCAGCACGCCAACCTGTTCGACAGGGACCACGTATTCACGGCCACGTACGCGACGTCGCCATCGAAAATCGACGACGTCGTGCAATTCGGGGCGTTCTACCAGGTTCCCCTATACCATCACGGCGGCATCCTCAATCTGCTCGCCGCATATTCCGATACCGACAGCGGGACCGTCGCGGGGGTCTTCGACGTGCGAGGCAAGGGCACGGTGATCGGCGGGTCGTATACACGGCTTTTCCCTCGTCGCGGGAAACTCGTGCACTGGCTGGAGCTTGGGCTCGTCGACAAGGGCTTCGACAACGACATTGAGTTCGAAGACCAACCACTCGGCGTCGACGTCAGCAGCGCGCCGGTTTACGCGCGATATGTCGGAGAGCACGAAACAGACCGGGCCAAGACCACATATTATCTTGGCGTTGCGGCCAATACGGGGTTTGGCGGCAATAACGATCAATCCAGGTACGAAATGACCCGGTTCGGCGCCGACGAGCGCTGGACGGCCATGTATGCAGGCGGGAGCCGGGAAGTGCGCGTCGGTCGGTTCGCGCTGAGATTCATGGTCGACGGACAATATTCGGGTGAGCCGCTGATCCCTGGCGAGCAGTTCGGCCTGGGCGGCATCACGAACGACATTCGCGGGTTCGAAGAACGCGAGGCGGCCGGAGACAACGGCATCCGGTTCAACGCGGAGTTGTGGTTCCCGAAGAGGTCGGCACGGTCAGCCAGTACGCTGTTATTCCTCGACGGGGGATACGTCGAACTCGAGAATCCACAGCCGGGCGATAATTTCAACGAGGAACTCATCAGCGTCGGCATTGGGTTTCGCTGGTATTTGTTTGATAAATTGAACCTGGAACTTGATCTCGGGCATGTTTTAAATGGAGTTGACGAAAACATAACAGGCGCCACCCGGGATGGTGACGAGAAGATTCATTTCAACGTGATTTACAGGTTTTAGGCGACTACGCGCCTGGAACGATTGGATGAGTCGAGGTTTGAGCGTAGTATTGAAACGTATTCCGGGTGAAGGAATCGCCGGCTGGATATAGATAAACGGCAAGGTCGATTCGAAGGAGACTTTAAGGACCGATCGAATCACACTTGCCTATCGACGCTCGGGGGGTTGGCGAGTGCGATATCGAGCCTTGGTTTGTGTTGTCAGTGGGTTTCTTTGCGCCTCGATTTGCGTACGTGATTCCTGGGCGAATCCGACAGGGCCGAGCGTGACCCACGGCGTTGCGTCGTTTTCCACGCCCGATGCTAATACCTTGAACGTCACGAACACGCCAGGCGCCATTATCAACTGGCGGAGTTTCTCCATCGGTGCCGCGGAGACCACTCGCTTCAATCAGCAAGGTGCCGCCAGCGCGGTGCTCAATCGTGTTGCCGGTGACGATCCTTCCACGCTTCTCGGTCGGCTGTTATCGAATGGCCGGGTATTCGTCATCAACAGAAACGGCATCGTGATCGGCGAGAGTGCCGTTGTCGATACGACGGGTTTCGTCGCCTCCACGCTGAATATCGCCGATTCGGACTTCCTGCGCGGCGTATACCGATTTCGTTCGGATGCCGAACCCGGTGACATAGCCAACCGCGGCGTGATACGCGCCGGCGCCAACGGGGACGTATTTCTCATCGCGCGCAACATCGAGAACGGTGGCGTTATCGAAACCAGAAACGGAAACATCGTTCTCGCAGCCGGCAAGTCCATCACGCTCACCAGCATGGACTTGAAGAACGTCAGTTTCGAAGTCGGTGCGCCGGACGGCGAGGTCGTCAACCTGGGCCGGGTACTGGCACGCGGCGGCGCGGTGGGAATGTTTGCCGGCACGCTGAGACACGAGGGCATCATCGAAGGAAATCGCCTCGCTCGCGACGCGCAAGGCGAGGTGTGGCTGGTGGGGGAGCGCGCCGTCAACGTGGGCGGCGTCGTCGATGTTCGCGGGGAGACCCGCGGCGGCAAGGTGCGGATTCTCGGCGACGAGGTAGCGCTTTCGGGCGCGCAGATCGACGCATCGGGCCCCGGGGGAGGCGGCGAGGTGTTGGTCGGCGGTGACTACCGTGGGTTGGGAGATCTCCGTACGGCCCGGAATACGCGCGTCGACGCGGCATCCACTATTCGGGCGGACGCGACGGATCGCGGACCCGGAGGCCGCGTCATCGTTTGGGCCGACGATCGTACCGACATGCATGGTTTCATTTCCGCGCGCGGCGGCCCGCGGGGCGGCGACGGCGGATTCGTCGAGACCTCCGGCAAGCGCGTGCTCGATTTCAGTCGCCCGGTCGACGTCGGCGCGCCGGCCGGCAGGCCCGGGACCTGGTTGCTGGATCCGCAGGACATCGACATCGACTCGGCCAAGGCGGACTCCATCGCGTCGGCCCTGAATGATGGCAGCAACGTGTCCATCGAAACCAGCGACAGCGGCGACGGAGAGGGAAACATTTCAGTCAGCGCGGCCATCACGAAGAGTGAAGGCGATGACGCGGCGCTGTCGATGCGCGCTCACAACCGGATCGACGTGAATGCGCCGATTACGTCGCATTCCGGCGAACTGGATCTGAAGCTCGAAGCGGGCGCCGAGGTCAACGTCAACAGCAGCATCGAGACGAATGGCGGAAGCTTCGCGACCCGGATCATCGAGATCTCGCCGCCGGAGGCGGTACCGGAAGAGTCCGTGACGGTGTCGGACACGGTGGAATCGACGGATGAGCCAAGCGTTCCGAGCGAGTCCGGGGTTGAAGAGGATGTTCCGCCATCGACCGATAGCGACGGACTATCGTCGTCCGCACCCGATTCCGAGGCCACCCCGAACGCGGATGAAACTCGCACGAGCGATTCTGCGACGCCGGCCGGCGATAACGGATCGCTCGCCTCGACCGAATCATCCAGTCCTTCGAACGGTGGCACGGTGACGGAATCCGGTCCCTCCGTCGAAACGACCCCGGCGCCATCGTCCGATCCCGACGAAGTTACCGCTGCGCCGGATCCTTCCTCGGAAACCGCGTACCAGATCGAGAACGTGTCGGATTCCGTCGAGCAGTTTGCGGAAGCGATATCGCGGGCGGCAACCCGCGACAGTTCGGTCTCGGTGT
>JAUIEZ010000026.1 GCA_030429665.1 Gammaproteobacteria bacterium | reverse complement strand
TGACGGGATTAAGCATCTGCAGCATTGGCCCGATGGTCGCGGTATATCGCGCCACGTCTTCGCCGGCATGACAGTTCGCGCACACGGCGACCGGGTTCTGAATCGTGGCCGGGTTGACGAGGGATTTCAGGATTCCCGCGTAGGCGTCGGTGCTCAGGGTCTGTTTCAAACTGTGTACGGCCGGCGATTCGGCGGCGGCCGTGTTCCCTTGCGAGACCGCTTCCGTCGCCGCCACGGACATGACGGCGGCGAGAATCAACGAGCAGGTCGACTTCGAGGTTCGATTGGTGCGTTTCATTCGTATGACTCCTTCAGGCAGCTGCTCACTCGGACGGAGCGACCTGCTCTCCAAGCTCCTTGAGCTTGTCGAGAAAGCCCTCGGACGTATCCTGTCCCGCGTGCAGCCCACCCAGAAGCTGCACCAGCAACTGCACGTAGGTGTTCGGATCGATCGCCGGAATGTTTCCCACCGGATTCACACCCATCATTCCAAGCGCCGGATTGAACATCTGGATGTATGAATTCGGATTCATCATCGGCAGATACGTCATCGGATTCATGAATGGCAGGTACGAGTACGGATTCATCATCGCCATGTAAGTCATGGGGTTGGCGAACTGGGCATAGGCGTTGGGATTCATCCAATTGGCCGGATTCATCATCATGACCATCGGATTCGCACCTCCCATCATGCCCATGGGCGCCATCATGTTGGTAAAGGCGTTGGCCTGGGGCGCCATGAACGGGTTGGCCCCTTGCTGGGACATTCCGAACATGCTCGAGAAATCCGGCACCTGGTACTGCTGGGCGTGAGACGCGGCGCTGAACAGTAACAACGCGGCTACGATTCCTAGGTTGCGAAGCATTTTCATGGCAGGTCCTCGTGTGGATGTGGCCCGGTTCTGGTGTTCAAAAGGGCCTTGCGTCGCCGTCTCGCCTCTCGGACCGGCCCGGGATTCGGAAACGACCGCTGATCCGTTAATCATATTATCTTTTAGTATATTAGTGACTACTTATTCGTTATCTTGACATAAATCAGCTTTATCCGACGACCCGCAACAAAAAGCCCGGCACGAAGCCGGGCTTTTTCAAGCAGTCGTCAGGATATCGCGGTTACTGCCGCTGACTCGGCACCTTCAGCGGAATACCGGTATTCATCACGGCTTCGTACATTTCGAGCGCCTTGTACTCCGGCCCCTGGGACTTGAACGACGAGGCGCGCACCTGTCGGTTGCAGCCGCCGTAGCGGCGGTGGACGGTACCCAGCGGCTTGCCGCCCAGCGCCCACTTGGTACGGTAGACCGGGAAGCCGGACGTATGGCCGAGGCCAGCGCTGAGCACGTCGCCGCGGACCGACTGTCCGGACGAATGCACGTGGCAATCCGCGCAAGAAAAGTTGAGCTGGCCGCGCTTGGTCCAGTAGAACTCCTTGCCCTTCTCGTACCACTTCGCCGCGCCGGGATGCGAAACGTCGACGTTGATTCGCTCGCCATTGAACTGCTCCTTGTAGGCGATGACCAGGCGCGCCATCTTTCCATTGTTCAGGTTCTTGATCGGCTCCTCGCCGTTCGCTTCCAGGCACGCGTTGATGTCACCGACGATGGTGCGAAGATCGTCGGTCTCCGGCACGTACACGGGATACACGTTGGCCGGCGGCCAGTCCTTTGCGCAGTCGGCGAAGGTCTTGCCGTTGGCGAACGGGGTGTTCCATTCCTCCCGGCCTCGTTCGACGTGTTCCTCGTAAGGCGGAAACTCCATGAGCAGCACCCAGTTCTCGCGCCGCTCGGCGTACTGGGGCAACGCGTTCACGCCGTCGTTGTACGCGTCGAACTCCACCTCGGGGAATCGTTCCCTGAAGTAGCCCTGGAATGCGGCGACGTCGGCGGCAACGCTATCGGGCATCGCCTCGTCGACGACCTCAAGGCCCGTCCCCGCCGAGTTGTTGCTCTGCGCCGCGGCGCCAAACGACACCGCGGTGGCGGACAGGGCCGCCGCCAGCACTGCAATGGGTAGTTTTCGCATATGAACTCCTCCTAACGGTCGTTGCCGGGACGCCGCGAAGTCGTCCCGGCCCGTGGCCCGGTATCTTAGCTGATTGTTGTTTCTGCGCTGTCGGATTCGCCCTTGTTGTCGGTCCACGATACGGATACCGTGTCACCGGGCTTGGCGTTGCTGATATTTATCCCGACCAGCGGGTTGGCGCTGATCCCCTGGTTCAGGTGCGCCTGCGCCACGGGCGTCCCGTTGACGCTGAACACCATGGTCTGAATAAAGTGGGCCGGGATCATCTCTCCGGTTTTCTGGTCCTTGCGATTGCCGGTTTCCATCGGATGCTTGGCGAGCACCAGCACGTCGTAACCTCCGGAGTTCCCGGTCTTGATCTTCATCTTGGTAGTCATTTAACCAACCTCACGTAATCTGTTCGTACAGCCGACGGGAAGTGCGCGTATCAACCGCCGCAACCGCCCACGGTAACCTTGATTTCCTGCGTGGCGCGCAGCAGCTTGCCGCCCGAACTGACCACGCAGTGGACCGGTGAAGTCTCTCCCATCTTGATCCGGATGCTGTAAAGACCGCCGGCTCCGTCACCGGCATCCAAAACGGTAACCATGGGAATCGGGTTCTTCTCGGAAATGATCGCGATCTTGTCCGCCTTCACCGAAGTCGTCACCTGGATCGGCACCACGGCGCCGTTTTCCGCCTGCAAAGGCGCCTTGATCTGCACGTCACCGCTGTCGGTCACGTCACCGGAACCGAAGGCGGCCTGCATCGCCGCGTCGACCTGGTCGGCCGACAGCGCCGCCTCGGGCCAATCGGCCGCCAGCACGCGAGTGGGTTTCAACAGACCGGCGCCGGCCGCCACGGCCAGGGCCGCGCTCGCCATCGAGCCCTTGATAAAGGTTCTGCGTTTCATGGCTGTTCGTCTCCTGTAAGTTCTGCTACTAACGTCTTGGGAATCGCTCGCCGGTTGATTTTCGACGGACTTCCCCGGTTTCTCCCCGGCCTCCACGGAGCGGCAGGAATGCCGCACCGGGTATTCGCTGGTCCCGCGTTTTTTTAGATCGTCAACAAGAACGCCACGATGGCGTCGATTTGTTCCTCGGAAAGAATACCGTGCTTACCGAACGGCGGCATTCTCGAGTGTTCGTTGAATTGACTGGCGTCATGAATCTGCGCGCGCAGTTTTTCAGTGTCGGGAAATCGTTGTTTCATCGACACCAGCGGCGGCGCGACGTTTCCGCCTGGAGGAAACCCCTCGGGCCAGGGGTTGACGAGAATGGTGTGACAACTCAGGCAGTTGCCCTGGCGTCGATTGATCGCCGTGCACCAGCCCTCGATCTCGACGGAAGGATTTTCCACCGACCGGCATTGCGATTCTGTTGGCCAGCCCTCGGCCGATGCTTCCGGGGAGACGGCGGTACCCGTGACGGCCAGCGCGGCCATCCCGAAAACGGCGAAAGCCCCTTTGAACCTAAGCATAGGTATTTCCTCCTGTCGCTAGTTTCTCGAAAGATGGCAGGTTCTCTGCGCCGGGGCACCTCGTTACAAGCCGGGCCTTGAAGACGCGGATTCAAACTGCTCTTGGGTTCTCTTCAATTCTGGATTCGCCAAGTAACTACATCATATGTGTAGTATCTTGGCAAGTATTCCCGCGTTGGGCCTGGATTTCGGGTTATCGCAATATTTTATAAATGCATTAGCGATTGCGCCGGCGCCCGCCAAGCCCCCGACCCGATTGACGGCCGCGGCCGTCAGCGGCGTTTCTCGTCTTCGCCGTATCTCACGAGTTCCTCTCGCAGTTCCCGGGTTCGGGCTTCGATGCTCGACGACAGGTAGTAATTTCCCGCGCTGTGCTTCCGAGCCATCTCCAACTCCTTGAGCGCGCGCTCGGTTTCGAACAGCAACGCGAAGTATTCCGCTCGCGCCTGAAAAGCCTCCGCACGGCGACCGAGTTCGCCCTCGACGCGACTGAGAAGGCTGTAAGCCTGGGGATTGTTCGGATCGTTGCGCTGCCATTTCCTGAGCACGCGACGGGCATCTTCCCATCGCCCTGCGGCCACCAGCGCCTCGGCATAATATCGGGCCGGCACCGGGTCCGCGTCGTTCTGCCGATACAGGGCTGCAAAACGCTCGACGGCAATGTCGGTGCGACCACCGCGCAGCGCCAGCTGGCCGCGCGCCAGCGAAACATAGCGATCACCCGGGCGGATGGCGATGAGCTCCTCGAACACCCGCGCCGCGCGGTCGTAGCGACCGGCAGCGAGGTAGGACAACCCCTCGCCGTAGCGCGCGGCGAACGCCTCGTCGTCGCCGTTCGTCTCGATGTCGGTGAAGTACCCCGCCGTGCGCAGGGGGTCGGAGGAGGTCAGGGCCCGAACGCGAGAACGGACCATCAGGTAGTCGTAGCTCGATTCGCGCGATACCCCGGGGTGGTCCCCGGCGCGCGCCTCGGAGTCCGCGATGCGGCTCACCGACATGGGGTGGGTGCGAAGATACTCCGGAACATCCGTGGCCTGCAGCATGGTGCTCTTCTGGAGTTTCAGGAAGAACGCGGGCATCGCGGCCGGATCGAAATGGCTGGCGGCAAGGATTCGGATACCGACGGCGTCCGCTTCCTTCTCGAAATCGCGGCTGTACTGGAGTTGGTCCGCGGCGAGGGCGGCATTGGCGCTGACCAGCGCGGCCGAACCGACCTGCCCCCCGACGAGGATCGCCGCCACCATCGCGGCGGCGGCGGGAATCGACCGCTCCTTCGCGCGGGCGATCATGCGCGGCAGGTGCCTTTGCGTCAGGTGCGCCACCTCATGCGCCACAACCGAGGCCAACTCGCTTTCCGAGGCGGTTTCGGCGATCAGGCCGCTATGGACGGAAATAAACCCGCCCGGCACGGCAAACGCGTTGAGCGCGGAATCATTGACCACGGAAAACGTGAAATCCGACGGGTCGAGATCCACGGCCGACACCAATTCGCTGCCGAGGCGACGCACATAGTCGCGAGTCTCCGGATCGTCGGAAAACTCCATCTGGCGACGCGCGCTACGCATGAACTGACGCCCGAGACGCTGTTCCTCGAGGGAACTGACGACGTCGGCGGCGACGTCCCCGAGCGCGGGCAACTGCTGGGCACTCAATGCGGGCACCGCCATCAGCGTCGCGGCGAGAAGCAATCGTGCAATATTTCCTGGCGAGTCGAACATTGAACATCCGGTGAGTTGCGGCGGGAGCCTCGGCTGAACCGGGAGACGTACCCGGCTTGCCGTGTTCACGCTTGGTGACTCGATCATCATACTACTCGGGTCGAGCACGGCAAAAATAAACCACCTTACGGTTCGATCATGCACTCGCGTCGACATTGAATCGAGCGCGCCCGAGACCGAGTAAATTAATATTTGATAATCTTCTAATATGTACCTATAATACTGCCCTGCCGGCATCCGAACCGGTGCGGGTGGTTGTCGTTGCGCCCAATCGTAACCATGATACGGACCTGGCCAGCGGCTATCGATATCCGCTGCCCATGCCGAAGAACAGTGCTAACCTTTAATCGACACGCTGGAGGTTGAACACCATGTCCGAATTTGATCAAGAACTCGATGCGCGCGGGTTGAACTGCCCCCTGCCGATTCTTCGCGCGAAGAAGGCGCTCAATGGGCTTTCCGGCGGGCAGATCCTCAAGATCGTCGCCACGGACCCCGGTTCGGTCAAGGACTTCGAAGCCTTCGCGAATCAAACCGGCAACGAGCTGCTCGAGTCTTCGGAGCAAAATGGCGAGTTCCACTTCAAGCTGAAAAAATCCGCGTGACACCTTTGTCTCGCCGAGCGAAGCCTGACGACGGAGACTAGGACCATGACTGAAAAGAAGCTGACCATCATCGCGACGAAGGGCACGCTTGACTGGGCCTACCCCCCGTTCATTCTGGCCTCCACCGCGGCGGCACTGGGTTACCAGACCACGATTTTCTTCACCTTTTACGGCCTGCAGTTATTGCGCCGGGATTTGAACCTCAAGGTCAGCCCCTTGGGAAACCCCGGCATGCCGATGCCCATGGGCATGGACAAGTGGTTCCCGGTACTCGGCACCACGATCCCCGGTATGCAGGCGGTAATGACATCGATGATGAAGCGCAAGATAAAGAGCAAGGGCGTTGCATCAATCGACAACTTGCGCTCATTGTGCATCGATGCCGAGGTCAGGCTGATCGGTTGCCAGATGACCATCGACCTGTTCGACATGAAACGATCCGATTTCATCGACGAGATTGAAATCGGCGGTGCCGCGACGTACTTTCAGTACGCCGGGGAGTCGGACATCTCGCTTTTCATTTAAGCGTCCGTCAGAAGCCAGCCGCGCGCCGACCGGCGCGCGCGCTCCAAATCGACTACCTGCTCAGGAATCCTGCCCGGAATCCGGTTCGTCGTGCCGCGGCCGGATCGACTCGACATCGATCGTCACCTTGCCCTGGCGGCTCGCCTGTCCCGGATACCGGGGGCGCGCGGGGCTGATCTCGTCGCCCGCCCCGCCGCTCAGAGCCAGTTCGCGAGCGCTGATCACGGACAGGCACTCGCGTATTCGTTCCACGGTCGCATTGGTCAGGACCCGGCGCGTTCCCGGTGCAGTCGCGGTTTCACGGGCGACGCGGGTTAGGATATCCTTCATCATCGCGAGCACGTGACGCTCGACGCCGTCATCACCGATTTCGCTCGCCATGCGCCCTCCCCGAGTTAGTGATGGGTTCACCATGCCTTACTTCGTATTTCGCATCAACAACCACCGCGAGTACCGCTGCCTGGAACAATACGACGATTACCGTTCGGCGCGACATGCCGTGCGCGCGTTTCGGCAATCCGACGAAGCGGCGTCGGTGGTGGAGTACCGACTGGTGTTCGCCGACGATGCCGCTCATGGCGAGTCGCTGCTGCGAACACCGCGCGAACGCATACTCCGCGAGGACGACTGAACGCCCCCGGCTCGGAACGGTTACGCAAAGCAAACCCACGTGGTGGCGATGTACTTGGGGATACTCGCAACCGCCACGGCACGGTGCACGTGCGTCCAGAAAGGCGGAAACAGGATCAGGTCGCCGCGAACCGGAGAAATCTTGACTTTTTGAAAGGCGAACTCGGTCTCGCCGCCGGGACCAGGCACGTCATTGAGATACCAGATAGCGACAAGTTGTCGCTGGCTGAACTCGCCGGGGCCGGCATCCACGTGCCAATGGTAATAGCCGCCTTCACTGTAGCGCTGCAGGTTGTAGCCGACGTCCTTGAACGTATTGCTGGCAAAGTAGGGATGGATGGACGCGATCGCGGAAAGCGCGTCTTTCAGCGAATGGAACAGCATCTCGTCCACGTCCTTCCAGTCTTCCGTGCCGGAGACGCGCACGTCCACCGTACGCTTGATCCCGGTGACCATCGCGGCACCTTGACCGATACGCCCGACATATTGATCACTCGTTCGGGTCTCGAAGCGCGCCACCACCTCGTCGCAGAACGACGCATCCAGGGCGCCGGCGCAGCGATAGATGAAGGTGCCGGCGCCGAGTTCCTCCAGCGTCACGGGGTCACCGTCCGGATGCGGCCATATCACGACAGTCCGTCGCGCAGGTGTTCCACCTTGATCTGACTTCGCTGCCGCCATCTTCACGAATGACGACGCCGCACGGCGGCAACGGGCCGATGTCCGGTTCGGCGTCAATGGCCTCACGCGCCGACTCAAGCTCACATGCGCTCCGTTTCTGGCAGGGGTCTCGGTATACCGGCATGTTCCCGAGCATGGACGGCAGGTCGATCCCGGTCCTCACGCCGAATCCTTCCCCGGTGAGCGCACGGAATACCGCTTCGCCGGCCTCATCGACGGTACCGCCGAAACGAGTGAAAAATCGGCAAATCGCGTTCTCGAGGGTGTGGTTGACTCGCGGCGTCATGCGCCGCCGCGAAGGCATCATAGCCCGAAGCCGTGCCGCCAATCATCCCGCACATTGAATACCCCATCCGGGAGACGCGGATCGCGCTATCCGGCGCACCCTGGCCGACAGCGCCTATTCGGTGGGCATGTCCGACAATTCCGCGGCGTCTGGCAGTTCAGCCGTGGAGAGCTGATGCTCGAGAACCGCGAGGTCTGCGTCCGACGCGCTTATATCCCGGCGCCGCGCGACGATGCGACGGCGCAGTTCTTCGACCGGCGCGCCGCAGTAGATGATGGAGAACCCGGCGTCGCGCTCGCCGGCGAGGCGACGGAAGCGATCGCGGTCGGCCCGGCGCAGAAAGGCGCCGTCGACGATGACCCGGTAACCTGCGTCGAGCGCACTGCGCGCGATCCGGCCGACACGTTCGTAGACGCGGCGGCTGAACTCCGGTGAGTAGATCCCCGCCTCGAGTTCGGAATCGGCGTGCGTGAACACGTCCACGCTCGCCATTCGCTTGCGTTCGACGTCGGTGTGTACCACCACAGCGCCTCGATCTGCCGCCTCCTGCAATGCCCGGGTAGTTTTCCCCGAACCTGACAAGCCGCACGTGATGGCAAGCGACGCTGGCGGGGCATCGAGCAGCGATGCCACCAGTTCGACATGGGTGCGGAATCCGTCGACGTCACCGCGGGCCGCCTTGTCCTCGTCCTTGCAGCCCAGCAATGCCACTTTCGCGCGCACCAGCGCCCGGTACACCATGTAGAAACGATGCACCGCCAGGGCGCCGAAGTCACCGCTTCGAAGCAGGTAGCGATTGAAAAACCGCCATGCGAGATCCGCGCGTCCCACGTGATGCAGATCCATGGCGGTAAATGCCGTGTCGTTGGCAACGTCGATGAATCGCAGTTCGTCGTTGAACTCGATACGGTCGAACAATACCGCGTCGCCACTCAACCACAGGATATTCGCAAGGTGCAGGTCGCCATGGCAGTCCCGCACGAATCCGGCGTCGCGGCGATCGTCGAACGACTCGGCGCATTCGAGATGCATGCAGCGCACCCGCGAGGCAAGGTCGGCAAATCGCCGCTCGGCGCTACCCGCCAGGATGGACGCGATCTGCGCCAGGTTGTCCTCGTGCCAGTATCCGACCTGATCTCGGCTACCGTACGCCTCGTGCGTCGAGACGGCGGCCGCGCGGTGTATGGTCGCCACGCGATCCGCCAGCGCTTCGACGTGTTCGACCCCGAGCGCGCCGCGCGCGGCCATTCGAGAGAACATCGCTTCCTGTTCGAACTGCCGCATCTTCACGGCGTACTCGACGATTCTGCCCGATGTACCGCCGACCCGGAGATGCCCGTCGCCAGCGTCGCAGATGGGCTCGACGGACAGATACATGCCGGGACTCATGGCCTCGTTCAGGGCCAGTTCGCGCTCGCAATCGCGCCGTCGGTCGGCCAGGGTCGAAAAATCGACGAAGCCGAAACGCACGGGCTTTTTTATCTTGTACGCGTATTCGCCGGTGAGAACGACCCAGGAAATATGAGTCTCATGCAATTGCGGGCCGGTGACCGGGTGCGAATAGACACCTGGCCGAAGCAGGCGCTCCACGAAGTCGGGCTTCATGGACGGCGCGCGCCGTGACCGCGGCGACCGTCGCCCGATCTGTAACCGCTACGGCGCCTAGTGCACCTTGGGATCGAGCTCGCCGCCGGCGTAGCGCGCGGTCATGTCTTCGAGGCTGATAGCGCGAATACGCGAGGCATTGCCGGCGGTGCCGAATGCCTCGTAGCGTTCCTTGCAGATTTGCTTCATCGCTGCCGTTGCCGCCGCGAGATACTTGCGCGGATCGAAATTGGAGGGGTTCTCGCTCAGGTGCCGGCGAATCGCCCCGGTCGACGCCATGCGCAGGTCGGTATCGATGTTCACCTTGCGCACGCCGTGCTTGATGCCCTCGACGATCTCCTCCACCGGCACGCCGTAGGTCTCTCCCATGTCGCCGCCGAAGTTGTTGATGATCTCGAGCCAATCCTGCGGTACCGAACTCGACCCGTGCATGACCAGGTGGGTATCGGGAATTCGTGCGTGGATTTCCTTGATACGTTCGATGGCGAGGATATCCCCGGTCGGCGGGCGCGAGAACTTGTAGGCACCGTGACTGGTGCCGATGGCGATGGCCAATGCGTCCACCTGGGTATCGGCGACGAACCGCGCCGCCTCCTCGGGGTCGGTGAGAAGCTGGTCGTGGCTCAGCGCGCCCTCGGCACCGGAGCCGTCCTCTTCACCGGCCTGCCCGGTCTCGAGCGAGCCGAGACACCCCAGTTCGCCTTCCACCGATACACCGCAGGAATGCGCCATGTCCACCACCTTGCGAGTGGTCGTGGCATTGTAGTCGTAGTCCATCGGCGTCTTCATGTCCTCGCCGAGCGAACCGTCCATCATGACCGAACTGAAGCCGAGCTGTATCGATCGCTGGCATACGGCCGGGGACGCGCCGTGGTCCTGGTGCATGCACACCGGAATATGGGGCCACTCCTCGATCGCCGCCATGATCAGGTGGCGCAGGAATGGCGCGCCGGCATACTTTCGGGCGCCGGCCGAGGCCTGGACGATGACCGGACTGTCGGTCTCGTCGGCGGCCTCCATGATGGCCCGCATCTGCTCCAGGTTGTTGACGTTGAAAGCCGGGCAGCCGTAGCCGTGCTCGGCGGCGTCGTCAAGGAGCTGACGGAGTGAAATGAGTGCCATGGTCTTGGTCCTCTCGTGAACGTTCAGTCGTCGTGATCGTGCGCCCGAAGGATCAGGTGCCGCGCTGTTCGAGTACGGCCACGGCCGGCAGCGTCCTGCCTTCGAGGAACTCCAGGAACGCGCCGCCGCCGGTGGATATGTAGGAGATCCTGTCGCTCACGCCGTACTTGTCGACGGCCGCCAGGGTATCGCCGCCACCGGCGATGGAGAATGCATCGCTTTCGGCAATAGCTTCGGCCAGGCGCCGGGTGCCGTCGCCGAACTGATCGAACTCGAACACGCCCACCGGCCCGTTCCAGACGATGGTGCCGGCGTTTTTCAGGTACCCCGCGAAGAGTTCGGCGGTTTCCGGGCCGATATCGAAGATCATGTCGTCGTCGGCGACGTCCTTTACCGATTTAAGCTGCGCCTCGGCGTCCTCCGCGAACTCCTTGCCGGTTACCACGTCTACCGGCACCGGGATGTCTCCGCCGTTGGCGCGTAGTTTTTCGGTCAGGCGCTTGGCTTCCTCGACGAGGTCCTCCTCGTACAATGACTTGCCTACGCGATAGCCCGCGGCCGCGATAAACGTGTTGGCGATGCCGCCGCCGACGATCAACTGGTCCACGACGCCGGAAAGGCTGTCGAGAACGGTGAGCTTGGTCGACACCTTGGACCCGCCGACGATGGCCACCATGGGCCTGGCAGGGTTGTCCAGCGCCTTGCCGAGCGCATCGAGTTCCGCCTGCAGCAGGGGACCGGCGCAGGCGACGGGCGCGAAACGGGCAACGCCGTGGGTGGACGCCTGGGCGCGGTGCGCGGTGCCGAACGCATCCATCACGTACACGTCGCACAACGCCGCCATCCTGCGGCCAAGCGCCTCGTCATCCTTTTTCTCGCCCTCCAGGAACCGCACGTTCTCGAGCATGACGAGATCGCCCTCTTCCACCTCGACGCCGTCTATCCAGTCGGCGACTACGGGGACCTCGCGACCGAGCAGTTCGCCGAGACGGCGCGCCACGGGAGCCATCGAATACTGGGCGTCGAATTCGCCCTCGGTCGGACGCCCGAGGTGCGACATGATCATCACTCGCGCGCCCGCCTCGAGCGCGTGCTTGATGGTCGCGAGCGAGGCGCGGATGCGCACGTCGGAGGTAACCTCTCCGTCGTGCACGGGTACGTTGAGGTCTTCGCGCACCAGGACCCGTTTTCCCTTCAGGTCGAGGTCCGTCATGTACAAGATGGCCATGGTCTCTCCGTCATTCCAGGTAGGGAGGTGGTATCGTTCACGCCGGTCCGCGACGCGGACCGGTCCCGTCGCGGTCGTCGCCGGACTAGGTCGCGCTCATCAAGGCCACGGTGGTGTCGAGCATGCGGTTCGAGAAGCCCCACTCGTTGTCGTACCAGGAGCAGACCTTCACGGTCGTGCCATTGACCACGCGCGTCGTGTACGCGTCGTAGGTCGATGACACGGCGTTGTGATTGAAATCCATGGAAACCAGCGGCTTGTCGTTGTAGGCGAGGATACCGACCAGCGGCCCGCTTTCGGCGGCCGCCTTCATGATTTCGTGTATCTCCTCCACGCTGGTCTCTCGACTGGCCTGGAAGGTGAGGTCGACGATCGACACGTTGATGGTCGGCACCCGCACCGCGAACCCGTCGAGCTTGCCATTGAGTTCGGGCAGCACCAGGCCGACCGCTGCGGCCGCGCCGGTCTTCGTCGGGATCATCGACTGGGTTGCCGAGCGCGCTCGGCGAAGGTCGGAATGGTAGACGTCGGTGAGAACCTGGTCGTTCGTGTAGGCGTGGATAGTGGTCATCAACCCGCATTCCACGCCCACCGCGTCGTGCAGCGGCTTGACCAACGGCGCCAGGCAGTTGGTCGTGCACGATGCGTTGGAAATTACCGTATCGGAGGCCTTGAGGACTTGATGGTTGACGCCGTAGACGATGGTCGCGTCCACGTCCTTGCCGCCGGGCGCGGAAATGACGACCTTCTTCGCGCCGGCCGCGAGGTGGGCTTTGGCCTTCTCCTTGCTGGTGAAAAGACCCGTGCATTCCATGACCACGTCGACGCCCAACTCACCCCAGGGAAGCTTCGAGGGATCGCGCTCGGCAAGCACCTTCACCCGCGTGCCGCCCACCATGAAGCTGTCGCCGTCAACCGTGACTTCCTGGCCGAACTTGCCGTGCGCCGTGTCGTATTGCAGAAGGTGGGCATTGGTAGCCGCATCGCCCAGATCGTTGACCGCGACGATCTCGATCTCTCCCTGTCGGCCCGATTCGAACAGCGCGCGCATCACGTTGCGCCCGATTCGACCGAACCCGTTGATCGCGACCTTAATTGTCATTGGAAGTCACTCCTGTTTGCTGTAGCTTGAAGAAATTCTGCGAAGGCAACCGCGCGCCGGTTCCGGCGGCGCCGCCATCAATCGATCAGCGCCCTGACGTTGTCGACCACGTTGTCCACGGTCATGCCGAAATGTTCGAACACCGCGGCGGCCGGCGCCGATTCGCCGAAGCTGTCGACCCCAACCACGCGACCCTCGAGGCCCACGTACTTTCGCCAGAAATCGCTCACGCCCGCTTCCACGGCGACGCGCGCGGTTACCGACGCCGGCAGGACGGACGCCTTCCAGGCTTCGTCCTGGGCATCGAACACATCGGTCGACGGCATGGATACCACGCGCACCCGCCGGCCGTCGCCGGCCAGGCGTTCGGCGGCGCCCATGGCCAGGGCAACCTCGGATCCGGTCGCGATGATAACCGCCTCGGGCTCGCCTTCACAGTCCCGCAGCACGTAACCGCCGCGGGAAATTGCCTCGACCTGATCCGCGTCACGGGACTGAAAAGGCAGGCTTTGTCGCGAAAACAGCAATGAAGTGGGTCCGTCCCGGCGCTCGATCGCACGCCGCCAGGCGACAGCGCTTTCCACGGTATCGCACGGCCGCCAAACGGACATGCGCGGGATAAGCCGCAGCGAGGCCGCCTGTTCCACTGCCTGGTGGGTCGGTCCATCCTCGCCGAGCCCGATGGAATCGTGCGTGAAAACGAAGACCGAGCGGACCTTCATCAACGCCGCCATGCGCACCGCATTGCGCGCATAGTCGGAGAACATCAGGAAGGTGGCGGCATAGGGAATGAATCCGCCGTGCAGGGCGATGCCGTTGCACATGGCCGCCATGGCGAACTCGCGCACGCCGAAGTACACGTAGTTTCCATCGTCGACGCTCGCCGACAGCGGGCGCGACCCCGACCAGATGGTCAGGTTTGAACCGGCGAGATCGGCGGAGCCGCCAATCAGCTCGGGCAATGCCGGACCGAGTCCCTCGAGCGCGTTTTGGGACGCCTTGCGGGTGGCGATGGTCTCTCCGGCCGCGATGGTCGCGGCCACGAAGTCGTCGGCGGCGCGCGCGAAGTCCTCGGGCAACTCTCCCGCCGTCCGTCGCTCGAACTCGGCGGCAAGTTCCGGATGGGCGGCGCGGTAGGCCTCGAAGCGCTTGCGCCAGGACTGTTCCATCGCCGCGCCCGCCTCGCGGGCGTTCCAGGCGTCGTAGATCTCCCGCGGAATCTCGAACGGCGGGGACTCCCAGCCGATGTTGGCGCGCGCGGCGGCGACCTCGTCCGTCCCCAGCGCCGCGCCATGACATGCCTCGGTGCCCTGCTTGTTGGGCGAGCCCCAGCCGATCACGGTGCGGCAGCAAATCAGTGTCGGTTGCGTCACGTTGTCCCGTGCTGCCTCGATGGCGCGCGCAACCGCTTCGGGATCGTGACCGTCCACGTCCTCCACGACGTGCCAGCCGTAGGCGCGAAAACGCCTCGGCGTATCGTCGGTGAACCACCCCTCGACGTGCCCGTCGATGGAGATGCCGTTGTCGTCCCAGAATGCGATCAGCTTGCCGAGGCCAAGCGTCCCGGCGAGGGAGCAGGCCTCGTGGGAGATGCCCTCCATGAGGCAGCCGTCGCCGAGGAAGACCCACGTGTAGTGGTCTACGATTCGATGTCCGTCGCGGTTGAAATGCCCCGCCATGGCCTTCTCGGCGATGGCCATTCCCACCGCGTTGCTGATCCCCTGACCAAGCGGACCGGTGGTGGTCTCGACGCCGGGCGTGTAGCCGTACTCCGGGTGACCGGGCGTTTTCGAGTGCAGTTGCCGGAACGATTTCAGGTCGTCGATGCCCAGGTCGTACCCGGTCAGGTGCAGCAGCGAGTACAGCAGCATCGAGCCATGACCGTTGGACAGCACGAAGCGATCGCGATCGGCCCAGCGCGGATTGGCCGGGTTGTGGCGCAGGTAATCGCACCAAAGCACCTCGGCGATGTCCGCCATACCCATCGGCGCGCCGGGATGGCCGGAGTTCGCTTTTTGCACCGCGTCCATGCTCAGGGCGCGAATGGCGTTGGCCTTGTCGCGGCGCTGTGGCACCGTCACGGGTTGTGCTTTTGCCATGAGACAAATAACCTCTTGATTTTCAATATTTAACCCGGAAACAAAAGAGCATCGGGCGAGAGATGCGTTGCCGATGTGGGCGGGCGCTGTCCGTCTCTGGGTCCCGGATCGGCCGCTCCGGAGGCTGGGACTATGCCCATAACGCGAACCGACTTCCAGTAAAAGTTTTTGATCCCCGGAATAATGGTCCAAGCCGCGCGCGACGGCGGTCAGCCCCCCTGTCCGGCGCCGCCCGCCGGCACCGACAGACAACCCTGCCGGGTAATCCATCCGCTCCACAAGGCGTGCAGTTCCGGCGATGCCGCCGCGATCACGGAACGCTTCGACAGTGAGTGGCAGTCCAGCATACGACCTTCGAACCCGCTTGCGGCACCGCCCGCCTCGGCCAGGATCAGCGAGCCGGCCGCGTAGTCCCAGAGTTTCTGACCGCCGTGAAGGTATAGCTGGAAGCGGCCGGCGGCGAGCCAGCACCATTCCAGTACGCACGAACCGAGGTTTCGCTGGGATCGGTACGGCGGCGAGCGCACCAGTCGATCGGCAAGGGGACGGGTGAGACGTTTGTAGTCGATGTTGGCCACGCACTGTCCGAGACGCTGCACCGTGTGCGGCCGCAGCGGCGTGCCGTTGAGCAACGCGCCTCGACCGCGCGCCGCGGAGAAGGTTTCGCCTCGCAGCGGATCATGCACCACGCCGACAACGGCGGCGCCCTCCTCGACAAGCGCCAGCGACACGCCGTAGAAAGGAAAACCGGCCACGAAGTTGGTCGTGCCATCCAGCGGATCGAGTACCCAGAAACGCGAAGCGTTCGAGCCAACCACGGAGACCTGCAGCGCGTGCGGCATCTCTTCGCCAATAAACGGAATATCCGGATACCGCTCGCCCAGCACCGACTCGATGTCGTTCTGGATGGCGTCGTCGGTCAAGGTGACGATGGAGCCGTCGTCCTTGTGAATCTCGTCCGCGCCGGGCAGCGCCGTCGGGCTCAGGTGGCGAGCGGCGACTCGCTCGACCAGTTCGCAGAGTTCATTCGGATCAACCATCGACGGCCCGGCTCCGCGCCGTGCTCGTTGTTCCCCTCACCGGTTACTACCCTAGTGCAGTGTCTCCACGGAATCGGCCGCGTCGCTCCCGCCCGCGTCCTCGTCCGTCAATGAATGGATCGAGCGCACCAGATCGTCGAGGCGATAGGGTTTGCTCATGTAGCCGTTGGCGCCCAGTTGCATGGCCTGGTCGCGGTGACGCGACCCGGCCCGGGAGGTGATGACCAGTATAGGCACCTCGCGCAAATTGTCGTCGACGCGCACGCGACGCGTCAGCTCGAAACCGTCCATGCGCGGCATTTCCAGGTCCACCAGCATGATGTCGGGAACGGTATGACGCAACTGCTCGATCGCATCGACTCCGTCCTTGGCCAGGATCACTTCGAATCCGTTGTTCTGCAGGTCCCTTCCCATGACGTTGCGCACCGTCATCGAGTCGTCCACCACCATCACGGTGACGTTGTCCGTGGTCGAGGTCGCGACCGCGTAGGTGTCGGTGGTTACCCGCAGCCGGCGCGACTGCCACAGGTCGGGCACGTCAAGTATCAACACGATGCTGCCGTCGCCGAGCAGCGTCACCGCGCCGATTCCCGGTATCGACTGCAGCAGCTTGCCAAGCGGTTTGACCACCACCTCCCGCGAGTCGGAAATGGATTCGACCCAAAGGCCGATTTCGCGCAGGCCGGCGCGCACCACGACGATATTCGCGACGCCGTCCTCCGTCTCCCGAAACGGCAGCCCAAGCCGCCGTGCCAGGTTGAGCACCGGGATGCGCCGATCGTTGAAGTCCGCGTATCCGTCCACGTCCCCGTCGCCGTCGGCGAGGTCGGGGCGACGGATGCGCAGAACGCTGACGATTAATCGGGCAGGCACGGCGAACATTTGCTCACCGGCGTACACCAGCAGGGCGTGGCTGACCGCCAGTGTGACAGGAAGACGCAGGATGAAGGTGGTGCCCTTGCCACGTTCCGTTTCGACGGCGATCGAGCCGCCGAGTTGGCGTACCATCTCGCTTACCACGTCCATGCCGACGCCACGCCCGGACACCTGCGTAACGGCATCCGCCGTGGACAGGCCCGGCGTGGCCAGGACGCGCATGAGGTCGTCGTCTCCAAGGGCCCGGTCGGGCCCGAGCAAACCGAGCGAGCGGGCGCGGGACGCGATCGCCTCGAGATCGATCCCGCCGCCGTCGTCAGCGACGTGGATCACGATGTCGTTTCCTTCCTGCTCGACGGTGAACGATATCGTTCCCTCGAGCGGCTTGTCCGCCGCGCGACGCACCTCGGGCGATTCGATACCGTGGCTGACCGCGTTACGGATCATGTGCTCGAACGATGACGACATCTGATCGAGCACCTTGCGATCCACCTCGACCTGCTCGCCGGAAACCTTCAGACTGACCTCGCGGTCCAATTCGGCCGCGGTCTGGCGTGCGAGGTGGCGCAGGCGCGGCACGAGCGCCACGAAGGAAATCATGCGGGTTCGCAGCAACCCTTCCTGCAGGCTGTCGCTCAAATGACGCTGTTGCTGCAGCGTGTTGTCCGCGTCGCCGGCGAACTCCGAGATTCCTGCCTGGATCGCGACCAGTGCGCCGAGACTCTCGCCAAGCTGGCGGGAGATGGTTTGCAGCCGGCTGAAGCGATCCAGCTCCAACGGATCGAAGTTGGCCATCGAACCTTCTTCGCGAATGCGCTCGTTGGTCGCCAGCATCTGCGCCTCCGACTCGATCTCGAGGTCGCGCAGTTGGTCGCGAAACAGGCGGACCGTTTCTCCGAGCTCGCCAATATTCGATTTCACCATCGCGATCTGCTGCTGCAACCTGGATCGCAGGATGGACACTTCGCCCGCGAAGCTCACCAGTTCGTCGAGCACCTCGGTGCGCACGCGTACGGCGCGCGACTCGCCGCCCGCCATGACCGAAGGCAACGGCGCGGGCGGCTCCTCGGACGAACGCGGCGTCGGCGAGATGGCCGCCACCAGATCGAGGGTGTCGGCGGGCCCCGTGTCGTCTTGATCGTCCTCGAGCGACAGCTCGGTTGATACGCCGCCGGCGACGCCCTCGGCGTCCATCGCCAGGACGCGACGATTGAGGTCCTCGAGGCTGGCGCCGAACGCCCTCTCGGGAGAGCCGATCGCCACCGCGGCGAGATCGTGCATCTCGGCCACCAGGTCGGCCACCGGCCCGGGCGCGGTCGTCGCCAGCCGGTCGTTCTCCAGCAACGTTTCGGTGTTGTGCGCCAGGTCTCCCAGCGTCGTCAAACCGACCGCGCGCGCACCGCCCTTGAAGGTGTGCAGTTCGCGTCGCATGGCGGACAGCGCCTGTTCCGCCGGCGCGCCGCCCCGCCAGCGGGCCACCTGCTGGTCCAGGCGCGCGAGGATCTCCTGTGCCTCTTCGCGAAACGCTTCGAGCAGCTCCTCGTTCTCACCCGAAACCGTCAAGGGCGCGGTGTCTTCGGCATCCGGTTCGGCGGCGGGCGGTGCGGAATCGGATTGCCTGTTACCGGTTTCGAGGTAACGCAACCTCTGTGCCAATGCCGAGGCGAGCTCGTCGAATTGCATCGCCAGGTCCGGCGTCAGCGCCAACTCGCCATCGAGCTTGTGAGAGGCGAATCGCATCAGGCGCCCGCTCTGGTCGATCAACACGAGATCGACCTCCTGGAGGGGGATCGTGCCGCGCTTCTTGTAGCCGAGCAGATCGTCGAGCGCATCGGCCATGCGCGCCGGCGCCTGCAAACCCACCGAACGGAATATCCCGCGAAGCGTATGCGAGGTCCTGAGCAGCGGCTCGGAAATCTCCCAGTTCGGAAAGCGGCGACGTGCCTCCTCGACGCTGTCGGCGATCACCCGGATATGGCCGTCCAACTCACTGAAGAAAACGTCGTTGACCGGCGGCGCTTTCTCGGCAGGCGGCGCGGCGCGCCGATGAGCCGTCTCCAGCTCGAGCAACTCGTCGCCGAGCCCGCGAGCGACGGCGTCGGAGGCATCGCCGGCGCCGGCTTCTTTCAGCGCGTCGGCCCGGTTGCGCCAAGGCTGCAGATCGAGGTCGTCGCCGGTGTCGCGGCGGGCGATCAACGCCGACAGGGATTCATGCGCCTCGTCGACGAAATCGTGGATTTTCGCGGAAGGTGGAACTTCCTTTTCGATTACGGCGTTGAGCAGGTCCTCGACGATCCAGGACAATTCGGCAATCGAGGCCGTGCCGGCAAAGCGCCCCGAACCTTTCAGGGTGTGGAAGCAGCGACGCAAGTCTCCAAGGGTTTCCTCGTTGCCCGGGTCGAGGCGCCACGCGGCCTTGCCCTGCTCGATCGATGACTCGATCTCGTCCGCCTCCTCGAAGAAGATTCCGACCAACTCGTCCTGGACGGAGGCCGCCTCGTCGACGTGGGCAACCGGCGGTGCGGAGTGACCCTGACGGTCGGTCGCGCTGTCGCCAATGCCATCGTCGAACTCGAGTTCGAGGGATTCGAACGATTCGTCCAGCGCCAGCGCACCGTCATCGGATTCGCGCGGCGGCAAGTTCGCGCCTTCCTCGCCATCATCCGGATCGGGTGCGGATTCGATGCTGTGCACCAGTTCCAGATGAACCGGCCGCGACGCCGAGTCATCCCCGGCCACGGCGTGGTCGAGCTCGACCATGGCACGTTCGATCGTCGACGTCATGCGCGCCAGCGAGTTACCGGCGCTTAGTTCGTCGGCACAAACGCCGAGCGTTCCCACGGCCATGGCAAGGGTATCGAGTCGACGCGGACTGGCGGCATCGCCCTCGACCACGGTCCGAATGGCGGCGCGCAACTTCTCGGTCAACGCGGCGGCGTCGCCCTGTTCAAGGATCTCCAGCGTCCCCTCGACGCGCTTGAGATGTGGTTCCACGCTTCGCAGGCGACTCACCGGCGCCTCGTTTCCGGCGACCTGCTCCAACGCATGTTCGACGTATTGCAGTTCGCCACGCACCTCGCTGGCTGCGGCACGGGTCGCGTGGTCACCGGGGACCGCGCTTCCTGGGCTGGCCTGGGCCGGCGGCGCTTCGTCGGCAGTTCCCGCGTCGGCTTCCGCGTCGAGAGCGGAGATAGTTGACTCGGCCTGGGCCTTCCATTCCGGCCCCGGTCGAACGTCGCCGCCACTGTCCTGGATGAACAGCAGCGCGCCTGCCATTTGCAGCGAGGCTCGCTCGGTGTTGCTGGTCGAGCCGTCCTTGATCGACTCCACGACGCTGGCAAGCGCGTCGATCAACCGGGAAAAGACGTCGATCTCGTTGCGCTCCGCCGTCGCCTTGAGCGACGCGAGACAGGCCGACAGTTTGTCCAGCGTCTCCGACTGCCCGCCCTGGGGCGAGAAATAGCGGGCAAGCAGGTTCTGCGCGAGTTCCAGGTCGGCCTCCGCCTCCTTCGAGAATCGAGCGAGCGCGGCGCCGAGCGTCTCGATGTCCGGCAGCGCGAGCCCGTTGCCCCCGGCGACCCATTCGTCCAGGGAGAACGCCTCGCGAATGCTCTTTATCGTTGAATCGTCGCTATCACAATGGGCGAGAATCAACAGTGCGCGTTTTATCAATTCGTCCGGCGGCGCGCGGCGCCCTGCGCCCTGGTTCTTGTCCTTGAGCCGCTTCAATTGCTCGTTGATTCGCGCCAGTACGGGACGAACATCGTCGTCCAGGGCCACGCTCCCGTCCAGCAGCGCCTCGCTGAGCCCCGCGCCGATCCACCATAACTGTCGAAGAGAGCCGCGGCGGTCGATTGACACGAGGTTCCGGAACACTCTCGAGAATTCCTTGAACGGCGCAGGATCGGTTGGATCGCGCAAAGCGCTCAGCAACGCGCGTTCGAAACGTATTCTCAGATCGTCGGCGAGCTTGATAAACAGCGCCGCCGTGATGCGGGACTGGGCGGTTGCCTCGGGGGGACGCGCCGACAGGTCAGGCGAGAACAATTCCAGTTCGGAAACCGGCGCCTCGCCGCGAACATCGCGGATCCGATTGATGGAACCGACCAGTTGCAGCGGCGACGGCACCGGGGTCGACTGCAATCCTTCCAGGTAACTGGACAGATCGTCGATGGCTCGCTTGAGAGCCCCGCCGGCATCGGCGCGCCACTCGAGTCCGCCGTCGGCGAGCGCCTGCGCCAACCGCTCGCACTCCTGCACCAGTTGCGCGGCGCCGTCGAGCTCCACCATCGTCAGGGTACCGTACACCTGGTGCAAGTGGGTGGCGCAAAGTCGCAACGTCGAGGGATCGGACGCGTCGGCTTCGAACTTCTCGAGCAGCGCCCTGGCCTGGGCGGAGGTATCCTCGATCTCGGACTTCACCCATCCCAGGGTGCCGGCGTCAATGGTGGGAAGTGTACTCATTGCCGAGCCAATGGTCTGCTACGTGCCCGGGCGGATGCCCGTTTCCTGGAAGGGTACCTGTCATACCTTGAATCCGGCTACCGATTCCTCGAGTTCGCGGGCGACGCGGTCAAGGTTGCTGATCGACTGCGCGGTATTGCGCACGCCCGTAACCGCTTCGCCGGTGGTGGTACGGATAGCGGTCATTCTCGACGATATCTCCTGTGCCGCCTTCGAGTGCTTCAGCGTCTGCTCGGCGGTTTCCTGGATCAACTGTGTCAATTGCTCGGATTCCTGCTCGATCTCGGTCAGCGCCCGACCCGCCGCGTCGGCGAGGTTGGTACCCTCGACCACCTCGCGGGTTGCCTGCTCCATCGAAGTCACCGCGTCGTTGGTATCCCGCTGAATGTTGTTTACCAACTCGTTGATCTGGCGCGACGCCTGTCCGGAACGGTCGGCCAGGCGCTGTACCTCGTCGGCGACCACGGCAAAGCCGCGGCCCGCTTCACCGGCCATGGCGGCCTGTATCGACGCGTTCAGTGACAGTACGTTCGTCTGCTCGGCAATATCGGTAATCAGCGACACGATATCGTTGATCTGCTGCGAACTCTCGCCGAGGCGCTTGATACGCTTGGCGGTCTCCTGAATCTGCTGGCGCATGTCGTTCATGCCCTGAATGGTCTGACGCACGGAGCCGGCGCCCCGTCGCGCCACCTCGCGCGAGCTTTGCGCCACGTCCTTGAACTTGTTCGCGTCGTTGGACAACTCGGCCATGGCCCGCGCCATGAGCTGTATCTCGCTCGTGGCGGTATTGATCGCCTGGAGTTGCCGATCCGCCGATTCGGCAAGGCTCTCGGCGGTCTCCCGCGAGCCTCGGGTCTCTGCCGTCACCGCGCCGGCCGCTTCCTTTATTCGCAGCACCAGGTTGCGCATTTCCTCGACGGCGAAGTTCACCGAGTCGGCGATCGCACCGGTTACCTGGTCGGTAACCTCGGCCTGGATGGTGAGGTCCCCATCGGCCAGTTCGCTCATCTCATCGAGGAGTTTCATGACCGCGTCCTGGGTACGCTGGTTGGCTTCGGTGCTTACGCGCGCCTCGGTACGCGCGCGCCCGAGAAAGGTACGCACGAGGGCAATCAGCAAAATCGCGGCGACCACGCCGGAAACCCACGGCAGCCAACGCAACGCGAGGTTGGCATCGACGCCTTCGGGCACGTACTCCTGCACCACCGGCAGCGGTGTTTCCTCGCCGATCGACCGCACCAGCTGCTGGGTCACGTCGAGGAAGCGATCGGCCTCGGCACTGATACCGCGCGCCGCGACCTGGGCGGAGAAGAATTCGGCGACGCCGGACAGGATCGCCTCCACCGATGAGCCCAGCTCCTGGTAGGTTGCCTTCAGCGTGTCCAGCTTGGCGCGTACCGGCGCCGAGACGCGTCCCTCGAGCAGCCGCACCGTACGCCCGTAGAGGCGCAGATCGCGCCCGAACTGCGTGGCGGCGACCTCGGCACCCTCC
This sequence comes from Gammaproteobacteria bacterium, assembly GCA_030429665.1. Classification (GTDB taxonomy): domain Bacteria; phylum Pseudomonadota; class Gammaproteobacteria; order Arenicellales; family CAJQKF01; genus BQJD01. The sequence continues at coordinate 22,076 of JAUIEZ010000026.1, read as the reverse complement.
TCGCCGAGGGCGAACTCGTTAACCGAGGCGCGAATTCGCTGCGTCAGGGTTCGCTGTCGTCCGGCCAGGTTGATCAGCGAGGCGTCGGCCTGCTCCAGCACCATGGACTCGACCACTTCGTCCGACTGCGCGAGCAACAGCGGCACGAGGTCGTTGACCTGGTCGCGGGCGCGGCGAATCGACAACACCGCCTCGCGGTTGCTGATAATCGTATCGGCATTCGCCCGCATCGGGCTCCACGATTCGGTCAACGCCTGCAGCAACGGGCGCGATCCGGTCGCAAGCGGCTCGACGTCGATGGTCGGGTCGCCCAGGTCAAGCGCGCCGATGATGCCGTTGATGGCGGCCCGGGAGTCCTCCAGACCCGCAAAGGCCTGGGCATCGCCGAGCATCGCCTCGCGTCCCTGGCGAGACAGTCGCTGCGAGAGCATCAGGAGGCGCGAGGCGACTTCCACCTGGTTGGTCTGAATTTCGCTTCGTCGCGCTTGCAGCACCAGTGAACCGACGAGCACCGCCAGCGCGACGACCAGCACGAGCACGAGCGACAAAACCCACAGGCGCGAGGCGCCGGCGCCGCTCTTGCGTACCGTTTCCGTCGCCGACGCGGCCGCGCGCTCGACCTGCGCCGCGCGCCGTTGCACGGTGTCTCCTCCGCCACCGAGCTCATCGAACCGCTGCTGACTGTCGGTGCCGTCCAGTTCGAGCGGCTCGTATCGCGTCGTCGTTGCCATATTCTCAACCCAGCCTTGCTGTTGTTTCCCGTTTTATTCTCGTGTCGTTCGCCGAAATTGCCGACCCGGCACCGCGGCAATCGGTCGCCGGTTCGAAGCGTTGCATCGCACCCGCTCCCCGGCCAGCCGGGTCAAACTGCCGTCCCGACGCCTGCCCGGTTCCTCCGCGGCGTCGATCTGGCCCCCCAGGCCACGCCACTTGCATGAATCACACGAATCAGTCGGCCTCCCCGGAAACTGCGCGTCCCGCAGCGACGGAACCGCTCACCCGGCTCGGCTTGAGAAACCGTTCGTCGCCGGACAGGACACCAACGTCGAGGATCGCCCAATGGCGCCCCTCGTGCTCTACGCCGCCCCTGAAGAACTTACGGATGTCGCCCGGGACATCGTCCGGCATGGCGTTCTCCGGCGTATCGCGGAAAACCTTCAACCCCAGCACGTTGGTAACCAGGAGGCACACGCCGAGCGACGTATCACCGAGCATGACGATGCGCGCGTCGCGGCTGAGCCGTGTCTCGGGACCGCCGAGAAACACCGACAGGTCGACCACCGTGTAGAGTTGTCCACGCACGTTGGTCAGACCGCGCACCCATGGCTGCGTCAACGGGACCGGGGTAATGTTTTCGCAGACCGCCAGTTCCGCGACGTCGCTGATCGGGAGCACGACCGGCAGCGCCCGCGCCTCGATGGACAGCGCTCGCCAGACATCTTCCTCGGTCTCGGCTTCCTGTCGCTGCGCCTCCAGGAGACGCTTGGTCTGCTCGAGCGCGCTGAATCGCGGTTCCGACACGTTACAGGCCTCGAATCGTTTTCATCAGGTCGTTTTCGCTGACGGGCTTGGTCAGGTAGCCCACCGCGCCTTGCCGCATGCCCCATACCTTGTCGGTGACCTCGCCTTTCGAGGAGACGATGATGACGGGAATCGTGCTCGTGGCGGGATCGCGATTGAGACGGCGAGTCGCCTGGAAGCCGTTCATGCCGGGCATCACCACGTCCATCAGGATCAGGTCCGGGCGCCGGTCACGGGCGAGGTCGATGCCCCGTTCTCCATCGTTGGCAGTGAGAACGGTAATACCGTTGTTTTTCAGGTAGCCGCTGATTACGTGCTGGTCCGTAGGTGAATCGTCGATCACGAGCACGGTTTCGATAGCCATCGTTCGTCGTTTCCCATCAAGGCGTCATTGCTGCGACATTTTTCAGGACGTCCTTTCCCCGGGCTTCTCCCATTTCATCGTCCCTGGACAGAGTCCCCCAATTCGAGCTCGAAGCCACTTGTCTCGGGCAACGCATCGTCGTCGCCGGAGAAGCTGTCCTCGTCCGATACGTCCGGCGGCCCCAGGTAGCGACGCACTGCCTCGAGCAGGTCGGCCTTGCTGAACGGTTTGTTGATATGCGCCTCGGCGCCAACAATACGCCCCCTGGCACGGTCAAACAAGCCGTCCTTGCTCGACAGCATGACCACCGGCGTGTGCCGGAACCGCCGGTTGCGCTTGACGAGCGCACAGGCCTGGTAGCCGTCGAGCCTGGGCATGACGATGTCGATGAAGATCAGCTCGGGCTGATGGTCCGCGATCGCCGACATTGCCGAAAAGCCGTCGCGCGCGGTCAGCACCTCGTATCCCGAGTCGCGCAACGCCGCCTCGGCGGCGCGTAGCACCGTGCTGCTGTCATCGACTACCATGATCTTCCTCATCGCCACGACTCCGTCGCGCCTTGATGCCCGACTTGAGTGAAATCCTGTAAATATTGGATTTTATTTCGATTACGGGTTTACCGCAATCTTGGCGAACGCTGGAAGCCGACCGATTCTTCACCGCCGGGCGCGATATCCGGCGACGGCGATGCGAGTGTACACCATCGCCGCCGATCAATGGCGTTGCCGCGTTCCACGTTCGACGATCGCGCGATCGGTGCCACGCGCCGACGCGGGCCACCGGGTGGATTTGATAAACTCGGGATAGTCGATTCGTCCACGAAATCGCGTCGCCGACCTGAGAGTTGTCCTTCAATCGAGCCGCCGATCCACCGAGCATGCAACTGATCTTCGAGCCATCCAGTCTCTCGCCGCGAGACAAGGCGGGCTTCACGCTGTTCGGCTCGGCGCTCGTTCACGTGGTCGTCATCATGGGCGTGGGTTTCACGGTCGGTATCGGGGACACCGAACGGCGGGAATTGCCCAGCATCGAAACCGCGCTGGCGCGCGCCGCGACCAGCGAGGCGGTGGACGACGCCGAGACGTTCGCGGCCGTGTCCCAGGAAGGCGGCGGCCTCGGCGAGGAGGCGGAACCGCTGCGAAGTCCCCTCCCGCTGATTGACGACCCGTTCACGCAGGCCGAGCAAATCGCCCGCGCCACGACCGAACGAAACGAGAGCGGCGTCGACGACAGTTTCTTCTACGTCGATCTGCCCGAGTCGATTCTCCTCGCGATGCAGGCCGAGCAATCGCCCGACGCGCCGGCCGAGGACGCCCAGGAACAGGCCGGCGCCGAGGCCATGGTACGCTCTCCCCTGGCGGCCGAGTTCGCCCCCGAGTTGGCCGCCGGTGAGCGCGTCCCACGTCAGAAGTTCATCAGTTCGCGTACCCGCGAACACAAGTACGCCTCGTACATGGAGGCGTGGCGGGCCAAGGTCGAACAGGTCGGCAACGCGAATTATCCCGAGGAAGCCCGGGAACGCCGCCTCAGCGGCAACCTGGTGCTGGACGTGGCGATTCGCGCCGACGGCACGATCGCCGGCGTCGACGTGATCCGTTCTTCGGGCCAGAAAATGCTGGACGACGCGGCGACGCGCATCGTCATGATGGCAGCGCCGTTCAATCCGTTCCCGGAGGAAATCCGGAAAGAGGCCGACTTGATCCACATTACGCGAACCTGGCAGTTCCTGCACAACAGCACACTGATACGCAACTGACGACATGGACTACCAGTCTCTCGCCAATCATCTGCTGATCGCCATGCCGACCATGCGCGACCCGAACTTCGAGCGCACCGTGACGCTGCTGTGCCAGCACGATGAGAACGGCTCGCTCGGGGTGATCATCAATCGGCGCATAGAGGACTTCTCCCTGTCCGACGTTCTCGAGCACCTCGAGATCGAGGTGGCCGCGGCGCGGGCCGGTGCGCCGGTATTCGCCGGCGGTCCGGTGCACCCCGAACTGGGCATGGTGTTGCACGACTACAGCAACCAGTGGCAGTCAACCATGCGCGTGGGCGAAAACCTGGGCCTGACCACCTCTCTCGACATCATGCACGCGCTTTCCGAGGGCACCGGCCCTTCACGCAGCCTGATGCTGCTGGGTTACGCGGGCTGGGCGTCGGGTCAGCTGGAGCACGAACTGCAGGAGAACGCATGGCTGTGCGCGCCGGCCGACCCCGCGATCATTTTCGAAACGCCGATCGAGCAGCGCTGGACGCTGGCGGCAGCCCAGCTCGGCATCGACCTGATGACATTATCGACCGACGCCGGGCATGCCTGAAACGCTTGCCGGCACCTGCATGGCGTTCGACTTCGGGACGCGCAGGATCGGCGTCGCCGTTGGCCAGTCCTTGACCGGCACCGTGTCGGGCATCGCCAGCGTCGAGGTCGCCGGCGACGCGCACTGGGGCCGTATCGACGACCTGGTGCGCGAATGGCGTCCGGCAAGGCTGGTGGTGGGCCTGCCGCTGAACGCCGACGGCGAAGAGACGACCGCAAGCCGCGCCGCGCGGCGGTTCGGCGAATCCCTCGGCAAGCGCTTCGCATTGCCGGTATACTTCGTGAACGAATATCTCACCAGCGCCGCTGCCCAGGTCCAACTCACCGAAACGCTTGCGCCGGGCCGGAAATTTTCCCGGCGCAAGCGCGCCGGACGCGACCTGCTGGCAGCGGAACTCATACTGAGAAGCCATCTTGAGTCAAGCGCTCCCGGACGTTGACGGCCTGCTCGAATCCATGGCCGCTCAACTTCGCACGGCCATGCGGGACGACCCGGTAATGGTGGGCATCCATACCGGCGGCGCCTGGTTGGCCGAGCGGCTGCACCGAATGCTGGGCCTGCAATCGCAACTCGGCACCCTGGACATCACCTTCTACCGGGACGACTTTTCCACGGTGGGCCTGCATCCCCAGGTGAATCCGTCCCGCCTCCCCGAGGACGTGGAAAATCGCCATGTCGTCCTGGTGGACGACGTGCTGTATACGGGCCGCACCATTCGCGCCGCGCTCAACGAGATTTTCTCCTATGGCCGGCCGAAGACCGTATTGCTCGCGGTGCTGGTGGACCGCGGACTTCGCGAACTGCCGATCCAGGCCGACGTGTGCGGCCTGCACCTGGACCTGGACGCCTCCCAACGCGTCACGCTGTGTGGTCCGGACGTGCTGCATCTTCGCATCGACCGTGCGCGGGGTGCCTGCTCGTGACGCCCGAAGCATCGGTCCAGTACGACGAGCACGGTCGCCTGCGCCATTTCCTGACCACGGAGGGGTTGGGCCGGGAAATGCTCAGCGAGATCCTCGACGTGGCCGCCTCGTTCATCAGCGTCGGCGAACGACGCATCAAGAAGGTGCCGCTGTTGCACGGCAAGACGGTGGTCAACCTGTTCTTCGAGGCGTCGACGCGCACCCGGACCACGTTCGAGATCGCCGCGAAGCGCCTCTCCGCCGACGTCATCAACATGAATGCCACTCGCCTGTCGACGACCAAGGGCGAGTCGGTGCTCGACACGGTGCAGACGCTGGAGGCGATGCATACCGACATGTTCGTGGTGCGTGACAAGGCCTCCGGCACCGCCCACCTGATCGCCCGGCACGCGCCTCGCGGTGTCAGCATCATCAATGCCGGCGACGGTCGCCACGCCCATCCGACGCAGGCCATGCTGGACATGTTCACGATCCGCCAGCAAAAGGGCGTCTTCGAGCCCCTTACCGTGGCAATCACCGGCGATGTCCTGCACTCGCGGGTAGCGCGCTCGCAGATCCACGCCCTGCGCCAGCTCGGTGTCAGCGACCTGCGCGTCATCGGACCGGCGACACTGCTACCGACGGAAATCGAGAAGCTGGGGGTGAAAACCTTCTACAACATGGACGAAGGGGTGGAGGGCGCCGACGTGCTGATCATGCTGCGACTGCAGATGGAGCGAATGGACGGCCAGCTCCTGCCGGGGCCGGAGGAGTACTTCCGCTACTACGGACTCACCGAGCGGCGACTCAAGCGGGCCAAGCCCGACGCCATCGTCATGCATCCCGGCCCCATGAACCGGGGCCTGGAGATCGCGTCTTCGGTGGCTGACGGGCCGCAATCGGTGATTCTCACCCAGGTGACCAACGGCATCGCCGTTCGCATGGCGATCATGGCCAAGTTGCTCGGCGACGCCGGGCGGGACGGCCGCGAATGAATGTTACCCTGCACGGCGGGCGGGTAATCGACCCGGCCAGCGGACTCGACACGGTTGCCGACCTGCATATCCGCGACCAGCACGTCGCCGCCATCGGCGTGGCGCCGGACGGCTTCACGGCAGACGAGACGTTCGATGCCTCCGGGCTGGTGGTCGCGCCGGGGCTGATCGACATGCAGGCGCGCCTGCGCGAGCCTGGCGAAGACCACACCGGCAGCATGGAGGCCGAGCTCGCCGCGGCGGTCCGCGGCGGCGTTACCACCGTGTGCGTACCGCCGGACACCTACCCGCCGATCGACACCCCGGCCATGGCGCACATGATCCGACAGCGCGTCGACGCCTCGGGACTGGCGCGGGTTTTTCCGATCGGCGCGCTGACCGTCGCCCTCGAGGGCGAGCGGCTCACGGACATGGGCTCGCTGCACCAGGCCGGCTGCACCGTGCTCAGCAACGGCGACCGCGCCATCGAGAACACGCTCGTGATGCGCCGCGCGCTGCAGTACGCGAGCACCTTCGACCTGACCGTGTTGCTCAATGCCCAGGACCCCTGGCTGGTCGGCAACGGCTGTATTCACGAAGGGGAGATCGCCACGCGCCTCGGCCTGCCGGTGATTCCCGAGGCGGCCGAAACGGTCGGCGTGGCGCGCGACCTCGCCCTGATCGAAACCACCGGCATCCGTGCGCATTTCGGCTGCCTGTCGAGCGCACGGGCGGTCGCCATGGTGGCCGACGCCCGGCGCCGGGGGTTGCCGGTCAGTGCCGGGGTCACCGTCCATCACCTGCACCTGTGTGAATCGGACGTCGGGGTGTTCAATACCTACTGCAAGGTGATGCCGCCGCTGCGCGGCATGGCCGACCGCGACGCCCTGCGGCGCGCGGTGGCCGAGGGCGTGGTGGCAACGATCTGTTCGGATCACCAGGCGCACGGCAAGGATGCCAAGCTGGCACCGTTCAGCGAGGCAGCCAGCGGTATAGCCGGCATCGAGACGCTGCTCGCACTGGCTCTCAACCTGGTGCGCGACGGCGTGCTCGAACTACGCACGGCGCTGGCGGCGCTTACCGTGAACCCCGCGCGCATTCTCGGCATCGACCGCGGCAGCATTTCCACGGGATCGGTGGCGGACCTGTGCGTCTTCGACCCCGATTCACCGTGGACCCTGCGCGATACCGGTCTCACCAGTCGCGGGACGAATACGCCTTTCAAGGATACCGAGCTGCACGCCCGGGTGAAGGCGACCCTGGTGGCGGGGCGGTTCGTTTTTCGCGACGGCGCCTAGAACGCCATCCCGTCCAGGCTGCGGCCCATCTTCTCCCGGGCCTCGTCGCCGCCGTCCAGCTTGATGCGCAACCTCAGGTTGTTCACCGATTCCGCATTGCGCAGCGCATCCTCGTAGGTAATCAATTCCTCCTTGTAGAGCTTGAACAGCGACTGGTCCATGGTCACCATGCCCAGGTCCGTGGAACGCTCGATGAGATCGTGCAGCTTTTGTAGCTCGCCGCGCAGGATGAGGTCCGCCATCAGCGGCGTGTTGAGCATGATCTCGAGCGCCGGTACGCGGCCGGCCTTGTCCTTTCGCGGAATCAGGCGCTGGGAAATGATGGCGGCCAGGTTGAGCGACAGGTCCATCAGCAGCTGGTCGCGCCGGTCGTGCGGGAAGAAATTGATGATGCGGTCAAGCGCCTGGTAGGAGTTGTTGGCGTGCAGCGTCGCCAGGCACAGGTGGCCCGTCTCGGCGAACACGATGGCGTTGTCCATGGTCTCGCGCTTGCGGATCTCACCGATCTGGATCAGGTCCGGCGCCTGGCGCATGGCGTTTTGCAGCGCGATCTCGAACGATTCGGTGTCGATGCCCACTTCGCGCTGCGTGATGATGCAGTTGTCGTGCTTGTGAACGAACTCGATGGGGTCTTCGATGGTGACGATATGCCCCTTCGTGTGCTTGTTCCGGTAACCGACCAACGCCGCCTGGGAGGACGACTTGCCGGTGCCGGTCCCACCGACGAACAGCACCAGGCCCATCTTCTTCAGCGCCAGCTCGCCGAGGGTCTGCGGCAGGTGCAGTTCGTCGAAGGTGGGAATATGGGTCTTGATGGTCCGCAGGACCATGCCGACCAGGCCTTGCTGGATGAAAACGTTGACGCGAAAGCGCCCGAGTTCCGAGGGGCTGATGGCAAAGTTGCATTCGTGGGTGCGCTCGAACTCCTTGCGCTGGTAGTCGTTCATGATCGAGTAGGAGAGGTCGCGGGTATCCTCCGCGGACAACGCGCCGGTTTTAACCGGAATGACTCGTCCGTCGATTTTCAGGCTGGGCGGCGCGCCGGTCGTGATAAACAAGTCCGAGGCGTTCTGCTTGAGCATGAGCTGCAGCAGGTCGGTCATTTGCATACGATCAACTCCGTGCCGCCCGTAGCGGCAATGTGCACTGCTTCCTCCCGTCCCGCAGCCCGACGCGGCCGGCCCTGCAAGGCGGACGGGAATGGGTCGGCGTCAGAACTTTTTCTTGTCCAGTGCCAACACCTTGGCGTTCTCCGCGCTCACCAGGCGCCTTTGCACCAGGTCGATCAGGCTCTGATCCATGGTCTGCATGTGGAACTCCTGCCCGGTCTGCATGACCGAGTACATCTGCGGCACCTTATTCTCGCGAATCAGGTTGCGGATGGCCGGCACGCCGATCATGATTTCCCAGGCGGCGATTCGGCCGCCCGAAATCCGCTTGAGCAGCGTCTGCGAGATTACCGCCTGCAACGACTCGGCGAGCATGGTGCGCACCATCTCCTTCTCGCCGGCCGGAAAGACGTCGATGATTCGGTCGACGGTCTTGGCGGCGGACGCCGTGTGCAGCGTACCGAATACGAGGTGGCCGGTCTCCGACGCGGTCAATGCGAGGCGAATGGTCTCCTGGTCGCGCAGCTCGCCCACCAGGATCACGTCGGGGTCCTCGCGAAGGGCGGACCGCAGCGCATTGGCGAAACTGTGAGTGTGCGGACCCAACTCGCGCTGGTTGATAACGCAATTCTTCGATACGTGCAGGAACTCGATCGGATCCTCGATGGTCAGTATGTGGGCGCGGTGACTCTCGTTGATGTGGTCCACCATGGCCGCCAGCGTGGTCGACTTGCCCGAGCCGGTGGCCCCGGTGACCAGAATCAGTCCGCGCGGCTTTAGCGCGAGCTGCGCCAGGATCGACGGCGCGCCGAGATCGGTGAGGGTGATGATCTTGTTCGGTATCGTTCGAAAGACCGCCGCAGGCCCCCGGGACTGGTTGAACGCGTTGACGCGAAAACGGGCGATTCCGGGCAGGTCGAAGGAAAAGTCGGTTTCCAGGAACTCCTCGTAGTCCTTGCGCTGCTTGTCGTTCATGATGTCGTAGATCATGCTGTGGACGGTATGACTGTCCAGCGGATCTACGTTGATGCGCTTGATATCGCCGTCGATCCTGATCATCGGCGGCAGCCCCGACGACAGGTGCAGGTCGGAAGCCTTGTTCTTGGCAGCAAAGGCGAGTACTTCGGATAGGTCCATGCAGCGGCCCCGTGGTCGATTGGATCGATTCGTGATCGTTGTTGTGGCAGGCGGTTTTCTCGCCGCCGAACACGGACTGCCGCACGCTCGTGGACATCGGGCCCGTGTCGATGCGACAAAAGTATAATACAAATGTCCCGACTCCCGGCGCCGCGAATATAAGGCGCGGGAACCGAACCATGCCCGGTGAATCACCCATGTCACAGCAACGAGAATCGTCAACTGCAACGGAACGACTCGCGACCGTTCGATCGCGTATCGAGGCGGCCTGCCGGCAGGCCGGGCGCAATCCCGATGACGTCAAGCTGATCGCGGTGGGCAAGACCAAGCCGGCGGCGGTAATTGCCGCGCTCGCCGACGCCGGCCTGGTCGACTTCGGCGAGAATTACGTCCAGGAGGCGACGGAGAAAATTGCCTCCCTCGACGCCCCGGGGCTTACCTGGCACTTTATCGGGCATATACAATCGAACAAGTGCGCCGATGTGGCAAAACACTTCGATTGGGTGCACACCGTCGATCGTGCCAAGATCGCGAGGCGGCTGGATGCCGCGGCCGCTCGCCTCGGGCGCTCGCTCAACGTGTTGATCCAGGTGAACGTGGACGAGGAGGCCGGAAAGTCGGGCGTCCTCGCCCACGAATTGCCGGACCTGGTCGAGGAGGTCGCCGCGCTGCCTGCCCTGGTGCTTCGCGGCCTGATGACCATCCCCGCACCGGTATCCGGGCAAGACGCCCAGCGGCGCCCGTTCGCTCAGCTGCGCCGCCTGCTGGAATCGGTGCGCTCGCCGGGCGACGCCATGGACTGCCTTTCCATGGGCATGAGCGCGGACCTGGAAGCGGCGATCGCCGAAGGAGCGACCCACGTGCGCGTCGGTACCGCCCTGTTCGGGCCACGCCAGTACTGAATCCACCTGACAGCGAACGAACGCAAATCATGTCATTCGAACAATGCGAGATCGGCTTCATCGGCGGCGGCAACATGGCCGAGGCCCTGTTCGGCGGTCTCGTCGCCGCCGGACGCGACCCGGTCACCGTACTCGTTTCCGAACCGAACGACGACCGGCGCGGGACGATCGCGGCACGGCACGGCGTGATCGTGACAGCCGACAACCGGGACGTGGCCGCGAACTGCGAAACCGTCGTCATCGCCGTCAAGCCACAGGTGATGGCCGGCGCCCTGGAACCCGTTTCCGACGAACTTGCCGCTCGGCGCCCGCTGCTCGTATCGGTGGCCGCCGGGATCACTCTCGACAGCCTCGATCGCTTCTCCGGCGGCGGCTGCCCGATCGTGCGCGCCATGCCCAATACGCCGGCACTGGTGGGACGCGGCGCGACCGCGCTGGTTGCGAACGACACCGCCACGCCCGCCCAGCGAGCGAGGGCCGAGGAAATACTCGCCGCGGTGGGAATCACCACCTGGCTCGAAAAAGAGTCGCTGATCGACGTGGTCACCGCGCTGTCGGGCAGCGGACCGGCCTACTTCTTCCTAATCATGGACGCCCTGTGCCGCGCCGCCGAACGGCGAGGACTCGACGGCGAAACGGCGCGACTGCTTTGCACCCAGACGGCCTTGGGCGCGGCGACCCTGGCGATGGCCAGCGAAGACAGTCTCGAGCGGCTGCGCCTCAACGTCACCTCGCCCGGCGGCACCACCGAGCAGGGCGTGAACGCCTTGAAGGCGGCCGGCCTCGAACGCGCGCTCGACGACGCCATCGGGGCGGCCGAAGGGCGATCCAGAGAACTCTCGAAACCGTCTTAAGGAACGCAAAATGGGCCAAACCTACCTGTCGGATGCCGGCCGCTTTCTCATCGAGGTGGTCATCGGCTTCTACCTGCTCGTGGTGATCCTGCGTTTCCTGTTCCAGGTCATGCGCGCCGATTTTTACAACCCGTTGTCCCAGTTCGTGGTGGTACTGACCAATCCGCCCCTGCGCTTCCTGCGCCGGTTCATTCCGGGATTCTGGGGCATCGATATCGCCTCCGTCGTCCTCGCCCTGGCCGTTGCCCTGCTGAAGCTCTACCTGATCACGACGATCAGCGGAATCAGGGTGGGCGCGGGGCCCGCCGTCCTGCTGGCAATCGCCGAGATCCTGGAAACGGTGGTGTACGTATTTATCGTGGTTACCATCGCACGGGCCATCCTGAGCTGGTTTCAGCCCGGATACCACCCGCTGGTGCGACTCCTCGATTCCCTGAGCGAGCCGTTGTTATTGCCCATTCGCCGCGTGCTGCCGCCGATCGGCGGCCTGGATTTCTCGCCGTTCGTGCTGATTATCCTGCTGACCCTGGCGCTCAAGCTGATCGTGGCGCCGATCGCCGACAGCGGTTACATGATGCTGCTGTGACGAAACGTCCACGCGGGACGGAAGCGGCGCCGGTTCGGCTGCGATTACGGGTAAAACCGAACGCCCGGCGCAACGCCTTCGAGGGTACCCTCGACGGCAGGATCCTGGTGTCGATCAAGGCACCGCCGACGGACGGCCGGGCCAACGCCGAGCTGATCGCGTTTCTCGCCAAGGCCTTCGGCACGGCGAAATCCAACGTTTCCATCGTATCGGGCGCCGGCTCGCGGGATAAACGCGTGGAAATTCACGCTCCCCGAAGATCCCCGCAGATCGTCGACCCCGGCCTCGAAAATTAGATCCGCTTATCGATTTTTCTTATGAATATTCTTGAATTGTCAGGGAGAATAGGCGTTTGGTAGTCTTCGTCCCTGCCACGTACTTAACCTGGATCAACTCTCTCGGCCGTCGGCCGGATTTCTGACGGCCAGGCGAAGCGGGCGGCGGAATTGGTGGCTGCGGTGGCGTTTTAATGAACTTTCCGGCCCAAGAGCAGGTAAACGAGATGAACCTCATCAATATCGAAAGCGTCAAGCTGTCCTGCAAGAATTGTTCGCTTTCGGAGCTATGCCTGCCGCGCAGCCTTTCCGACGACGATCTCGCGCGCTTTGAAGAAATTGTCGATACGCGCCCTCCGATACCCAAGGGCGGCGCCTTGTACCATGCGGGCGAAGCGTCCCAGGCGCTCTACGCCATCAAGTCCGGGGCGTTCAAGTCGGTCGTTACGACCGAGGACGGTGAAGAACAGATCGTCGGCTTTCACATGCCCGGAGAACTGGTGGGCTTCGACGGTGTCGAGTCGGTACACAATTGCACCGTCGTAAGCCTCGATCGCTCCACGGTGTGCGAACTGCCCTTGCGCGACCTCGAGGCGCTCTCACGAAAAGTCGAGGGCTTGCAACGCGAGGTATACACGGTGATGCGCCGGGAGATCAGCCAGGAGCAGGCCATGCTCCTGCTCCTGGCGCGCCGTACCGCCGAAAGCCGACTGGCGTCGTTCCTGTTGAGCCTGTCCCACCGTCTCGGCTCGCGCGGATTCTCGAGGAACGAGTTCAACCTCGTCATGTCGCGCCACGACATCGCCAACTACCTCGGCCTGGCTGCGGAAACGGTCTCCCGCCTGATCACCCGGTTCCAGGAAAGCGGCATCGTCGAGGTCAATCGCCGTCGCGTAACCATTCTGGACCTCGCGATGTTGAAGGAGCGGGTCGGCCAGCCTGGCGGAACGAAGGTCTAGTGCCCTACCCCCGGAGTAGCGTCGCGTATCGCGCGTCCGTGGCGATACGGCGTGGCATCGTTTCGTCCGGCCACCCCGCCCGGCTTGCATCGTCGGCCCGACTTTCCGGGAATCGACGCGTTCATCCGCTCGCCAATCGACAGACGCCCGGAGTCGGACGCTAGTGTCGCCGAGGATGCAGCCGCGGGAACTGGCCGCTCTCGACCTGGGATCGAACAGCTTTCACCTGATTATCGTTCGAGAGGACGGCGAACAACTGAGAGTCGTCGACAGGCTTAACGAGTACATTCGACTGGCGGCCGGGCTGGACAAGGATAACCGCCTCACCGACGAGAAGATGCAGCAGGCGCTCGACGCCCTGGCACGCATCGGCCAGCGGCTGCGCCACGTAGCGCGCCATAACATCCGCGTAGTGGGTACCAACACCCTGCGCAAAGCGAAGAACGCGCGCCAGTTCCTGGCACGCGCGGAGTCGGTGCTCGACCATCCCATCGAGATTATCTCCGGCAAGGAGGAGGCGCGGCTCATTTACCAGGGCGTCTCGCGCACGCGTGCGCCGGGCGAAGGCCGCAATCTCGTCATCGACATCGGCGGCGGCAGTACCGAGCTGATCATCGGCGCCGGAGAGCACCCGCGCCACATGGAAAGCCTGTTCATGGGCTGCGTTTCGTTGTCGGAGAGGTTCTTCGTCGACGGTCAGGTGACGACCAAGCGCATGGACGACGCGATCGTCGCCGCCAGCATCGAGCTCTTGCCTATCGTCGAAAATTTCAAGCAAAGCGGGTGGGACGTTTCCATCGGTTCCTCGGGCACCGTCAAGGCGATACTCAAGGTGGTTCGCGAAGCGGGCTGGTGCAAGAACCTGATTACCGCCGACGGCCTTGCCAAGCTAACGGCGCGGATGATCGAGCTCGGCAAGTGTACGCCGCGCAACTTGCCCGGACTCAGCGAACGTCGCGCGCCGGTATTTCCCGGCGGCGTGGCCGTGCTCAACGCCTGCTTCAATCAGCTCGGCATCGACAAGATGGAAGTGTCCGACGCGGCGCTTCGCGAAGGGGTCGTGCAGGACCTGATCGGTCGCCAGCTTCGCCAGGACGTTCGCGAGGAATCCGTGGCAGACCTGGCCGCCCGCTACCACGTGGATGCCGCGCACGGTGCGCGCGTCGAGCAGACCGCGTTAACGTTTCTCGACCAGGTCGCCGAGGACTGGCAACTCGGCGAACCGAGCCGCCGCGCCCTCCTCCGCTGGGCGGCGCAACTGCACGAGATCGGCCTGGATATATCGCACCACCAATATCACAAGCACGGCGCCTACATCATCGCAAACACCGATCTGCCGGGATTTTCCCTGCCGGAGCGCGCGATCCTCGCCACCTTGGTGCGCGGTCATCGCCGCAAGCTCAACGACCTGGTGTTCCAGTCCATTCCGGACAACATCCTGGCGCCCACCGAGCGCCTGGTCATTCTTCTCAGGCTCGCGATCGTGCTGAATCGACACCGTTCGCCGCTGGAGGTGCCCGGCATGCGCCTCGCCGTGAAGAACAAGAAGCTCACACTGTCCATGCCGAGCGCCTGGCTCGAGTCGCACCCGCTGACGATGGCCCAACTCCACGAGGAAGGCCGCCTGCTGGAGGCGCGCAACTACGCGCTCGGCGTCGAGGCCACCTGAACGGCAGACGGGATCGTCCGCGTTCAACACCGCCGTTCATGACAATTTCATTGCACGTCCGCCGCGAACATGGCCCGGCGCGCAAAGGTGTGTGACAATAAAACCGGGGAATTCGCGGGGGATTGCCAAGTGCATTCCCGCGCGGCTCACACACCGAACCTGCCGGGTTGGACCGCGACCCGACGAACCGTGGTATCAGTAAAATGGCGCAGAATCCGACCGCAACCGCATCCCAAGCGGCTTCGCCGCCAGACAAGGGCCAATCTCCCGGCCCTGCGACGAAGACCACCGCTGGCGCGGGGCGCCGCAACGTGGACTTTTCCAAGCCCTCTCTCTACCAGAACCGGGAAATCACCTGGCTGCGATTCAACCAGCGCGTGCTCGCCATGTCGCGTGACAACGGCACGCCGCTGCTCGAGCGGCTGAAGTTCATCGCCATCGTCTCGTCCAATCTCGACGAGTTCTACATGAAGCGCATCGGCGGACTGAAGCAACAGGACGGCGCCGGCTATCGAGAGCTCACGGTCGACGGCCGCAGCCCGCGCGAGCAGATCAAAATGTGCCGCGAGTTCATCACCTCGCTGGAAATTGAAATCGAGGAGAGCCTTGGCGAGATTCTCAGGCTGCTGCCCAAGTACGGCGTGGAATTGTGCGACTACGAGACATTGAGCGACGCCGACAAGCAGACGCTGCGCCGCTACTATCTCGAGAATATCTACCCGCTAATCACGCCACAGGCCGTCGATCCCGCGCATCCGTTTCCGTTCGTTTCCAACCTCTCGCTCAATCTCCTGGTGACCTTGCACCACCCGGACAGCGAGTACAGTTCACTGGCACGGGTCAAGGTACCGGTGGGCGCGGGCACCAAGCGCTTCATCCCCATCGGCGACAGCCGCCGGTTCGTGCGCATCGAACAGATCATGGCCGGCAACCTGGACCTGCTGTTCCCGGGAATGGTCATCGATCACTGCGAATGGTTTCGCGTGATCCGCAATGCCAGCACCGAACGCAACGAGGCCGCCGCCAACGACCTGCTGGAGATGATCGTATCCGAGCTGCGAGAGCGTAAATTTGCGCCGATCGTTCAGCTCATGGTGCAAAAGGACATGGATCCCACTCGTCGCGGTATGCTCTCCGCGGAGCTCGGCCTGAACGAGTCGCAGGACGTGTTCGAAACCACCGGGCTGATCGCCAAACGCGACCTGTTCGAGATTTCCTCGCTGTTGATCCCGAGGCTGCGCGACGCGCCCCATCGTCCGTCCGACCATTTCAAGCTGCTCGATACGCGAAGCATTTTTCACATCATCCGGGAACACGGCGACATACTGCTGCAACATCCCTACGAATCCTTCGCGACGTCGGTGCTGCGCTTTCTCGAGGAAGCGAGCCGCGATCCGAAGGTACGCGCCATCAAGATGACACTGTACCGCACCGGCGAGGCGAGCAAGATCGTCGACTGCCTGATAGAGGCCGCGCGCAACGGCAAACAGGTAGCGGTGGCGGTCGAGTTGAAGGCCCGTTTCGACGAGGCCACCAACATCCGCTGGGCAAGCCATCTCGAAGAAGCGGGCGTACACGTCACCTACGGTGTCGTGGGACTGAAAACACACAGCAAGGTGGTGCTGGTAGTCCGACAGGACTACAACGGCATACGACGCTACGTGCATATCGGTACCGGCAACTATCACGAGGGCACCGCGCAGCTGTACTGCGACCTCGGTCTTCTCACCTGCAATCGTGAAATCGGCAACGACATCACCGAGTTTTTCAACTTCCTGACCACCGGCTACACGCCCAATCGCAATTATCAGAAGATCCTTCCCGCGCCGCGGATAATGAAGAGCCTGCTGATCAACAAGATCCGCCGGGAGGTCAAGTTGCACAAGGCCGGCGAGGCGGGTCACATACAACTCAAGTGCAATGCGCTCGAGGATCCGGACATCTGCAAGGAGCTCTACCGCGCCTCCATGGCGGGCGTGACCGTCGACCTCATCATTCGGGATACCTGCCGCATCAAGGTCGGCATTCCGGGTCTTTCCGACAATATTCGCGTGGTCAGCATCGTCGGGCGATTCCTGGAACACAGCCGCATATATTACTTTCGCAACGGGGGCGGCCCGAACGAGGAGTACTATATCGGCTCGGCAGACCTCATGAAGCGCAACCTGGAAAGCCGCGTGGAAGTGCTCGCCCCGGTTGACTCGGAGGACCTCAAGCAGGATCTGCGCATGATCCTCAATACCTACATGAACGACCGCCACGGCGCATGGGAGATGCAAAGCGACTGTACCTACCGTTCCCTGCGCGAGGAAGGCGAGAAGTCGAGCCAGGAAAAGTTCATGGAAATGGCGGCGAAGCGCTACCAGGCGGCGAGAAAGCAGAACCTCAGGAAGCTGGAGAACCTGCGCAAGCGCAACACGCAGTAGGCGAACGCCGGCAACGGGAGTCAACCCGAGCCGGGGAGTCCCGCCCGGTTTCTACACCGTGCAGATCGCGCCTACCGGGTGATCCAGCGGATGCATGGGATGCGCCCATCCCATGAAAGTCGCCGCGCCGAACACGATAATCAGGATGCCGGCCGTTCGACGAATCACGGGACGCGAGCGAAGCCGGGCCAGTTGATCGGCGAGGCCGCCCATGGCCAGCAGCATCGGCAGTGTGCCGATGCCGAACGCGATCATGATAGACATGGAACGCATCGGATCGGCTGCGAACAGGGCCCAGACGAGCGTGGCATAGACCAGTCCACAGGGCAGCCAACCCCACAAGATGCCCAGCGAAAGAGCCTGCCAAGGTGATTTCACGGGAAGAAAATGCCGGGAATACGGCTGGATTCGTCGCCAGAGGATCGAACCGGCCGACTCCACCCGCGAGATCCCGCGCCACCAATCGGCAAGATACAACCCCATGGCAATCATGAAGAGTCCCGAGAGCAACAGTCCCACCTCGGCAACGCGTGCAACCGGGAACAGATCGTAGGTGGCACGACCGGCATGGCCGGCGATGAAACCGGCGACGCCGTAGCTGAAGATTCGTCCGAGATTGTAGGAAAGGGTATTGCCGATGCGCCGCGCGCCGCTGCCCGTGGCGTTCCCCGCCGCCAACACGCCGGAGATACCGCCGCACATACCGATGCAATGCACGGAGCCGAGCAAGCCGACCAGCAGGGCGGCGACGATACCGAATGACTCAGTCACGCTGGATTGCTAGTTCTCGCCAAGCGGTCGAAACGCTACGGCAAACGAGCCGCTCGTGCCGCTCTCCACGCGGGTCCCCAGACGCCACTTGTCGGTACCGATCTGGATGTGCCAATCACCTTCGACCAGGGCCGGCATGACGCCGTGGTACCGCCCGTCCGGACCGCGCGCCAGTTCCACGCTTCGATCAAGCCCGCCACGCGTGGGATGCAGAAACATCAACGTGATTACGGGTACTTGTTCGACCGGTTGCTCCGAGTCCACCGAAAGCGTCACCCGTCCGTCGTCGTTCGAGTACGTCAGCGCGGCCGAAAGACCATTCTCGGTGGCGAAACGATCGCGTATCAGCACGCGATTGATTTCCTTGCCTTGCTTGTAGTAATCGTCCACCACCAGTCCATCCCACGTGGCAACCGCGATACTGATCATGGCGACGCCAAGTATCACGGCCGTCAGCGGAATGGCGATCACCATCCAAACCATACCTTCACGGTACCAGGGCCTGGACGTCGTAGAGGTCATGTTCACTAGGATTCTCCCATCCAGCGCGGACCGACGAAGCGGGCGGATTCGACCGCCACGCGGGAATCGTCGTCGCGCGCCTTGACTGAAAATTCGAAATCGGTGCTCTGTCGCGACATCTCGTCGGGGTCGACCTGCACGCGCACCACGTAGCTCACCACCTCTCCGCCGCCGACCACGACGCCGTCCTCGTCCTCGACCAGTCGCGCATCCTCTATGCCGGCGATGTCGACATCGAACACGCGCGGGATCTCCTCCATGTTGAGTATCTTGAGAGTATAGACATTCTCAATCCAACCGTCCGACGTTTCCCGATACAGCGCGTTACGGTCGCGGATGACGTCGAGTCCGATCGGATCGCGGGTAAGAAGGCCGTAGAACACCGCGCTCAGAGCCACCAGGAGAATTGCCGCGTAGATGATGACACGCGGCCGCAGGATCTTCGTTTCGCCGCCCGCCAATGCATTCTGGGTGGTATATCGAATCAGGCCCTTGGGGTAGTTCATCTTCTGCATGACGTCGTCGCAGCCGTCAATGCACGCGGCACAGCCGATGCACTGATATTGCAGTCCGTCACGGATGTCGATGCCGGTCGGGCATACCTGCACGCAGATCGAGCAATCGATGCAATGCCCCAGCCCCTTCTCCGACGGATCGAGCCCCCTGCGCCTCGGACCGCGCGGTTCGCCGCGCGCGGTGTCGTAGGAGATGACCAATGTATTGGAGTCCACCATCGCGCTTTGGAAGCGGGCGTAGGGACACATGTAGATGCATACCTGTTCGCGCAACCAACCCGCGTTGCCATAGGTGGCAAAGCCGTAAAACAGCACCCAGAACGTCTCCCATGGACCGGTCGAAAACGTCAGCAGCTTGGCGCCCAGTTCAAGGATGGGGGTGAAAAAACCGACGAAGGTAAATCCGGTCCAAAGCGAGAACACGATCCAGACCGCATGCTTCGTGGCCTTGACGGCGAACTTGCTGGCGTTTAGCGGCGCCTTGTCGCGCTTCATTTGCTGACTGCGGCTTCCCTCGATCTTCCGCTCGATCCACAGGAATACCTCGGTCCATACCGTCTGGGGGCAGGCATAACCGCACCAAAGACGCCCGGCCAACGCGGTGAAGAAGAACAACGACATCGCCGCGATGATGAGCAGCGCGCTCAGATAGATGAAATCCTGGGGCCAGATGGTCAATCCGAACAGGTAGAACTTTCGTCCGGGCAGATCGAACAGCACGGCCTGGCGCCCGTCCCAACGCAACCAGGGGACGATGTAGAAAAGACCCAGCAATGCGAGCACCGCGGCCGTGCGAAGCCACGCGAACAGACCGTGCACCTCCCGGGGGTAGATTTTCTGGCGCTTGGCGTATAGCTGCGTCTCGATATCGCTGGAGGCGGTTTCGTCGGAAGGCCGGGCCATCTTGTCGATTTACTCCTTGTCGCGGCCAGGAAGCCGGTTTACTCGGTTGACGGGCCGCTGGAAGTAGCAGGTCAGGAGGCATGACGAAGCGGTCAGCAGCCAGAAGAGAAAGAAGCCGATGGAATAGGCTCCCAGCCGGCTCAGGTTCGGAAACCAGGTCGGCGCCACCAGGTCGTACGGATCGAACACCGCGAAGAACACCACGGTGGCGAGTCCCGCCATCAGGAACGAGGGCCACAGAACGGCCGTGATACGCTGCGTCAGAGGAGTCGGCATGGTCTTCTATCTCGCGTTGTTCACCGAACGTGTCGTCACTCGTCTTTCGACAGCGAGTAAACGTAGGCAGCCAGCAGGTGCACTTTCGCCTCACCGAGGAACTCGCCGTGGGGCGGCATGACACCGTTACGGCCACTCGCAATGGTCTCGCGGATGGTGTGCGTGCTCGCGCCATACAGCCACGCGTCGTCGGTCAGATTGGGCGCGCCCAACGCGGGATTGCCGGTGCCGTCGGCCTGGTGGCAGGCAACGCACATCATGTCGAACTTCTCCTTGCCCAGCGCTGCCCATTCCTCGTCGACTTCGCGGCCGGCGAGCTTTTCCACGTAGGCGGCGACATTGCGCACGCCGTCTTCGCCGAGCGCCGCCTCCCAGGCGGGCATGGCGCCGGCGCGGCCGTTCGTAATGGTCTGCTTGATCGTCTCCGGGTCTCCGCCCCAGAGCCACGCATCGTCGCGAAGGTTCGGGAATCCCGGCGCACCGCGCGCATCCGAACCGTGACAGGTGGTGCAGTAAGTGGAGAACAACCGCTCTCCCGCGCGTAGCGCATCGGCGTCGTCCGCCAACGCCGGAATCTCGGAACCGGCGAAACGCTCGAACAGGGGATCGTAGGCAGCGTTTGCGGCGGCGATCTCCTGTTCGTACTGACCCGTCTGGGACCACCCGAGGACGCCGGCGAACGAACCCAGTCCCGGATAGAGGGTCAGGTATACGAAGCCGAAGAAAACCGTCAACAGGAACAGGTTGAACCACCAGCGCGGCAACGGGTTGTTGAGTTCCTCGAGATCCTCGTCCCACTTGTGTCCGGTCACGCCAACCTTGCCGCCGGTGGATTTGCCGGCACGGTTGGCGAAGATCAACCACAGGCAGGCGGCCAGAGAGATCACCGTGACGATGGCGATGAACCAGTGCCACCCCGGCGAAACAAAATCAGCCATTGTCGTTCTCCCGATAAGTTTTCGAATTCGGTTCACGGTCGTCGTCGAGGGGCAGGCGCGCGGCTTCCTCGAAGCGCTTTTTCTGCCGACTGCCGAAGGCCCAGGCGACGATTCCGACGAAAATGATGAATAAAATGATCGTCCACACGATCTGGAACGTCGTCACGCCGCTACCTCCGCAACTTCACGTGCACCCCGAGTCCCTGCAGGTAGGCGATCACGGCATCCATCTCGGTCTTGCCTTCGACGGCCGCGGCGGCGCCGGCGATGTCCTCCTCGGAGTAGGGCACGCCAATGGTGCGAAGCGCACGCATGTGCATGGTGATCGTTTCACCGTCGAGCAGGTTGTCCTCGAGCCACGGGTATCCCGGCATGATGGACTCGGGCACTACGTCGCGCGGGTTGATGAGGTGCACCCGGTGCCACTCGTCGCTGTAGCGGCCGCCCACGCGGGCCAGGTCGGGGCCGGTGCGTTTCGAACTCCACAGGAAAGGATGGTCGTACACGAACTCGCCCGCCACCGAGTAGTGGCCGTAGCGTTCGGTCTCGGCGCGGAACGGGCGAATATGCTGGGAATGGCACCCCATGCATCCCTCGGCCTGGTAGATGTCGCGGCCGGCAAGCTGGAGCGCGGTATAGGGCTCCAGCCCCGCCACGGCCTCGGTGGTGGATCGCTGGTAGAACAGCGGCACGATCTGCACGATCCCGCCCACGCTGACCACCAACACCACCAGCACGATCAACCAGAAAACGTTCGTTTCGGATTTCTCTTGGATTCCCATTGTCAAAGATCTCCAGGTATTCGTTGTCCAATCGGCCTAGTGGGCCGGTGCGGGAATCGCGGTATCGGCCTG
>JAUIEZ010000198.1 GCA_030429665.1 Gammaproteobacteria bacterium | reverse complement strand
GTCTGACGGCTACATTCTCGGCGGCGCCATTCATTTCTGACATCGCCGCCACGCCGCCGGCGATACCGCAATATCGCCCGGGAAGGGCGAACCTGATTCGTTCGCGCTCGCAACGCGGGAATCGCCGAGCCGACCGGCGGCCCGGCCGCTGCGCCGCGGTATTCGGGTCGCGAGTTTCGCCTCCGCCGGCAGGTTTCTTGATCCCGAATCGCCTCGTTTTCCGCCAAAGCGACTCGCGACCGATATCGAGTGCGTCGGCTGCCTCCTGGATCCGACCCTCGTGCGCGAAGCGTTCGGCGCGTGACCCGCCGGCCTCGGTTTCGCGAACCGTAGCCTGGGGATGCCGTGATTCGGGTGGCTGGATACCCGGGGCTTTGATATCCATGATGTCCGACTCGCGGAACAGGCACGCGCCATCCAAGAGGTTTCTCGATTCGCGCACGCTGCCGGGTCAACGCCGTGCCAGGCACGCCGCGCGGGGCGTATCCCCCTCTTCCTGACACCCGGCCCCGAGTCCGTCGCCCGCGTCACGGAATCGTCATCGTATATTCATTTGACTATATATATAGAAAACTATATATATACGCCATGCACGTTACCGCCGCCAACCTGTTCCAGACCCTGTCCCACGAAACCAGGCTTCGATGCGTCGTGCTGCTCTGGCAACACGGCGAACTGTGCGTGTGCGAGTTGACCCACGCCCTCGACGCAAGCCAGCCGCATGTCTCCCATCATCTCGCCCACTTGCGCGATGCCGGTGTCATCGTCGACAGGCGCCAGGGCCTGTGGGTGCACTACCGTCTCAACCCGGCACTGCCCGATTGGGTCTGGCGAATGCTGTCGGCGTGCGTCAAGGGAATTGCCGGGGAGGCACCGTTCGCGTCGGACGGCAAGACACTCGCCGCCATGCCGAATCGCCCCGGCACGTCGCGTTGTGCCTGATTTCCGAACCGATCTCACGCCATACACGACGACTGCTCGAGGAAACACGACATGACGCAGTCGATATTCAACGTACTTTTCCCGTGCACCGGAAACTTCGCACGAAGTATCTGTGGAATCCGTGGAATACAACCAGCGTAGCCGATACGGAGTATCCATGAGTACAACGCACGAGGCGGCGCCCGCGGCCGCCGCCGGGCTCGGCCTGTTCGAGAAATACCTGACGCTTTGGGTCGCCGTATGCATCGTCGTCGGCATCGCCATGGGCCACGGCATGCCGGGGCTGTTTCACGCCATCGGTGAAATGGAGATTGCGAGCGTGAACCTCCCGGTGGCGATCCTGATCTGGCTGATGATCGTGCCGATGCTGCTCAAGATCGACTATTCCGCGTTGCACCGGGTCGGCGAACACTGGCGCGGGATCGGCGTCACGCTGTTCATCAACTGGGCGATCAAGCCGTTTTCCATGGCGCTGCTCGGGTGGATATTCATACGGCATGTGTTCGCACCCTACCTGCCTGCCGATCAACACGACGCCTATATCGCCGGACTCATACTCCTCGCGGCGGCGCCGTGCACCGCCATGGTATTCGTCTGGAGCAACCTGTCGGACGGCGAACCCCGCTTCACGCTCACGCAGGTGGCGCTCAACGACGCAATCATGATTTTCGCCTTCGCGCCCATCGTCGCGCTGTTGCTGGGACTGGCCGCCATCACCGTGCCCTGGAAGACGCTGATACTGTCGGTCGCCTTGTACATACTCATTCCGGTGGCGTTCGCCTGGTGGTGGCGCCGCCGCATCATGGCGAACGGCGGCCAAGCGGCCCTGGAGCGCGTGCTGCATCGACTGCAGCCGGTTTCGCTGGTGGCGCTGCTTGCAATGCTCGTGCTGCTCTTCGGATTCCAGGGCGAGCAGATACTCGGACAGCCGCTCATAATCGCCATGCTCGCCGTTCCCATCCTCATCCAGGTCTACTTCAACTCCGGCTTGGCCTACCTGCTCAACCGTTTCGTCGGTGAGGCGCACTGTGTCGCCGCGCCGTCGGCGTTGATCGGCGCAAGCAATTTTTTCGAGTTGGCCGTCGCCACGGCCATTAGCCTGTTCGGCTTCGAATCCGGCGCCGCCCTGGCCACCGTCGTCGGCGTACTCGTCGAAGTACCGGTGATGCTATCGGTCGTCGCGATCGTAAAGCGAACCCGACACTGGTACGAACGATCGCCGGGAACCGCGTGAGGCCATAGCGCTCACGCGCTCGGCGGACTCTCGGTGGTGTGTCGATCGCGAAACCACGTCGGCACGGCCAGCGCACCCGCGCGGGCGAACAACCCCGACCGACCAGGCGGCAAGTAGGGCGATTCGCGGCGCGCGACCTGCCGTCCTTGACGACCGATTGCTACTTGTCTCGCTCCCATGGCGCCACCGGTTTCATGGCCGCGAGAAGGAAATCGACGAACACCCTTACCCGTGGCGTGAGATTGCGCCGCTGCGGGTAGATCGCGACCAGCTCCGATTTTTCGTGGGTGTATTCCGGCAGGACACGGACCAAACGGCCCTCTGCCAGATCGCGGGCCACTAGGTACGTGGACAGGCGAGCAATACCCAGTCCGGCGAGCGTTGCGTGATAGATGGCGTCGGCACTGTTCGCCTCGAACCGGCCTCCCACGTGGAGAACGCGCCGCCCGTCGCCACAGTCGAATTCCCAGTCGTTCCAGCTTTGGACCGTGGACACACGCAGGCAGTTGTGCGCGAGCAGATCCTCGGGACAACTCGGGACGCCATTGAGCGACAGGTAGGACGGCGCCGCGCAGATCACGCGCCGGTTCGGCCCCAGCGATCTGACCACCATCCCGGGATCGTTCAGTTGTTCGCTGAACCGTATCGCGACGTCCACGTTCTCTTCGACGAAATCGACGGTACGGTCGGTCAGTTCCAGTTCCATCTTCAGGTCCGGATAGGACTTCATGAACTCCGGGATCAACGGAAGCAGCTGTGCCTTCGCGAACGCAACCGTCGCCACCACGCGCAATGTACCCTGCACGCGCGTGCCCATGGCACTGACCATGGACTCGGCCTCGGCCACCTCGCTCGCCACGCGGCTGCAACGATCGTAGAACGCCCGGCCTTCGTCGGTCATCGAAATTCGACGCGTGGAGCGGTTGAGCAGGCGAACGCCCAGGTGATCTTCCAGGCGCCGGATCTGCTTGCTCACGGCTGACGGGGACAAGTCGAGGTCGCGGGCGGCGGCCGACAGGCTTCCCTGCTCCACGGCGTGGGCGAACAACAGCATCTGTCCGGCAATATCGGAATGTTCCCGAATCACTCATGACCTCCATTCACAGCACTTGTGAACATCAAGGGGCTAGTGGACTGTGACATTGTCCGCTATTGTGCACTGCAACATCCTGTAACACAACGCCCAGCGGAGATTTCCATGAACGACGACGAATTCGATGACCTGCACTGGCCCGATTCCTATGAAATGAACCGCGCGCTGCGACGTGCACACCAGCTCCGTAGCGAGCACCTGGCGATGTTGTTCGCGAGCTTATTCCGAAAGTTATCGCAGTCAGCACGAAGCGCCACCGCCCGCTTTTCACGAATGCACCGGCGGCTGGTCAACGGCTGAGTCCGGGTGGCGACGCGACGCCCCGATATCGTGCAATAACGGGACCGTTCACCGGGTTACCGGCTGGCGTCGCGGCGGCGCATGAGAATGACAGGCCGGGGGAACCGCGAAGCTTGAAGCGGTTCCGCCCGGTTGTCGCCCTTGCACGCCAAGTGTGCAAAGATAGACGAAGCGCCCCGATAGAGGGCGCCGCACGACGATAACAACCGCATTTGATCCCATAAGGAGGACACGATGACTAGAACGTTGACCTCTGCCGTGCGTTCACGTCGCGGCTGCTTTACCCTGGCAATCGCTTGTTCCCTGGCGGTCACGAACGCTACGCTCCATGCGGCCGATCAGGCGCAGATGGACGCCGTCGATGAATCGAAACCCATGGTGCCCACCGGTCCGTGGCCCGACGGCGATCAACTCGGCATGGCGAACACCCTTGGCGCCGGCACCTGGCGCCGCTGTGCGTATCACCTCGCCGCCGACGGCGCCAGGACTTACGAGTTGTCCCACGAGCGTTCCAATACCATGCCGCTTTCCCCGTTCGGCGTGCCGCTAGCGTATGCGTTCAATCCTACCGCGTCGATACCCGGCACCCGCCACGCCTTCAACGGCGAACAGGTGAAGAGCGGTGAGCCCGGCGCCCAGGGCACGCAGATGGACGCGCTTGGTCATTTCGCCTATTACGACGAACCGTGGAATGGCGAAGGCGAGCCGCCATTGGACAGCGCAAAATACTATGGCGGATACACCCAGTCGGACGTGAAACCCGCCGCCGAATCACCGTTGCTGAAACTCGGCATCGAGCACGTACCGCCCATCATCACGAGCGCCGTGCTCCTCGATGCGAAGGCGCACCTGGGCAAAGGCGAGCCGCTGCTGCCGGGACAACTGGTCACCGCGGCAGACATCGGCGCGATGATCGAAGCACAAGGCCTCGGCTGGCGCGGTATCCTGCCCGGCGACGTGGTGTACATCCATACCGGCTGGGGCGACAACTGGAAAGACCCGGACGAAGCGAAACGCTACTACATGATGGGCCCGGGCCTTGCCGAGGACGGCGCGAAGTACCTCGAAGAACGCAAGGTCGTTCTCGTGGCCCTGGACAACCCGTTTACCGACGCCGTCGCCGAGGGACAACTTCAAGGCGAAGCCGCGCCACCCCAGGGAATGGATCGCGGCGTGCCGTTCGTAATCCATCACCACAATCTGACCCAGGCCGGCATTCACAATATCCAGAACGCGAGGCTGTCCGATCTGGCCGCCGACAAGGTATGGACGTCCTGCACCATCATCCTGCCACTGCGCTCGCGCGGTCACTCCGGATCACCGGTCAGACCCGTGGCTGTCGGGGTACCGGGCTGATTGAACGTCACGTCGCGCGGTACCGGCACCCCGGTACCGCGCCGCGTCCCGGTGACCGAACTCGACCTTATGTACTTCCGGTTCGAGGTCAGTCAACGGGCGACCGTATACCAGGGAGACATTGGCCCGGTTTTAATACTGGCTACGGAGTTTGACGCCGACCAACGATAGTCGCGGTCCTGCCGCTCGCCCGGTCGCCGGTCCTCGTCCGACTTTCCGCTGTTGTCGCGAATCACGGACGGGTCGGATGGAGTGTCGAACAACCCGAAGACCCGCACTGCGTAGTCGGTCTCGTTGCTTGCGCTGAAGCCACGGACCCCTACCCTGGCGAACTTGCTCGCAGTCGCGATCACCGATGCCCCAGTCGGCGCACCTCGCCCGACGCATCGCGCCTTGGCAACACCGCGTCAACGATCCGGAACCGATTGCCAATCCCCGTCTATCGGATATTCCGTCCGAATGAATCGCCCCGCATTCGCGGTTGCGCGCACCATGCACAATCCGGGTTTCGCGCAGAACAATCCGCCTCGAGATGCCCATGGGACAAGGAGGTCCAGGACATTCATCCTGCCGTTGCGCTCGCGCTGACTCTCCGATTCAACGGTCGTGCGAGTGGTTCCTCCCGCGCCGCCGCTCGCCCCGAAGTTTAGTTGTGCGACGAGCCGATTTCTTCCAAATGATTGAAATTGTTGCATTGCAGCACAAAAGTTTAGTTGACAAGTTTAGTTTAGTTTCTATACTAAACCTCGCTCGCCCCCAGGCGCGCCAACGATTACTACACTTAGGAGTGATGAGATGAACAAACGCATCGCCACTGCGCTGCTCGGCGGCGCAGCCTTCCTGATGTTCCAGTCCATGCCCGCGCAAGCCCAGGACGATGAGCTGACCCTGTGCTGGGCCGCGTGGGATCCTGCGAACGCTCTGGTTGAGTTGTCCAAGGACTTCACCACCGATACGGGAATCGGCATGAAGTTCGAGTTCGTGCCATGGACGAACTTTGCCGACCGGTTTCTCAATGAGCTCAACTCGGGCGGCAAGCTCTGCGACCTGTTGATCGGTGATAGCCAATGGATCGGCGGATCGGCCGAAAATGGCCATTACGTCAAGCTCAACGAGTTCTTCGAAAAGGAAGGCATTTCCATGGACGACTTCCTGCCGGCCACGGTCCATGCCTACTCGACCTGGCCCAAGGGCACGCCCAACTACTGGGCACTGCCCGCCATGGGCGACGCGCTCGGGTGGATCTATCGCAAGGACTGGTTCTCGCGCTCCGAGCTTCAGGAAGAATTCCAGGCGAAGCATGGCCGAGAGCTGGCGCCGCCGAAAACCTGGACCGAGCTAAAGGAGGTCGCCGAGTTCTTTCAAGGCCGCGAGATCGACGGCAAGACCGTGTACGGGGCCGCCATTTATACCGAACGCGGATCGGAAGGCATCACCATGGGGTCGACTGCCGCGCTGTATTCCTGGGGCTTCCAGTACGAGAATCCCGACAAGCCTTATGACATGAACGGCTACGTAAACAGTCCGGCAGCCGCCGAGGCGCTGGCGTTCTACAAGGACTTGTACCAGTGCTGCACGCCGCCAGGACACTCCGACGCTTACATGGTCGCCAATCTCGACGCGTACAAGTCCGGACAGGTTGCCATGCAAATGAACTGGTTCGCCTTTTTCCCGGGCATCGCCAAGGATCCGGAAGTCGGCGGCGACGTGTTCCCGCTGCCTCGGCGCGAGCGGCGCATCCTCGAATATCTCGCTTCGCTCGACGGCAGACGCGCGACGAAGTCGCAGATCTTCGGGGCGATCTACGGCCTGTTCGAGGCCGATGTCGAGGAGAACGTGGTCGAAAGCCACATCAGCAAGCTGCGCAAGAAGCTTCGGTCGGCGCTCGGGCGCGACCCGATCGATTCAAAGCGCTTCCTTGGATATCGCCTGGTGACGGAGAGTTGATCCGGCCGGCCGGCCTTGTCGGACCCGGCGGGACAGGCATGTTCCGACGCGAGTTTCAGACAAGGTTGGTCCGCTACGATGAGCTCCACTGTTAATTGCGA
>JAUIEZ010000197.1 GCA_030429665.1 Gammaproteobacteria bacterium | reverse complement strand
TTCCACGCGCAGCGGATTCTCATCCTTGTCGTACACAGCGCACTTGATGGTCGAGGCAGTCGGCGCGGTAATCACAATCGTGGTGCTGAAACCCGACGACTCGAATACACGCTTGATTTCGAAGTCGCCGTCCTGCGCGGCGACTGGTCCCGCGAGAAGAAAAGTAGCAAGCAAGGTATGGCGTGTGTTCATTGAAGCCTCCCTGTGGTTTATTGATTGCCCCCGATAGCCGGGTCACGTCCGGACGTCCGGACATTCCCGATTGTTTTAATCAAAAATGGCCTGCACCCAGCCATTCTCATATCAATATTATCAAAATGGTGACAGATCTATTCTTCCTATCTGTTCTTCGTCCTTTCCAGGTCTTCTTGAATCGCGAGAGGCAATTCGTCGACCGAGCATCTCGGCCGCCGCGTCATTGAATTGTTAGTCTCCGCCGGTCGTGGCCTCGCTGCACGACATGATGCAGACCACCAGGAAGGACAGGGCTAGCCTTTCTCACCAGCGAGGAAGCGAGCGATTTCCTCGGCATGCATGCGCGCTATGTCGTCCATCTCCCCGAACGCCGTCACGTTGAAGCTCGATACCGTCGACTCGCCAATCACCTCGCCCGTCTCGCCGTCGGTCACGGTAACCTCGGAGTCGATGCCGTCCTTGCCCGCGAATACGCCGAACATGGCACGCGCGAACCCCGAGCGCATCCGGTAGTCGACAACGGTGACCTTGATTTTCCGCTCGCCGCCAATGTCGAACAGCGACCGATCCGTCAACTCCTTGGCCAGGTACGACTCGACCGCATCGATAAAGTGCCTGGGCGCATCGGTCTGTTGATTGACGATGTCGATGTCGGCGTAGGACACCGGCTCCGTCTCCGTTTTCGCGCCGGGCACCGGCGACACCACCTTGGTCGTACTGGCGCACGCGGTGAGCAAAATCGAAACAGTGATAAGAGTCACGAGTTTTTTCACGATGACATTCCCTTGTTGCTTGTCGATGGAAAATGCTTGCGGGCGCTGCTATCCGGTTTCCAGCGCCCGATACTGAATCGCCTCGGCGACGTGTCCTGACTCGACTCGCTCGGCTTCGGCGAGGTCGGCAATGGTGCGTGCCACGCGAAGGATACGGTGGAAGGCGCGCGCCGACAGCGACAGCTTGTCCATCGCGGCGGCGACCAGGCCGCGAGCCTGATCGTCGACGGCGCACGTGCGATCGAGGTCGGCGCCGCTCAGGGCGGCGTTGTGGCATCCCTGGCGGCCCAGCTGCCGCGTTCGCGCGGCCAGCACTTGCGCGCGTACGGTTTCACTCGCCGTCTCCGCTCCACCCTCGCCGGCGAGGTGCCTGTGGTCCACCGGCTTGACGTGCACGTGGATGTCGATGCGGTCCAGCAGTGGTCCAGATACGCGCTCCTGGTAACGGCGCACCTGCTCGGGGCTGCATCGGCAGGGCGCGCGCGGGTCGCCGAGGCGGCCGCAGCGGCACAGGTTCATGGCCGCGACCAGTTGCACGTTCGCGGGATAGGCCCGGTGGTGCGCGACGCGCGAGATGTGTACGACGCCGGTTTCCAACGGCTCGCGCAACTGGTCGAGCACGCGCGCGCCGAACTCGGGCAGCTCGTCGAGGAACAGCACGCCGTTGTGGGCCAGCGACACCTCGCCGGGTCGCGGCGGGTTGCCGCCGCCGACCAGCGCCGCGGCCGAGATGCTGTGGTGCGGACTCCTGAACGGCCGCTCGCGCCAGCGGGCGATGTCGAAACCGCCCGGCGTCAAAGACCACGCGGACGCGGTCTCGAGCGCCGCCGCCTCGTCCAGTTCGGGCAGAAGTCCCGGCAGGCGCTGGGCGAGCATGGTCTTGCCGGTGCCCGGCGGACCCGCCAGCAGCAGGTTGTGACCGCCGGCCGCGGCAATGGCCAGCGCCCGCTTGGCCTGGTATTGGCCCCGGATGTCGGCGAGGTCCGGCGCCGCGCCCAGGCGCTCGGGAATCTCGGCACGCGCCACGTCGAGCGCTTCCTGTCCGCTCGCGTGGGCGGTGACCTGCAACAGGTGGGAGGCGGCGAGCACCCGCGCCTGCGGCGCCAACGCGGCCTCCGCGCCGTTGTCCACCGGCACGACCATGGCGCGCCCGGCTCGCGCGGCGGCAATCGCCGAGGGCAACACGCCGGTCACCCGGCGCAGAGCACCGCCCAAGGCGAGTTCGCCGAGGAACTCGTAGCGGTCGATGTCCTCGGCCGCGACCTGGCCGGACGCGGCGAGAATGCCGACGGCAATGGGAAGATCGAATCGTCCGCCTTCCTTGGGCAGGTCGGCTGGCGCGAGATTGACCGTGATGCGCTTGGCGGGAAACTCGAAGCCGGCGTTCTGCAGCGCGCTTCGCACGCGGTCCTTGCTTTCCTTGACCGCCGTCTCGGGCAGCCCGACGATCGACAGCGAGGGCAGCCCGGGAGCAAGGTCCACCTCCACGGCGACTTCGTGGGCGTCCATGCCGGTCTGTGCCCGGCTGTTGATCGTGGCGAGCGGCATGCGAACCTTCCGTGGTCTTATGCGGGGATTTCGGGGTGCGGCTAGTTTAACAGAGCCTGCCCGCGATGGCCTTCCCCCGCCGGCGACGCGCGGGCACCCTGGCGGAGCGGCCAGCCGTTGGCTCGGCCCGCGTCAGTTGGGCGGGTCGATTCGTCGTGGATTTCCCGGCAACCCGACCGCTATCGCGTGAACTCGAATGTCGCGCCCGACCCGATCTGCCGCGCGAGAAGAAACATGCCGTCGGCGTTCCGTTCCAGTTCGTACATGGAAAACTCGACCGCGTATTTTTCACCGGGACGAAGCGCGTCCACGACGCCATCGGGAATGCCGATCTGATCCTCCTTCGCGAAAGACTCCAGCCCGTAGGATTCGAACACCGAGCCATTCCTGAAGTGTCCGTTCTCGTCGGCGTATGGCGACCCGGGGCGTGCGGAGAGATAGCGCCCGTCCGGCTCCACGATCTTGACGATGACGCCCAGGAACGTCTTCGGAGGGCAGACCGCCTGCATGAAGTAGGTGACGACCATCGACGGTTTTTTCGGTGCGTCGTCGCCGACCTGGTAGCGCGCCATCGAGTCGGCCGCGTAATCCACGTTGTGAAAGAAAACCGCCTCGTTGGCGGGAGATGCACAGGTACGCTCCGACGGTGGTCGGCCGGGGGCGATCCTTGCCTCCACGTCGGTCACGGGATTCCCCTCGGTGATGAGACCAGCTATGCCTTCATCGTTGTACCACAGCACTACCCCCTTGCCCGCCGGCACCTGCATGCCCGCGACATCGAGCGAAAAAGTCACTGGATCGCCGTAGAACACCTGGCCCGGATCGATCCCGACAATTTGTACCATCCTGAGGGGAACGACCAGTTGCCCTTCGCCCAAGTCGTCGATCTCGGCCACTTCGGCGACCTTGCCGACCAGCTCCGATTGCGCACCGGTCACGGCGGGCATCGTCGACCCTAGCGATGCAACGAGCAAAACCGTCGCAAGGCTGTATCGCTTTTTGAATCCGGAACCCATTCAACTTCCTCCGTGTCTATGCCCGCTGGTGCAACCGATGCGCGGGGCCAATGAAGACATACGTTACAGCGACCAGCTTCCGCCGCATCCGCCTCCACAGGACCATTGGCCGCTGCCGTTCAAGGCGCCCGCGCCGATCCGCCGGACCATACCGACCCAACTGCAGTTCATCCCGCCGCCGGAGGCGCTGCCGGTGGCGCGAAACTGCCCGCTCGGGCTGACGCTGCCGCCGATGCTCCCGCTCTCGAAACCGTTGAACCTGCCGCTGACGTTTCCGCTCCTCGAGATCGATACCGAAAAGCTTCCGCTGACGCTTCCGTAGATGGAACAGCTCCCACCCCAGGAGCCGGAAAAAGACCCGGAATACCGGGCGGTGCCGGCGGCGGAAGCCGAAGTCGTGGTCCGGCTGCCGGAGGCGGGCTGGGACGGGCTGCCTCCGGCGGCCGACACCGATTGGCCCTGCTTGCGTGCCTGGCGCTCCTGCTTTATCCGGGTCAACTGCTGCACCGTGCTTTCGAAGCTGTCGCTCACCTGATTCAGGTTGGTCAGGAACTGTTCCAGGTCCCGCTGGGACACCTGGTGTTCAAGCGCCCTGGCATATCCAACATCTCCGCTCTTGTAGGCGGCGATGGCCCGCTGAATCTCGTCTTCCGTCGCCCCGCGCCGGCGCATCCTGGCAATGGACTTGTTCATCTTGCGCTCGTCCTTTGCGCTCATGACCGGCTCGTCGGGCTCCTCGGTCTCGGCCGTCCGTGATTCTTCCAGGGGATTGAGAACCTGCTGGTTGATCCGTTGCAGCGCAGCCATGTCGCCGTTGCGTAGCGCCTCGAGTGCCGCCTGGGTCTGGGCCGGTGTCGCCCCGGCGGCGCGAAGTGTCGCCGCCAGCTGGTCCGACATCGCCCCTTGTTGTTCGGCCACGGAGGGTGACGGCTCCGTCGCTTGCGTGGCTGCCGGATTCGCGGGGGCCGGGTTCATGACCTGCCGGCTTATCGACTGCAGGGTTCCCATGTCTCCCCGCAGCCATGCCTCGAGCGCCGCCCGAGTCTGCTCCGCCGTCGCCCCGGCCGCCATCAGGCGCCCGGCCAGTTCCTCGGCGGTTCGCTGCCGGGACGCGGTCTCTTCGTCTACCGGCTCAACGGTTGTGGGTGAAGCGGACCCGTTCCGCGCGGCCAGCCGGTCGCTCAGGTCCTTCAGGGTCGCGACGTTGCCACTGAGGAATGCCTCGCGCGCCGCGGCCGCTTCTTCCGGCGTCGCGCCCTGTTCGACCAGGTGGTCGGCCAGCTCCCGGGCAGCGCCAGAGCGTGAATCCTGGTTCGTTGCCGGCTCGGCGTCGGAGACCGCGCCGGTCCCTTGCGCCGCCGTTTCGGACGAATCCGCGTGACCGGGTTCGGGTGAATAGTCGATGCCCAGCTTGTGCAGGTCCGCGACCAGTTGCGATTGGAGCTTTCTGCGTTCCTCCGCGTCGAGCGAGGCATCGCCCAGTTTCAGTCGCGCCGTCTCGATGTCGTTCAACAACCCGCCGCCGGCCTGGATGTCGCCGTAAACCAGGGCGCCGAACTGGTTGGGGCTCAGTTCACCCCGGTCCGACTCGCGAACAATGGCGTTCAGCGCGTGCATCTTGTTGATGAGGTCTTCCTTCCGGGCCGGGGACAGGTCCTGCCAGTCGCGAAACTCCCGTTCGTCGCCCCCCGACAGCTTCGACCAGAGCGCGGCCATCCTGCCCTTGTCCTGGTCGAGAATGCTCGTCCCGTCGAAAGCCTGCCGCATGAAATCCTCGACCCCGTTGAGACCCAATCGGTTCTCCTCCAGCAGCGCGCGCCCGGCGCCATCCAGCAGGTCGCGCGGGGACACGTCTTGCGTTCCCAGGTCCACCACGCCTTCAGCCACACTGTTCAGGTTGACCTCGACGGTGCCGCCGTACTTGACGGCGGCAGCCACCTTGACGAACTCCGCCTGCGTCAGGTTCCTGCCGTTGGCGATCGTCATCGCCGACATCACGTCCTTCGCGGTTTCCAACTGGTCGTGGGTCACCACGATCTCGGTGCCGTCGACGTCCTTGACGACGAATCGGCCGGCGTCGTCGCCATCCATGATCTCTCGAACGGTGATGCCGGATGCTTCGGCAAAACCTTTGTCGACCAGCTTCATGTCGCCGAACATGTCCTCGCCGCCCTGGGACCTGATCCGCTGCAACTCGTTGCCGGCATTGACCGACTCGATCAGCGTGTCCCCCACCTGGGTGACGAGATTGGCGGTCTCCCGGGGCAATCCTTCCGGCAGCTCGCCGGCCAGCGCCTTGAGCGCGCGATTCACGTCGGAGAACTTCTGAACGCCGGCCTTCATGTCCTCGTTCACGTAGTCGAGGTTCCCGATCCGCTCCCGTTCCGTGCGGTCGGTCATCACCTCGGTGAAGTTCTCGACCCGTTCGATATAGCCGTTGACCTGGTCGATCCGCTCGAGGCCCCCGGACGCGGTGTCGATGGTCTGGCCCACTCCATCCAGGAACGACTGCAACTCCTTCTGCTCCCTGAAGGTCGACAGGGCACCGGTTAGTTGCCCGTCCTTGAGTTCACCGAACTTGCCGGACTCGCCGGGACGTTCGCGATACTGGCCGAGAAGTTTCTGAAACGTTTTCTGCGATTCATCGACGGCATCGCCGACGCCCTGTTTCACGAAGTCGTTGAGGCTCCTGGCCTGGTCGAGCACTTCGTTCACGACATCGCGGCCATAACCGTTCGTGAGTTCCCTGAAGCCCTCGAGACTGCCTTGAAAGTCTCCCGTCGACGAATCTCCGGGCGCGGTCGCCCCCGACTGCCGCGCATCGAGGTATTCATCCCGTTTCCGTGCAAGGTCCCCGTACCTGTTCACGGCGTTCTCGAACCGCTCGACCGTGTCTATGTATTCGCCGGCTCTTTCGTAGCCGCCCTTTTCCGCCTGGAGCTGATTGAGCCTGGCCTGCGCATGCCCCCGGGCAAGCTGCATTTCTTCGACCTTGGGAGAGGTGTAAATCTGTCCTTTCCGGGGATGATCGTCGGGCAGGCGGGCCTCGCGCTTGACCGAGGCGAGATGCCGGGAAAACTCCGGGTCATCCTCGTAGCGCTGCAGTTGCTGCCGGGTTTGAGCGATTTCCGTATCGAACCGCTGCTTTTCCTTTTCGAGCGCGTTCTTGAAGTCGTCTCTCTGTGCGTGGACCGCGCGTCCCCACGCCTTTGGATCCTTCACCTTCGACTTCAGTTTCTCGACGCGCGCGTAGATGTCCTGGACGGCGGAAAGCTTCCTGGTTTCCTGGCCCTCCTTTGCCTGACTGGCAACGACAGCGGCCTGCTCAACGTGCCGTCGCTGCAACTCCGTTCGCGCCGCGTCGGCGTACGAACGGTCGTTGTCGGAGGTGTACAGCACGTTCTCGTCCTTGTAACTGGAAACGCGCAACGTCCGCGTGAGTTCCGCCGTCGGCGCGTCGCCGGGATCGATTCGAACGCCATCGGCAAGAACAGTGCCCGGAGACAGCACGGCGAAGGCAATGATCAGGCCGACGCGTGGTGCGTATCGCGAGCCGAACGTCATTATTCTTCTTCCGGTAATTCACCCGTAC
>JAUIEZ010000025.1 GCA_030429665.1 Gammaproteobacteria bacterium | reverse complement strand
CCTGGTCAAGCTCTACCGCGGCGACGCCGCCGCCGCCGACGCGGCGTTCGCGGCGATCGCCCGGCGCGCCTCGGCGATCGGCGATCAGGCGCTCGGCTTCCTGGGAGGTCAGCCCGGCCACCTTGGTTTCGCCCAGCAACGGCAGGATGATCGTGCCGCGGCCGTTGACGCGCACCGTCTTGTTGAGTTCCTCGACCTGGAACACGGCGATGTCGATGACGTCGCCGACGCCGAGCGGGTATTCGCTCTGGTCGGCACGACGAGTGAACTGCTCGGAAACCGCCGTGATCCGCCGGTTGAGCGATTCGGCACGACCTCGTTGAGCTGCGGCGCGCTGCAGCTCATACGTCACGTCAGACACACCCGGTCTGCCCCCGGCGCAGCCCGCAATCACGAGAGTGCCCACCAAGGCAAGTGTCGGAAAGATACTGGGCGTTTTCGCGAGATTCATTTGCCGTCAAGATCCTGAACAGCGACAAAGGGAGCGTTCGTCATCGCGGACGCCAGACCAAATAACAAAGATAGCTGCAGAAAACCGTTACTAATCGCCGTGTGTCGGATCGTCGTCGACCACCGCCTCGTAACCGACGATAGATCCCGTCGTGACAATACTTGCCTTGACTATCGCCGACATTCCGCCGCCCGCTGCAGAGAGCGCAGAAACAGCTTGGGAGCAGCTCGCAAAGTACGTACCATTGAAGATGCCTCCTGACGTCGCGCCCGTGGCAACCACTTGGCCGTTTACGACTATATCCACGGGGTTTACGAGTCCAGCGAAACAACCGCCGCCAATGGCACCGTAGACAATCTGGCCAATACCGAGCTGAACCTCGGAGTTTCCGAAAATGGTGACATTGCCACCATCGACAAGCTCAACCGTGGCCCCGGAAGCGTCTCCTCTGGTAACGATAGCGTCACCGTCAAAAACGATTTGGCCGGAGCTCGCACTCTCACCGCCGAGACTTACGTCGTTCTCAATGCTTACTGCCCCAAGAGCACTGCCGCCCTGCGCCAAGGACGTCGCCGGCGCCATGCCCATCCACAGCAGGGACCCGAACAATACTGTCGCGAAATTACCCACCCGTCTGACCATGATCTCCCCTTCGAAAAAATCCATCGATATACAGCATGTCTCGACGCGCACGCCGTCGGTCGCACAGCCTTATTAAAACGCCCGCTTCGAGGTTAAAAATAAATTCGAAGCGTGATAATCAATATACACAAGCATTCATTGTCCGTCGATTTTGATTAGCTGGATAATTAAGAAGTAATTTTAGGCACGCATTGTGAATTTAATATTAATATGCAAATACTCGGGAAACATCTCGTTTCATGAAATGGGCGCAGAATATTCGTATAGGCACTCGGTATATGCAAAATTGTGAAAAACTTTTGTCTTGTTTCGTCGATTATCGAATATCGCGCATCTCGGAGAGTGCCGACTGCGCTTTAAGACTTGCCGACAACGAACATTCAACCCTATCGACGAAACGGCAATGAAATGACGCAATGGAATTAACGATGCGCCGGGACATCACCTGTCATCATTGAATAATCGACTTAACAGCCCGAGCCTCCTCCGGCACCGCCGTCGTTTCTCGGTGTCGATTATCCGGATGTTTCGAGGATCAAGCTCGGCTTCGTGAGGGGGCACGGCGAACGCCGCGCAGGATGAGACCGTTGGAGACCCAGAACAAGACAGCGGTACCCGGCACACGCAGATCGAAATCACCGAGCCCGTGTACCAGTATGGCCACCACACCGGCAAGGGCGGCACGTTGCAACGTGTCGAGCGCCGCCGGCCAGGTACGGCGAAGCCACCAGGCGAGCACCACCATCATCGCCGCGCTACCGACGAGACCGTACTCGAGAACGAACTGCAGGTAGTCGTTCAATGCGCGCCAGAATGTCTGCGGCAGCTCTGGCCCCTGGAACAGCTTGAACACGTCGACGAACTGGCCGGGCCCGATACCCCACAGCCAGGCGCGCCATGGCATGTCCAGCATGGTTGCCCAGATGGCGAAGCGCGCGTCGTCCCGGGATAACTGAAGGAAGCGGGTAATGATAACGTCCGGCCCGAACCACAGCACCGCGCCGATTGCCAGCGCGACGAGCGTCCAAACGACCACGCGCGTGGCGGCGACCGAGGCCATGTCGGGACGCCGCCGGGCGGCGAGCAC
This sequence comes from Gammaproteobacteria bacterium, assembly GCA_030429665.1. Lineage (GTDB taxonomy): Bacteria > Pseudomonadota > Gammaproteobacteria > Arenicellales > CAJQKF01 > BQJD01. Next base: position 44,167 of record JAUIEZ010000025.1, on the reverse strand, counting down.
CGCCCACAGCGCGAGACCGGCGACGGCGCTCACCACGCCGAGCCGCGATCCGCTGCCGATGAGCGCTACCGCCAGCAGCGCGGCGTAGATGACGGCGAGCCCCAGCATCAGCGCCCTGGCGCCGCTGCGCGGCGCGGCGTGACGGTAGCGCGACCATAGCCACGCCAGGCCGATGGGCAGCGCCACTGCGAGGTAGCCGGCCAACTGGTTGCGGCTGTAGAACGTGCCCATGACCGAGTCCACGTGCATGCCGCGAGGCCAGGCGCCCAGGATCGAGGGGTTGCCCGCGGCATGGTTGACCAGGCCGTACAGGGACTGGAATGCCGCCGAGACGACCACGGCGACAACGACCGCGTTCACTTCCCCGCGCTGCATGCGGGAGACCGTGAACGCGAGGGCGCCGTAGGCGGCCAGCCGCACGATGAACTCGATCACCCGGCCGACGTCGAGTACCCCATGGCCCGCGCCCGCCACGGCATCGGGCAGGTAGAAGCCGATGTCCCGCGCGACGAAGATGAACACTGCCTGCGCCACCGCCCATCCCGCCGCCGCGCCCCAGAACAACAGCCAGGCGCCGCCTTTCCCGTCGGGCGAGGGCTGCGACAACGAGATCAGCAGCGCAACGCCCGCGAGCACGACGATCACGGGCATCAGCCACGCCTCGTAGCCGCCGACAGGTATCGGCGCAAGGATTATCGCGACAGCGACCAGGGAAGTTTTCAGACGTTGCACAGACGGCGGGTCGTTCAGGGTCCGGTTCGCGCGCAATGGTACACGGCATCCCCTTCGGCCCGGAACCGGGGGGCGTCGGGGTTGGGGCATCATCCGGCAGGCCGCGTCGAAACGCGTGCGGAAGGCCCCCTCGCTGGCACTGACACTGCTCCGCTGACAGATAGCTTGGTGTAGCGCGGTCTCCAAACCTCGTCTAGTCGAGCCGGGCCGGTCGATCTGCTAGTCAACTCTTACGCTTTTTCAGTCTCGCTTTCACTCTCATTTCCCAGCCGCACGAAAACCAGCAGAATGAGAGTACTGGCGCCCCAACGAACTCGACGTGTCGGGCCTCACCCAACAGATCTCACATCTCAACGCCTGCTCGGCCGAGCTCCAGCCACAGAGCCGATCGATCCATCGGCATGTTCTTACCGCCGATGCAGCCAAGATCGCTACCCTCACGTACCAAATCAAGCTCGCGAATGATGGGCAGGAGACCGTCGCAAGACCGTTTACGCAAACGATTATAACGGTACACGAAACGCGCGCCCGGCGATAATTTGTCTCGGATCCGTCGCAGTTTCGGCCTCAGGAACGAAGGCGCCACTGCCTTAAACAGCTCTGCGTACTCGCGCGGCCGCAGGTTGGAATACCGAAGCCTGGTGTTCTTGCCGTTCAGTGCATAGGGAAACAAGTCCAGGACGAGCACCCCCAGATCTTTCATCCTCTCCAGCAAAGCGAGTTTTTTCGCTATTTGGGTCATTCGGTACCGTCCGCCATCGGACAGGTCTTCGAGATAGATGAACGACGTGTGGGGCGTCTGGGGGTTGTAGATATACGACATGTTGTCTCCGAACTCGGGAGCCTCGGATAGAAGAACCAGGTTCACCTGTCTGAGGCCATCGAATGCGCGCCCCCACAGCTCTTCGGTGAATAAAAACGCCGACCGCAGATAGGCCAACTCGACCTCGTCTGGGTCCTTGTGACGTATCTGCACCACGAACGACCGATACAGGGCATCGAGCCTTTCCCAGTCTGCCTCAGCAGTAGACATACCCCTCCGTCGCATACTCCCGCCGCGACGCGCGAATTCTCTCAGGAGGTTCTTGGGGAACCGTCGCGGCTGCCAGCGTAGCGAGAATGGCATCAATGGCGTCTCCGCCCCGATTCTCCACAGCGGTGCGCCGCTCCGTATGCTCAATCGCCAAGAGCCGGCGTTCGACCAGGCCATCCAGAATCTGCTCGCGAGTACTCCGCATGGCGGGCTCCCGCCCTTTGTACGACCCCGACAGCCCAAGTCGGGCAAGGGTGGATGCGGGGCAAACCTCGGCAAGCAGCGGCCTGCCCGCCTCGGGGTCCTGCATCGGCGCCACCCGCACCCGCCCGTCTGCAACCAATGGACTGAGCAACCCGCGGATGCCCCAATAGGTCTGCTTGTACATTCGCAGGTTGTACGGAGAGAACGGGGTCTTTGCGGCCCGATCCGTCAGTCGCTTCAGCTCCCTTCCTCCGGCGGCATCCACACACCACTCTTGAAATCGGTCGGGGCTTGGGTGTCGATCTGCAAAATTCTCTATGAACTCCTCCCAGGACTCCCCTGCTACCAGATGCTGGGGCAGACCAAACGGACAATCGACCCCGATAACGGCGTGTCCTTGCGCCGCAACCCAGTCCACCAGCGCAGCGAGAAAGCGGTGGAGGTCAGATCCTGAACCGGGTAGTCGCTCCCCGGGCAGCAACGCTTCAAGCTGAAGTTTCCCCGAGATCATCTGTCCCTGAGCGATCCAGGCGCTTTTCCACGCTTTACGCGCGCCACTCCAGTCGATACCAAAGATTCGGTTCCTCACCGAATCCCGCGCCGAGACCTCAGGCACGCGTCGACCGACGTTCACCGAATTTTTCGCAGAGACGGTCGGCTGAGAACCCGGACGGGTATGACGCTCGCTGCGACGATCGATGGACCTCCAGGCATCTACGAGGCGCCCAAGTTCTTCGGAACGGCGCACGACGTGCTCGTTCACCGTTAACTGGGGATGCAATTGCGCGTCGGCGTACCCCTCCGGGAGTTCCGTCCTCGCGCTCACAATCCAGGACGTCTCTTTTCGTCTTTCCCCCAAGGACCTCCCGAGCGATCGCGCGGTACACCCGAGAAGCCCGGCGACGGCCCCGTAGGTGGCGCGCAACTTGTAAGTGCCCAAGGTCGCCAGGACCTCTCCCAGCATCTGCTCCGAGATCGTGACGGGCGTTTTATCCTCCATCACGACCACGGCTCCAGGCGGGAAATCTCAGGCGCAAACGGATTGCCGGGAAGTGGCCGGAAACGCTAGGGAGCGGTCTAGTGTTATTGGGTACGAAATCAAGGCCAGGGATCGCGCTCATAGGTAAACGGAATGCCTGAAGTCTCGAACCACCGGCGAATCGTATAGGCGCTATCGAACTTCTCGCCGATTCGGGCCAGAATCTCGCGTCGCGGGTTCTCGAGGTCGTCGAGGTGAATGCCGAGGGCCATCGCGACAGAGGGAATGTCGCCCTCGCAAACACGGACGAACCACGCGACCTCCCCACCCGTTGCCGATTCTGCTCGGCTGGAACAATCGTAGTGCTCGACCTCAAGTTGACCATCATCGCGAAACCGGACCCAGTTAACGGTCTTGGGCATGCCGTCCTGAATCTTGATCTCGTGATCGGATTTCCACTCTAGGGACATATCTGCCGCTCCCCACACGATTTTTTCTTTTACATAATGCAGATAACCCGACGGATAGCAACTGCCAGGTTGGTCTACCCTCGAAACGCCGCCCGACGCTCATGTCTCTCCCGCAAGCTTCCCGGTTTCTGTGGCAGGACGAGGGTAGATATTTCTGGGATGAGGTCAAGCCATATAGTCGATGAGACCTTTCTAGAAGGCTTCGCGTTGTGGATGGCTTTGTCAGCAAAGGCGATGGGGGCAACTCACCTTGACAAGGAAAATTTGGCGGCCGTTGCCCCCCAAATTGCCCCACGGTTTGCCAGATACAACTGGACAAGCGTAGGTACTGCTGGCGGTAAACTTCTGAAGATTCAGAAACTTGCCGGAGCAACTAGATCGTCTTGGACAGCGTTGGGAATGAATATGGTGGCTATGGGTGGATTCGAACCACCGACCCCATCATTATGAGTGATGTGCTCTAACCAGCTGAGCTACATAGCCACGCGCGAAGGGCGGTGAAAGATACCGGTTTCGCCCGATCGCGGCAAGTGGGTTTCAGCGACACGGTGTCAACGAAGGGGACAGAATTGAATCCCGTCCCCGAAACGGCGCCGTCCGCGGGCGTTCGGTCAGACGTTGAAGCGAAAATGCATCACGTCGCCGTCGGCCACGCGGTACTCCTTGCCCTCCAGGCGCATGCGGCCGGCCTCCTTCGCGCCCTGCTCGCCACCGAGGCGGACATAGTCCTCGAAGGAGATGGTCTCGGCGCGGATGAAGCCGCGCTCGAAGTCGGTGTGAATTACGCCCGCGGCCTGGGGCGCGGTGGCGCCGGCGCGGAAGGTCCAGGCGCGGGCTTCCTTGGGGCCGGCGGTAAAGTACGTCTGCAGCCCCAGCAGGTGATAGCCGGCGCGGATCACGCGATCGAGGCCGGACTCGGTCAAGCCCATGGCATCGAGGAACTCGCGACGCTCGGAATCGTCTAGCTCGGAGATCTCCTGCTCCACCGCCGCCGACACGACCACCACGTCGGCGCCTTCCCGCGCCGCCAGCGCCTCGACCGCCTTGACGTGCTCGTTGCCGCCGAGCTCTTCCTCGGAGACGTTGCAGATGTACATCACCGGCTTGGCGGTCAACAGGCACAGCGGTTTCAGGCGCGCGCGGTCGGCCTCGTCCAGCGCGAGGCTGCGCGCCGGTTGGCCGGCGTCGAGATGCTCGCGCACGCGTTCGAACAGGTCGCGCAGGCGCACCTGTTCCTTGTCCCCGGCCTTGGCCGCCTTGGCGGCGCGTTCACAGGCGCGCGAGACGGTTTCCAGGTCCGCCAGCGCCAATTCGGTGTCGATGATCTCGATGTCGGCCACCGGGTCCACGCGGTTGGCCACGTGGGTGACGTCGTCGTCCTCGAAGGCGCGCACCACGTGCGCGATGGCATCCACCTCGCGAATGTGCGCCAGGAACTTGTTGCCCAGGCCCTCGCCGCGCGACGCGCCGGCCACCAGCCCGGCGATGTCCACGAACTCGATGACGGTGGGGACCACGCGCTCCGGCTTGGCGATGGCCGCGATCCGGTCCAGGCGCTCGTCGGGAACCGCGACGATGCCGGTATTGGGCTCGATGGTGCAAAACGGGTAGTTTTGCGCGTCGACGCCCGAACGCGTCAGGGCGTTGAACAGGGTGGACTTGCCCACGTTGGGCAGCCCGACGATACCGCAGCGAAATCCCATGGCTTACTTGTCGATCGGTTCTTTCTGGTGAAGGACGTTCATGGCGCGGGCGAAGTCGCCGGCCAGCACGTCGTCGATGCAGTCCAGGGCGCGTTCGATGGCGTGGTGAATCTCGCCCGCCTCGCTGCTCGTCGGTCGTGACAGCACCCACGGCACCACCGCCTCGGCCCGTCCCGGGTGACCGATGCCGATGCGCAGGCGGTGAAAACCGGCGCCGCCCAGGTGCGCCACGGTGTCCCGCAACCCGTTGTGGCCGCCATGGCCGCCGCCTGTCTTCAGGCGCACCGTGCCAGGCGGCAGGTCGAGCTCGTCGTGCGCCACGAGGATTTCTTCCGGCTCGAGCTTGAAGAATTTCGCGCAGGCGCCGACGGCGCGGCCGCTATGGTTCATCCAGCAGGTGGGCTCGAGCAGCGAGACGCCCTGCCCGCCGACCATGATCCGGACGTGCCGGCCAAAGAAGCGCTGCTCGTCGCGCAATACCGCGCCGAAACGACGCGCCACGGCATCGAGAAACCAGGCGCCGGCGTTGTGGCGTGTCTCGCGGTACTGCGGTCCGGGGTTGGCCAGACCGGCGACCAGGCGTATCGGCATGGCGAACGGTGACGGTCGCGGCCCGACGAATGGCGGGCCGCGGGTGGCAGTGAACCGGTGGCGAAGGCAGCGGGAGCGGCGGGATCAGTCCTCGTCGCCGGACTCTTCCTGCGCCGCGGCCTCCTCGGCCTCCTCGCCTTCCAACTCCTCGCCTTCCTCTCCCTCTTCCGCCTCTTCGGCGGCGACCTTCGGCATGAGGATCGATACCACGGCGTGGTCGGCCTCGCCTTCGGGCGGGTGCGTGTATTCCACGCCTTCCGGCAGGGCGATCTCGGAGAGGTGGATGGACTCGTTCAACTGCATCGCCGAGACGTCGACCTCGACGTACTCGGGCAGGTCGCCGGGCAGGCAGACCACGTCCACCTCGTTCATCAGGTGGGAGACGATGCCGCCCTCCTGGCGCACGCCGGGGGCCTTGTCGTCGCCGACGAAGTGGAACGGGATGCTCATGTGGATCTTGTCCGTCGCGCTGATACGCTGGAAGTCCACGTGCATGACGAGGGGCTTGTAGGGGTGCATCTGCACCTCGCGCAGGATGACCTGCTCGGTGCGCTTGCCGTTGACCAGCTTGATGATCGAGTTGTGAAACGCCTCGACCTCCAGTTGGTGCCTGAACTCGTCGTGGTCGATGCTCAGCATCTCCACGTCCTTGCCGGTGCCGTAGACGACGGCCGGGATCTGCTTGGCATGGCGCATGCGGCGGCTCGCCGCCTTGCCCGTGTCGGTGCGGGTGGTCACGTTGACCTGGAAATCACTCATCTTGAAACTCCGTCTGTCAATTCAGTCGTTACGTCATTCTGTCGGATCGCCCGGGAGCGCTAGTCCATGAACAGCGAACTCACCGAGTCGGCGTCCGATATGCGCCGGATCGATTCGGCCAGCAGCTCGGCGATGCTGATCTGGCGGATCTTGCTGCACGCCTGGGCCGCATCGGATAGCGGGATCGAGTTGGTCACCACCACCTCGTCCAGCGCCGATTCTGTAATGTTGTCCACCGCCCGCCCCGACAGCACGGGGTGCGTGGCGCACGCCATGACCCTCGTCGCGCCGGCGTTTTTCAGTGCCACGGCGGCCTGGCACAGGGTGTTGGCGGTGTCCACCATGTCGTCCATCAATACGCAGCTCCTGCCATCGACCTCGCCGATGATGTGCATCACCTTGGCCTCGTTGGCCTTGGGGCGGCGCTTGTCGATGATCGCCAGGTCCACGCCGAGCTGCTTGGCCATGGCCCTGGCCCGCACCACGCCGCCGACGTCGGGCGAGACCACCAGCAGGTTCTCGGGCTGGTTGCGCCACAGTTCGGTCAGCAGCACCGGCGAGGCATATATGTTGTCCGTGGGGATCGAAAAGAACCCCTGGATCTGGTCCGCGTGCAGGTCCATGGTCAGGACCCGGTCCGCGCCGGCCACCGAAAACATGCTCGCCACCAGCTTGGCGCTGATCGCCACGCGCGCCGTGCGCGGGCGACGGTCCTGCCGCGCGTAGCCGAAGTAAGGCACCACCGCCGTGATGCGCTTGGCCGACGCCCGCGACAGCGCATCGATCATGATGAGCAGTTCCATCAGGTTGTCGTTAGCCGGCGCGCACGTGGGCTGGATGACGAAAACGTCCCGACCGCGGACGTTTTCCATGATCTCCACGTTGACCTCGCCGTCGCTGAACTTGTCGACCACGGCGCGTCCGATCGGCAGGCCAAGGTATCCGACCACTTCAACGGCAAGCGCCGGGTGGGCGTTGCCGGTGAAGACCGCCATGTTCTCTAGAACCACTCGTCAACCTCTCGTTTCGCGAACTGCAGGGGCGGGTGATCGGCGGCACGGGACAGCGTCCCGATAGCTTGCCGGGTACTGGCTGGGGTGCCAGGATTCGAACCTGGGAATGCCGGAATCAAAATCCGGTGCCTTAGACCACTTGGCTACACCCCAAATAATACCTGCTCCCCGCCCCGAAAGGCACGCTCAACGGCTGTTCGACAACGGGTGCCGATTGACGCCCCGGGCGACGAAACCCTTGAAGCCGCTCGGCATTCGCTCCAGTATGTGCCGCGCGCGATCCGCGTCCGGCACCTCGGCGAATACCGCCGATCCGCTGCCGGTCATGCGCGCGGGCGCGTAGCGCGAAAGCCAGTCGAGAGCCTCTCCCACCGCGGGAAACAGGCGCCGCGTTACGACCTCCAGATCGTTGCCGGCGCGGCCCGCCAAAAAATCGCGTATTGTGATCATGGGAGAATTGCGTGTCAATTGGCGGTCTGCAAACACTGCCCCGGTATCGACGTGCACCGGCGGGCAAATCACGCAATACCAGGCCTCGCGCGGCGCGGCGACGGTGAGGCACTCGCCGATCCCTTCCGCCCACGCGGCATGCCCGAACACGAATACCGGCACGTCAGCGCCGAGGCGCGCGGCGATGCGCAGCATCTCTTCGCGCCCGATGGCGGTTCCCCAAAGGCGGTCGAGGGCGATCAGCGTGGTGGCCGCGTCCGAGCTGCCGCCGCCAAGGCCCGCCCCGGCCGGCAGTACCTTGTCGATGGCGATATCCACGCCGAGTCCGCAGCCGGTGTGCTCGCGAAGCGCGCGCGCGGCCCGCACGGCGAGGTCCTCGTCGGGCAGATCCGGGTTGGCGGTTCGCCGGATGACGCCGTCGTCGCGCACGCGGAAATGCAGCGTGTCGCCGACATCGAGGAACTGAAACAGCGTTTGCAGCGTGTGGTAGCCGTCGTCGCGGCGGCCGGTCACGTGCAGGAACAGGTTGATCTTGGCCGGCGCCGGCCAGCCGTCGGTCCCGGCCAGCATCGGACCTAGCCGGGCAGGACCTGCCAGCGCCTGAGGACGACCCTCACGTCGAGGCGGTCTCCCAGGTCCTCGCCGTCCTCGCCCACCAGGTGCACGGTGCCGGGCAGCGCTTCCAGAAACACGCGGCGCGGCATCGCTGCCGGCTCTCCCGGCGTGTAGTCGAGGACGGATACCTTCCAGCCGTCCTGCTGAAAGGACACGGCGCGCCCGGCCTCGTCGAGGACGAGGTCCTCGAGCGGACTGGTTGACGGAATACCCTTGAGCCAGAACTTGAGCGATTCGAAGGGCACGTGCCAGCCGATCCGGTAGTAAAGAAGTTCCTCGGCGCTTCGCGCCGAAACGGTCGGATCGTCGCCGTCACGCAGGATCGCGCCTTCGTTCGACTGGGTGATCGTCACCCGGCCGCTGCCGAAGGGGCCGAACATCTCGATTCGGTGGTCGTCGCGATCGCGCTCCCAGATGAACGTCGCCGAGCCGCCGTCGTCGGCGGTACGCACCGCCATGCGGCCCTTGATGTCCCAACGGTCGACGGCGCCGAGCAGTGCCTGGCGTTGCTGCCAGAGCGCCTCGAGGGCCGGCGACATGGGCGCGCGCTGGGGCTTCAGGGTGGAGCAGGCGGCCACCAGCAGGCACGCCATGACGACGAGCGCGGCGCGCTTCACCTTGGGTCCAGCCGCTTGAGCGTATCGAGCAGGGTGCGATTGTCCGGATCGGTCTGCAGCGCCTCTTCCCACAGCGAACGCGCCTCGTCGCGCACGCCGCTGGTCCACAGGACCTCACCGAGGTGGGCCGCGATCTCGGCATCCTGGCGGATGGACAAGGCGCGACGCAGGTATTCCTCGGCCTCTCCCAGGCTGCCCAGCCGGAATTTCACCCAGCCCATGCTGTCGAGGATGAACGGGTCGTTGGGAGACAGCTCGAGCGCACGCGAGATGAGTTCGAGCGCCTCGTCGTAGCGATCGGTCTGGTCGGCCAGCGTGTAGCCGAGCGCGTTATAGGCGTGGGCGTTTTCCGGCTCGAGTTCGATCACGCGGCGGATGTCGCTCTCGTGCCGGGACAGAAGGCTCATCTCGGCCGCGAGCAGGGCCCGCGCGTAGAGCAGCCCGCCGTTGTCGGGGATTTCCTGCAAGGCGGCATCGATGAGTTCGAACGCCTCGCCGAGTCGGTCCATCGAGCGCAACACCTGCTCCTGGGTGAGCAGCAATTCGACTTCCTCGTCCACGCTCGCCGGCACCAGTCCGCGGAGATGCTCGAGCGCGGCCTCTGGGCCCTCGGTCTCGTTGAGCGCCATGGCGATGCGACGCTGCGCCTCGAAAGCGAGCGCGTCGTCGGTCACCTGCCCATACCAGTCGATGGCGTCGTCGTAGCGCTCGCGGCTGCTGGCGACACTGCCGAGATGCATGCGCGTCTCGTCGCTGCGCGGATTCAGCTTGAGGTGGCGCTTGAGCAGCTTCTCGGCGCCCGCCCACTGCTGCAGCTGCATGCGCACCAGCGCCGTGGCGAAAATGAGATCGCCGTTGTCGGGCATCTCGCGCAGGATGTGCTCGAAGTGCTCGAGCGCGCCCTCCATGTCGCCGGACGCGGCGAGCAGACGCGCGTGCCGCTCGGCGAGCGCCACCGCCTGGGGATTCCTCTCGAGGAACGCGTCGGCGAATTCGCCCGCGTCCGCCGCCCGGTTGACCTGGACGAGATGCACGTAGCGCACGATCGCGGCCTCTTCCCAGTCGGGATCGAGTTCCAGCACGCGGGTGATCGCCCGGCCGAGGACGTCGAAGTCGCGGGCCCGGTTGGCGGTGTAGGCGAGCGCGAAGTAGCCGTACTTGTCGTCGGGATAGGCGTCGACCAGCGATTCCATGGCGCCGAGGTAGACGCCGGGATCGGATTGCTGCGCGAACACTTCCCCGGTGTTGTTGAAGATCCGCTCGCGTTGGTCGGGATTTTCCGCCAGCAGGGTTTCGATGATCGCCGCCGCCTCCTCGTCGCGGCCGCCCAGCAGCAGGGCCTGGACGCGGGCGAAGCCGACATGTATCGGATCGTCACCGATCTCGGCCATCAGGTCCGTCACCGCAAGCGCCTGATCGACGGCGCCGGCCCGCATGGCGGATCGAAACGCGTCCAGGACGACGATCGGGTCGCGGGTGCGCTCGGCAACCCGAATGCTGGCGTCAAGCGACACGTCGGGCCGTCCGCGACGCTCGGCGATGTCCGCCAACAGGAAGTCGAACACGAGGTCGGCGTCGAGATCGATCTCGGGCCGCGGGACCTGCTCGATAGCCGGCGCGTCGTTCGTTTGCGCTACCGGCTCCGTGGCCGGCGACTCAGCCGCGCCCGGCGACGGGAGGCCGAGGACGGCGCACCCGGAGACCATCGAGAGAAGCGCCGCGGACAGCTCCGCGCGCAACGACGTGGCGCCGTGTCGGGCAGCGGGTAATCGGACTGGAAACAAGGACTTCGGGTGTCTCGGGTCGGCTCTTGAACGAGCGAGAATATCAGAATTGACGGGGCGAATGGCAGGCAGGTCGCGGCGCGCCAATGACTATACGGTCATACGCCGCCGTCTCGCGACAACGGCGACGAAGGCGCCGGCTTGCGCGGCGAAAGGCCGTGATATCCTCCGCATGCGCCGCGCCGGCGCGTCAACGACCACTCGCTTCCAACCGCCATGAATGTTCTGTTCCTGTTGCTGACCGCTATCGTGCTGCTCACGATGGGCCATCGGTTCTGGGGCCGGATCGTCGGCGGCTTCGTGTTTCCGTCGCTGCGCCCACCGGGTGATGCAGAGAGTACGGCACCGTCCGCCGGGGGTGTGGCGCTGGACATCGCGGCATCCGGCGGCGTGTTGTCGGTGATCGGCATGGGCCTGGCGTTGACCTGGGGATGGGCGCCGATCTACGTTTGGATACTGGTCGCGTGCGCGCTGCTCTCGACGCTCGTCGGTTCCGCGCTGGCATGGATGTGCACGGTGACCGGCGCCGAGCATGGAATCGACGCCATGGGGCGGGTATGCGGCGAGGCGCTTTCGCGCGCCGCGCGGCTGACCATGGCGATGGTTCTCGTCGTCTGGATTCCGCTGCTGGTGCTCATGCTGGCGTTCGTGGTCACGAATTATCCGGCCGCCGCCACCACGCTGTCGATCCAGTGCCTGATTGCGCTGGCGCTGAGCCGCTGGATTGCCGGCCAGGCCGGGGCGGTAAGGGCCGGGGTCATTCTCGTCGCGTCGGTCCTCGCGGTACCAGCGGGCGTCGCGCTGGCCCGCACTGCGCCGGTCTCGGCGTTCCTCGGTTCGCCGCCCGACACGGTACTGCCGCTTGCCGCGATGGTGCTGCTGCTGGCGGGCGCGGGCGCGGCCAGGCTGCGGCGCGAGAGATTGCTCGAACCCCTCTCGGTGCTCGTTTCCGTGGCGCTGGTGGTGTTGCTGGTACTGGCGGTGGCGGCGGCCGCCGTGATGCACCCCGGGATCGGCTACCTCGGATACGCCAGCGCCGGGGATCGGGGTGGCGCCCTGCCGCTGGTGGTGGTCTGCGCCGGCGTGGGACTGCTGCCGCTACTGGGCGCCCTTGGGAAAACGACCGCCGGCGACCGGTCGTTCGGCACCGCCGGCACGATGTTCGAAGGCTTGACCGCGATGGTGCTGCTCGCCGCCCTGCTGGCGGCACCGGTCGTCATGCGCGGCGCGGCGGTGGACCTGCCAGACTGGCGCATCGGTATCGAACCGGGCATGGTCACCGGCTACGCAATCGCGAGCCTGTCGGCGATGGCAACGGGCCTGGGCCTCGAGCCGTCGCTGCTCGAAGAGGCCGTGGCGTCGATATTCGCCGGCCTGTTGGCGGTGCCGATGGTGGTCGCCGTCGGCACGCTGCGCTCCATCGTCGCCCGGCTTGCGTCGCCGATCGAGAAGCAACGGGGCGGGGCCGACGCCATCGTATTCGTCGCCGTGGCCGCCGTCACCGTCGCTTGCTGGCGAAACCAGGCGCTTCCGGTGGACGCGTGGCTTCTCGCCGGACAATCGTCCATTTTTCTCGCCGCGATATCGCTGGCAAGCGCAGCGCTCGCGGCGAAGCGCCTGCGCGTCGACTCGCGTGTCACGCTGGTCGCAGCCGCCACGCTTGCCTTGCTGTTCTGGTGGGCGTGCGTGGAGCGGATGGCCGGCGCCTGGATCGACGGTTACGGGTGGTCCGTGTTGGCGCAGCTTCCGGTGGTGCTCGTCGGCGCGTATGGTACCGCGGCCGTGGCGGCCTCGTTCGCGCGATTGTCGAGCGAGCGGCGCGGCGACTGAGGGCGCGGCGCGCCCTCGCCGGTGCATTCTCGCGATCGATTGACGGCACCATCTTGACAAGTCCCGGACAAGTCGCTAAATAGCGCTACTGAATTCTTATATTTCAATAACATGCACCTGCTCGCCTTTGGTCTCAATCACACCACGGCGCCGCTTGCGGTTCGCGAGCGCGCGGCCTTCGTGACTGAGCACCTGGAGAGCGCCGTTCGCGACCTCGCGGCGAACGACGGCGTGCGTGAGGCGACCATCCTGTCGACCTGCAACCGCACCGAGATCTACTGCCGGCTCAACACGCGCGACGCCTCGCTGGTGAGCGACTGGATGTGCCGCTACAGCGGCCTGACCGACGAGGCCATCGCCGAGGCGGTGTATGGCTACCCCGACGACGCCGCGGTCAAGCACGCGTTTCGCGTCGCCTCGGGCCTCGACTCGATGGTGCTCGGCGAACCGCAAATCCTCGGCCAGATGAAGGACGCGTTCGCGGTGGCGCATCGGGCGGGCACCACGGGCAAGATCCTCAACCGGCTTTTCCAGCACACGTTTTCCGTGGCCAAGCAGGTGCGCACGGACACCGCCGTGGGGGCCAACGCGGTATCCGTAGCGTACGCCGCGGTGGACCTTGCCAAGCGAATTTTCTCGCGCCTGTCCGAGCAGACCGTGTTGCTGATCGGCGCGGGTGAAACCATCGAGCTGGTCGCCCGGCACCTGCTGGAGAACGACGTCAAGCACATCATCGTTGCCAATCGCTCCATCGAGCGCGCCGAGGTGCTTGCCCAGCAGATCAGCAGCGAGGCGATTTCGCTGGCGGAAATTCCCTCGCGCCTGCACGAGGCCGACATCGTGGTCGCGTCAACCGCGAGCACGCTGCCGATCCTCGGCAAGGGCGCGGTCGAGCGCGCCGCGCGCAAGCGCCGCCACAAGCCCATGTTCATGGTCGACCTCGCCGTGCCCCGGGACATCGAACCGGAAGTGGGAGAACTGCGAGACGTCTACCTTTACACCATCGACGACCTGTCGGAAGTCGTCGACCGCAACATCAACGCGCGCCGCGAGGCGGCTGTGGAAGCCGAGAAGATCATCGACCTGCAGGTGGTGCGCTTCATGCGCTGGATGAAATCGCTGGACTCGGTTCCCACCATCCGCGAGTTTCGCCACGAGGTGGACGAGATCCGCGCACGCGAACTCGACATCGCGTTGAAGCGCCTGAAGGGCGGCGCCGCGCCCGAGGACGTCATCGAGCGCCTGGCCTGGAACCTGACCCGAAAATTCAGCCACGCGCCGAGCAAGGCGCTGCGCAAGGCCGACGAAAGCGGCAACGCGCAAATGATCCAGGCGATTCGATCGCTGTTCGGACTCGAGAATCAATGAATCCCACGCTGCTGAGCAAACTCGAACACCTCGGAGAACGCCAAGAAGAAATCAACGCCCTGCTCTCCGAACCCGACGCGTACGAGGACCAGTCCCGCTTTCGCGAACTGAACATGGAACTCGCGGACATCTCGCCGGTCGTCGAGCTGTACCAGTCCTACCGCGCGTTGACCGGGCAGATCGACGAAACCCGCGAGATGATGCAGGACGGCGACCCGGACATTCGCGACCTCGCCGAGCAGGAATTGCCCGGCCTCCAGGAGCGTCTCGAGGAGACCGAGTCCGAACTTCAGAAACTGCTTCTGCCCAAGGATCCCAACGACGCGCGCAACATCTTCCTGGAGATCCGCGCCGGCACCGGCGGAAACGAGGCCGCCCTGTTCGCCGGCGACCTGTTTCGCATGTACTCGATCTACGCCGAGCACAAGGGCTGGCAGGTCGAGGTCGTCAGCCGCAGCGAGGGCGAAGCCGGGGGCTACAAGGAGATCATCAGCCGCATCGTCGGCCGCGGCGCGTATTCCTGCCTGAAGTTCGAGTCCGGCGCGCACCGCGTGCAGCGCGTGCCGGAAACGGAGGCGCAGGGGCGCATCCATACGTCGGCCTGCACGGTGGCCATCCTGCCGGAGGCCGACGACATCGACGAGATCGACGTCGATGCCAACGACCTTCGCATCGACACCTATCGCGCGTCCGGCGCGGGCGGCCAGCACGTCAACAAGACCGACTCGGCCGTGCGCATCACCCACCTGCCCTCGGGCATCGTCGTGGAGTGCCAGGACGAGCGCTCCCAGCACAAGAACCGCGCGCGCGCCATGAGCGTTCTCAAGTCACGCCTGCTGGAGATGGAGATCCAGAAACAGCAGATGGACACGGCGATGACGCGCCGCCAGCTGGTCGGCAGCGGCGACCGCTCGGAACGCATTCGCACCTACAACTTTCCGCAGAACCGGGTCACCGATCATCGCATCAACCTGACCCTGTACAAACTCGACGAGATCATGGCGGGCAACCTGGACATGGTGATCGACGCGCTCTCCGCCGAGCACCAGGCGGATCAACTCGCCGCCCTCGCGTCCAACCAGGCCTGATCGTGAACGAAGCGGTCACGCTGCGCGACGCGCTGCGGCAGGCGCGCGGCGAGCTCGTCGCCGTGTCCGACACGCCGGGACTGGACGCCGAGGTGCTGCTTTGTCATGTCACCGGGCTCGACACCGCGGCGCTGTTGCGCAACGACGCGGCGCGGCTCCCGGCCGGGCAGTCGAGCCGCTTTCGCACGCTCGTCGAGCGGCGCGTGGCCGGCGAGCCCATTGCCCACCTCACCGGCGAACGCGAATTCTGGTCGCTGAGTTTCCGCGTCTCGCCGCGAACGTTGATACCCCGACCCGATACCGAGACCCTGGTACAACGCGCACTGGAACGGATTCCGGCCGGCGCCGCGTGGCGATTGCTCGACCTGGGCACCGGCACCGGCAACGTCGCCGTGGCGTTGGCCGTGGAGCGACCTACCTGCGCGGTGACGGCGGTGGATATCGACGAGGGGACGCGCGCGGTGGCGCAAGACAACGCCCGGCGCCTCGGCGCCGGGAATGTCGAGGTACTCGTCGGCAACTGGTTTGACGCCGTTGCCGACCGCCGCTTCGAGCTGGTGGTGTCCAACCCGCCCTACGTGGCGTCAGGCGACCCGCACCTGGAACGCGGCGACGTCGCCCAGGAACCACGGCGCGCGCTGGTATCCGGAGACGACGGCCTCGACGACATTCGCGCGATCGTTGCCGGCGCCGCGGCGCACCTGGAGCCGGGAGGGTGGCTGATGCTGGAACACGGCGCCGACCAGGGTGCGGCGGTACGTGAGCTGTTCGAGGCGGCGGGGTTTAGCCGGGTTGAGACCGCTGCGGACCTGGGCGGCCTCGAACGGGTGACCTCGGGGCGGCACGGAGACGCTTCGCGCGCCTCACGGTGACCGAAATCGTTAATCGTCGGCGAGCGACCTTGTGTACTGGCACGGCGGCCGGGAACGACCTACGCGCCGTTCGGCGCTGACGACTCCTCCGATTCAAACAAACGATCCATGATCTCGCCGATATCGCGGTCACCGAGCGCGTCGAAATCGACGAACTCCACGCCCGCGCCCCGGGGCTTTTTCCAGCGTCGTGTCCAGCGTACCAGCGCGCGCGCCTGGATCGGCGCCTCTCCGTCGATCTCGATGCGCAGGTATACCACGTCGCCGACCGACATCGGGACGTCGGAAGTGATGAACATCCCGCCGAAGCTGTAGTTCTCCACCAGGCCGGAATAGTACTCCCGCGTGGCGGCATCCGAATGTTCGAGATGGAAATCGATGTGCGCGCTACCGGCTACGCGCCGATACTTGCGGTTGTCCATGGTGCCTCCCGCTCGCTTCGCAGCTCCGTCACTGACTTCGAAGTTCATGGTGGTACAAGATATAAAGCTTTCATGAGTGTAGCACCAATGCCGCCCGCGGACGGGGCACTTGCCGCGTCGGTGCAAACGGCGTAACGTTTTCGTTTTCACACCCGACGACCGTCGTGCCCGGCGCTATGGCAAGACGGCCGCGGCGTACCGCTTCCACATCCGGGAGAAGGTCATCATGTTTTTTCGCGACAAGTCCACCGCAGTCTCCAGGGCCGAAGCACTGGTCGGCCGCAGCGAACCCATGCAAGTGGAAAATCGTCACTTCGTCAATGGCCATCCGATCCAGCCGCCGTTTCCGGAAGGTCTCGAGCAGGCGGTGCTCGCCCTGGGCTGCTTCTGGGGCGCCGAACGCGCGTTCTGGAAGCTCGACGGCGTCTACTCGACGGCAGTCGGGTACTGCGCCGGGTTCACGCCGAATCCCACCTACCAGGAGGTATGCACGGGACGTACCGGCCACGCGGAAGCAGTGCTGGTCGTATTCGATCCCGCCAGGATCAGCTACGAGTCGCTGCTTCGCGCGTTCTGGGAAACTCACGACCCCACGCAGGGAATGCGCCAGGGGAACGACGTCGGTACCCAGTATCGCTCAGGCATCTACACGCTCGACGAGGCGCAACGGTCACAGGCGGCGGCCTCGATGAAACAATACCAGTCGGCGCTGTCGGCGCGGCACGGCGGCTCGATCACCACGGAGATCAAGCCCCTCGACACGTTCTACTACGCCGAGGATTATCACCAGCAGTATCTCGCCAAGAACCCGGCGGGTTACTGCGGGATCGGCGGCACCGGCGTTGCCTTTCCGGCCTGAGGGCTCAGCGCGATTCCACGACTTGCTTGAGCTTGGCCAGTCCGGCCTCGTAATCCGGTGCCAGCATGGATTCGAGCACGAGACCGAAATAGCGGCCGATGATGTTGTTGCCGAAGTCGGTGACGAAGCCCCAGGTCACCTCGGTACCTCCGTCAACGGCAGTCAGTGCAAACCAGGCCTCGGCCTCGCCTTGCGCGCCGAAATCGAGGCGCGTGCGGATGTACTCGTCCGGGCGGCTTTCGATGATTTCCTGGGTGCCGCTGCCGACCTCGGGATGGTCGCTGTCCCAGTGCACCGTGGCGCCGACGCCGGCGTCCGGCCCTTCGTAACGATAATGCGCGTCGGGATCGCGCTCGTACCAGGGCGCCCATTCGCGCATGGCGCGAAGATCGTTCAACACCTCGAAGACGCTCGACGGCGGCGCATCGACCACGATGCTTCGCTCCATCGTGACGGTGCGCGGCAGGAACAGGCCGACCACCACGAAAATGACGGCCAGCCCGGCGATCACCGCCAGCAGCGTCTTGAGGATCTTCACGATGCGCGCCCTATTCCTTGCGGCCGGGCGGGGCCATGGGCATGGGGAACGGCGCAACCTTGCCACCGCCTTCGCCGGCGATGATCTTGTTGCGACCTTCCTTGTCCACCTCGTCGATTCGAATTACCGAGTGCAAGGGAATCCACGTGCGCTTCACGCCGCTGAACTCGGCCTTGAGCCGTTCGTCCGAGGGATCCACCACCACCTTGGAACGTTCGCCAAAGATGATGTCACCGACCTCGACGAAAGCGTACATCGCGCCCTGGCTTATTTCCCTGGCGTACAACTCGTAGACGTTTCCCTGGTTATGAAACACGATCTTGTATACGCGTTTGTCTGCCATCGGCGGCTGCTTTACCATTTCGCGAGTTTCACGGAGCCCGACGCGGTCGAGACATCGCCGACGCGGCGGGCGCGCGCCTTACCTTCATCGCAAGGCATCAAAGCGTTGAGTATACCAACAATCCACCCGGGGAGACCTTGGTACGCCATTGCTCGCACGGTTCGTATCGCGCTGGCGATCACGTTGGCATTGGCCGTTGACGCGGCCGCCGGCGACGATGCGCTTCCCGCGCCGGTCAAGTCCGCGCTGGATCGCTACGGCCTGCCGGCCGATTCCATCAGCATACACGTCGCCGACGCGTCGCGCGGCGAAACGCTGCTGTCCTACCGGGCGGACGAGCCGCGCAATCCGGCCTCGGTCATGAAGCTCGTCACCACGTATGCCGCGCTGGACCTGCTGGGCCCCGGGTTTACCTGGCGCACCGGTTACCATGTCGACCGCTCGCCGCGCGACGGCGTACTCGACGGCAACCTGTACATCGTCGGCGGCGGCGATCCCATGATCCTGGCGGAAGACTTTCTTCGCGACCTGTTCCTGCTGCGCCAACGCGGCGTACGGCATATCAAGGGAAACCTGGTCGTCGTCGACGGATACTTCGACGAGTCCAGCATCGACACGGCGCCAATCGACGAACAACCCGAGCGCGCCTACAACGCGTGGCCGGGTTCGCTGGTGGTGAATTTCCGCGCCACGCGCTTCGTCGTCGCGCCGGCGGGACAGCGGATCGACGCCTTCGCCGATCCGCCGGCCAGTACGCTTCGCATCGACAACCGCATTAAGCCGATCGAAGGCACATGTCGCGAGCGGGACAACCACGTCGCGGTGAAGGTCACCGCGCGCGACCCGACCACGGTGACCCTGAGCGGCCGCTACGGCACCGCGTGCGACTCGCTCGGAATCACGCGCTCGGTGCTCGATGCCGACGATTACCTGTTTGGCGTGTTCGACGCACTGTGGTCGACGCTCGGCGGCCGCATCGACGGGCGGCTGGTGCGCGATTCGCTGCCGGAGGGCGCAACCCGGATCCTCGAGCGCGAATCGCGCCCGTTGGCCGAGGTGCTGCGCGGCGTGAACAAGTACAGCAACAACCTGATGGCGCGCAGCCTGTTGCTTACCCTGGGCGCCGAGGTCTACGGGCCGCCGGGGTCGGTGGAGTCCGGTCGCGTCGCCGTGCGAAGCTGGCTGAATGCCCGCGGGCTGTCCATGCCGGCGCTGGCGATCGACAACGGCGCCGGGCTTTCACGCCGCGCGCGGATCACGGCGCGCGGCCTGGCCGGCTTGCTCGCCGACGCGTTCGGCCACCCGTTTCGAGACGAACTGCTGTCGTCGCTGTCTCTCGTGGGCATCGACGGCTCCACGCGCCGCCGCCTGCAGGACCGCGAACAGGCCGGTCGCTACCGGCTCAAGACCGGCCTGCTGCGCGGCGTGCGTGCCGCGGCCGGCTACGGGCTCACGCGGCGCGGCACGCCCATCGTCATCGTGGTGCTGCAAAACTCCGGGCGCATCGGCTACGGCAATGGCAATGCCGTGCAGGACGCGGTGCTCGCCTACCTGCACGAGAATTTCTGATCATCGACACCGGCTGCCCGGCGGGGTTTCAGGCGTCGCCGAGCTCGTCGAGAAAACCGTTGACGAGACCGGCAACCGCGTCCGGATCGTCCATGTGCAGGTGATGATCGCCGGGCAGGCGCCGCACGCGCAGGTTCGCCACCGCGTCGATTCGTCCGGAAGTGGACGGCCGGCCGGCGATGACGCCGTTGTCGGCCATGACCAGCATGGCCGGGCAGGCAACCGCGCCCAGAAAGGCCAGCACCTGGGATTCGGTGAAGTAGACGGGCGAGGCATGACGCACGCGTCGGTCGGTGCGCCAGGCGTAGCCGCCGTCGACGGCGCGCAGGTTGCGTTCCACGATGAGGCGGGCGCCTGGCTCGCCCATGGTCGTGGCCGCGAGTCGCGCGCGCACCGCGACGTCGATGCTGGCGTGGTGGCGCGGCGCCCTCTCCGGGGACGCGTTGCGCGCCTCGATGGCGCGACGAAGGCGCCTCGGCCCATCCGTCTCGGCCCCGCTGATGGGCCCCAGTCCGTCGATCAGGCACAGCGCTTTCGCGCGTTCGGGAAAGGCGGCGGCGGCCAGGCTGCAAATACCGGCTCCAAGGGAATGACCCAGCAGGGTAAACTGACTCCAGCCAAGCCGGTCGGCAACCGCCATCAGGTCCGGCACGTAGTCCACGAGGTGATAGGCGCAGCCGGCGGGCCGGTGGTCGGAATGGCCGTGACCGGCGAGATCCACCGCCACCACCTGCGCGTCGTCGATTCGCGGCGCCAGCGGCACGAAGCTCGCCGCGTTGTCGAGCCAACCGTGAACGGCGAGGATGCGCCGCCGACCCCGGCCATACGCCAGGGCACGGATGACGCCGCCGGCGAGAGGGAAATCACGCGGGGACCAGGCATCGTTCATTGGGATTCCATGGGTCGGGGGTTGTAATTCAAGTTGATCAGGCTTTACCGAGACCTGCGGCGAGTACTGGTACTGACCGAGAACCTGCTTTTCCTGGCAGGCCGGAGCCTGCAGCGTCGCGCCATACGCAATGGCCTGCTGATCACGCTGGCGATGAGCTCGAGCATCATCAAGACCAACTACACCAGCGCGCAGAGCCTGACCACGGACCAGCTCACCGCGCTGGTGATCGGCGCCTTCGCGTCCTACCCCGCCGGCACCCTGCTGGTGCGGGTCGCGGGATTCCTGACCCGCGACAAGATCGATGCGGCCGCCGGCGGGTACCTCCACCTGACCAGCCACTTCAAGCAGTCGCGAATGCGCCTGCACCTGCACTATCTCTGGCACGAGGCGTTTGCCAACGATTCCCGCGCGTCGACACCGCCGGCCGCGCCAGGGGTCGCGCAGTATAACCCCGGCGACGGCGACGCGGCATGCGTCGACGCCCAGGACCTGGCACTGGTGCGGGATACACACGATTTCGACCTGTTTCGCGAGCAAGCCATCACGGACGAGGGCAAGTGGCGCGAACACGACGGGTTCATCCGCTCATGCCTCATGGCCCTGCGATCGCCGTTGCCGATGGGTATCCAGAGCGAGCGCATCGGATTTCATCTCGGCCCGGTGGAAGACTGGTACGAAAAAGGCTTCTTCGCCTACGAGGATTTCCCCGCCAAGGCGTTCGCGCGCGATCCGTTGATCAAGCGCACGCGCGCACTGGTCGATTCGCCCTTGCGGGTTCGCCTGCGCCGCCTGCTGGCGAGCGACGTGGCGCCTTCGTTCTGGTACGCGTTTACCGTGCGCAAGTTTGCCAGTGCCCTGGGCAAGGCGATCACGACGATCAACGAGGACGCCGAGCGAAGCGGGTACCCCGACTATTTCGACGCGCAACACTTCATCTGGCCCAGCGAGGAAATGGACGAGGCCGTCCGCCGCCGCTTCGGGCCGGTCAACGAGTCGCTGGTGGAACGATTCTTTCTCACCCGCCGGCGCGTGATGAGAGAGGTATTCTCCGACGACGCCCACACCGCGCGCCGCCACCTGATGCGCATGTTCGCCCGGGACTACGCGGCGATATTCGAGATGAGGCTCAAGTTCGATCCGGCATGGGCCGCCGGGCGGCTCGACAACGACCCCTTGTCGGAACTGGACGCAATCGAGGCATCGTTCTCGCTGCGCCCGCTGCGCCGAAGCCGGGTGACGCCTCGTATCGAAGCGGCCATCGCGCACCTGGATGCGCTCGACCGGTTCATGGAGACTGTCCCGCCCGGAAGCCGGGTCGACCCTGCCGACCCGTTGACCCAGGTCGCCGCACACATTGACTACCGGGGTTTCAGAAGCCGCCATCTCGAGGGGAGCGACGCCCGCGGCCTGGCGGCGCTGCTGGCCGTATCGCCGGACGTGACGCGCCACATCGGCCTGCTGCGCGAGCTGCTTCAGCGCGTGCGCATCTACCACGCGCTGATCAAGATCCAGATTCTGGACTACTGGACCATCATCCACCGCATGGCGGACATCGACTGACGCCGTCTCCGGCCCCGGTCCGACCTGCCGGAAACGCCGGATTCACCGGTTTCGCGCCGGATAATACCTTGAAAAACAGAGGCTTGAAGGTGCTGGTCTAACGCTCGATCTTCTATTAATATGCGTAAGGTTAAGCGGAATTCTTCATTAGTTTTTCCAATAGACAACATTTACAGGATAAAGGCTACATATGGCACAGACACCGGAAAAGAAACCCGCGGCAAAGCCCGACAAGAGCACGTTTACCCTGACGGACAACCGCACCGGCGACAGCTACGAGTTGCCGGCCCTGGACGGAACCATGGGGCCGCGCGTTGTCGATATCCGCAAGCTTTATGCCCAATCCGGCCTGTTTACCTACGATCCGGGATTCACGTCCACGGCATCCTGTTCATCCTCGATCACCTTCATCGACGGCGAGCAGGGCACGCTGCTGCACCGCGGCTACGCCATCGCCGACCTGGCGGAAAACACCGATTACATGGATGTTTGCTACCTGCTGCTTTACGGGGAACTGCCCTCGCCCGAGGAGAAGCAGGAGTTCGAGGACTCCATCACGAACCACACCATGCTCCACGAGCAGCTGGTGACCTTCTACCGCGGCTACAAGCGCGATTCGCATCCCATGGCGATCATGGTGGGCGTCGTCGGCGCGCTGTCGGCGTTCTACCACGACAGCACCGACATCCACGATCCGATGCAGCGCATGATCGCCGCGCATCGCATGATCGCCAAGATGCCGACCATCGGCGCCTACGCGTACAAGTACGCGCTGGGTCAGCCGTTCATGTACCCGCGCAACGACCTGTCCTACTCGGCCAACCTGCTGCGCATGATGTTCGGCGTTCCCACCCAGGAGTACGAGGTGAACGAGACGCTGGCGGGGGCCATCGACAAGCTGTTGATCCTGCACGCCGACCACGAACAGAACGCCTCTACCTCCACGGTGCGCCTGGCCGGTTCGTCCGGGGCGAATCCCTTTGCCTGCATCGCCGCGGGCATCGCTTCACTCTGGGGACCGGCCCACGGCGGCGCCAACGAGGCGGTCCTGAACATGCTCACCGAGATCGGCAGCATCGACCGTATACCGGAGTTCATCAAGCGCGCCCAGGACCCCAACGACCCGTTCCGCCTGATGGGCTTCGGTCACCGCGTCTACAAGAATTACGATCCGCGCGCCACCGTGCTGCGCAAGTCGTGTCACGAGGTGCTCGAGGTGCTGGGGATCAACGATCCGCGCCTGGAACTGGCCATGGAACTGGAGCGCATCGCGCTCGAGGACGACTACTTTGTCGAGCGCAAGCTGTACCCGAACGTGGACTTCTACTCGGGCATCATTCTGAGCGCCCTGGGATTTCCGACCAACATGTTCACCGTGCTGTTCGCCATCGGCCGAACGGTAGGCTGGATCGCCCACTGGAAGGAGATGCTCGGCGACTCGGAAAACAAGATCGGGCGGCCGCGCCAGCTCTACACCGGCCAGACCGAGCGTCCGTTCACTGCGGTGGAAGGACGCCAGCACAGCGAGAACAAGATCAGTTGGTCGTGGCTGTGGCGAAGCAACCGCAACGAGACGCCGCAACAGCCCTGAGACCGTACTACTTGACGATGATGCAGGCGCAACGGGCATGCTGGGCCAGTTTCTGGCTCACGCTGCCCACCATGAGCTGGCGGAGCGACCCCAGGCCGCGGCTTCCCGATACCACGGTGTCGGCCTTCACGGACTTGATGTAATCGAGCAACTCGACGGCCGGTTCCCCGCGCAACAGGGCGGTGACCGGCTCGGCCACGCCGCGTTCGCGCGCGTCATCGAGGCTGCTTTGCAGCAGGTTGCGGCCGAGCTTCTCGAGAATCTGCCACGAATCCGTCTGCCGCTCCACGTTGCGCAACACCATGCCGAAATCGGAATCCGCGCTGACGCCCTCCATCGACTTCTTCAGGCGCGAGGGCAGCAGATGCTCGATTTCGGCCATGCGCGCCATGTCCTCGGGCACCTCGCGCTGGCTGACGACGTGAACGATGTGCAACGCGGCGTCGAACCTCGACGCCAGGTCGCAGGCAAAATCGAACGCCCGTTCCGAGTTGGAAGAACCGTCGAGGGCGACGACGATAGTCTTGATCATTTCCACCTCCCGTGCTCAGGTTTTCATTTTCGGGTTGAACCCGTGCATCGGCGATCATACACCTTCGTCGAACGCGTAAACGAACGGCGTCCTGAGTCCTTGACCCCGGTCATCGGTCCAAGCCGGCCCGGCGGCCGCATCATCCGTGATAAATTACGGACTGCCCAGAACGACGCCCGAGCTTCATGAACTGCACCGTCTACAAGAGCGTTCGCAACGCGGATACCTACGTGTACGTGGCCAGCGGGACCGACCTGGCGCAGCTGCCGCCCGACCTGCTCGCGAGACTCGGCGAGCTGCGCGAGGCGCTCGAGTTCGACCTGCATCCCGAGCGTCGGCTGGCCCGCGCCGACCCCGTGACCGTGATGCGTTGCATCGAGGCGTCGGGGTTCTACCTGCAGTTGCCGCCGGCATCGCCGGCATGCGCGACGAACGCGAGCGCGCCGCTGGCCAACTGACACCCATTCCATGCTCACCAAGATTCTTTTCACCCTGGCGGTGATCGTCGTCATCGCGCTCGTGTTTCGTCACAAGGGGGAACAGAAGGTAGCCAAGGCACCCGAGCGCGTCCGCAAGGACACGCGCGGCGTGCAGAGCCGTACCGTCATATACGCCCTGCTCGCCCTGATCGTGGCGATCTCCGCGTTGCTGTTCGTGCTGCACTGGCAGGACCAGCACGAGATCGTCAATATCGAGGTGACCGACGGCAGCGGCAACAAGGTTTCGTACCAGGCTTACAAGAAGGCAATCGAAGGCCGGCGGTTCACCACCCTGGACGGCCGCAACGTGACGCTGGGAGACAATGACCGCGTCGAGATGACCGGCACCGAGTAACGCATGGTCTACGGATTCCACCCCAGGTTCACCTACGTACTCATCGCGCTGTGCGTCCTGGTCGCGCTGTATTCGCGTTTCGGCGCCAACTTCGACGCGCTGCGACCCCTGCTGATCACCAATTACCTGGACGCGGGCCTGCCCGAGGTATCGAGCGGCCAGTATTGGCGACTGCTGACGCCGATGTTCATCCACTTCGGGATCATGCACATCACCTTGAACATGCTGTGGCTCTGGCAGCTCGGCGGCGCCATAGAATTCACCCGCGGCCCGCGGGTACTGCTCACCCTCGTCGTCGTCAGCGCGCTGACGTCGAACCTGGCGGAGTTCTACGCGACGGGGCCGTTGTTCGGCGGGATGTCGGGCGTCATTTTCGCCCTCCTCGGCTACCTCTGGGCACAGGACAAGTTCAATCCATCATTTGCCCTGAAGCTCAACCGTGGCCTGGTCACCATGGTCATGGTCTGGTTCGTTATCTGCTGGTCCGGGTTGCTCGAACTCATCGGCGTTCGAATCGCCAACTACGCCCACACCGCAGGCCTGATCGCGGGCGTGGCAATCGGCTATGTCGCGGCGAAGACACGCTCACGGATGATTTGAGAGTAGAATTAACCTTCGCAGGGGTATTGCTGGACCTGTCTTGGAGGTTACTGATCATGAAAGCGTTGTGGGCATGGCTGCTCATCCTGTCGGCGCTGGTCGCGGGTGAAGCATTCGCCGCGGACTACGAGAAATTCGTCGGCACGTTCGAAGGCGACGTGGCGATCAGCGACGACGAACAGGAGTTGAAGCGGGACCTGTCGGTAACCATCAAGCGGATCGACGACGGATTCCAGGTAAACTGGACCACCACCACCATCAAGTCGGACGGCAAGGAAAAGTCGAAGTCCTACACCATCGACTTCACTCCCTCCCAGCGAGAGCACATCTATCGCTCCGCCATGAAGAAGAACCTGTTCGGCGGGCGGGAGCCACTGGATCCCATGAAAGGCGACCCGTACGTGTGGGCACACATCGACGGCGAAACGCTGATCGTCAACGCCC
Organism: Gammaproteobacteria bacterium; assembly: GCA_030429665.1. Taxonomy (GTDB): domain Bacteria; phylum Pseudomonadota; class Gammaproteobacteria; order Arenicellales; family CAJQKF01; genus BQJD01. The sequence goes on along the minus strand of JAUIEZ010000025.1, from coordinate 17,875 downwards.
TCATCATCAACGAGCTCGGAGGATACGAAATGCAGACCTACGAGCGCACGCTGGTCGATGACGGCATGATGCTCAAGTTCCATCGCATACGCGACGGCGAAGCGCTGCGCGAGATCCAGGCCCACCTGAAACGAACGGATGGATGAACGCCGCCGGGCCGTTTTCTCCGTCATCCTCCTGGCGACGTTGATCACCTCGGCGACGATCGCGGACGACCCGCTCAACCCCGACGAAATCGATGCCGCGGGATGCCTGATCGCGACGCCGTCGGGGTTCGTGATGGGGATCAACCGCCTGCTCAACCGCCTGCAGTTGCCCGCCGGTCGCCACCTGCCCGGAGAGACCGCCCGCCAAACCGCGGCGCGGGAGACGCGCGAGGAGACCGGGCTCGACGTCGCGGTGGGCGACCGGGCGCTTGCCCTGAGGGAACGCCGCGTCGTGTTCTATTTTTGCACCCCGACCGCGGAAGGACCGATCGACTACCTCGCGCTGACACCGACCGATCGAGTCGAGATCTCCCGCGTCGTCGTCGTCAACCCGGTAACCATGACGACACCGGACGGCGAAACGGTCGAAACGCCCTGGCGGTTCCCGCAGATGCACTGGCTGCTGCGCTCGATCTTCGCGCCGCCGTCGCCGGCGGCCGCCGTCCGCCCCTGACGGGTTCCGCGCCTATTCCCGCCTGAAATCACGCAGGTTCAGCCCAAGTTCCACGTCGGTACGCAGGGACAGCAATTGCATGGCCAGGCGCGCCGCCTCGCGGTCGGCGCGAAGGCGCGAACCGACGTGGCTGTCCATCGAGGCGGCCGCCGCGAGTATCGCGTCGAGGTCGCCGTGCTCGTGAATCAGTCCGGCGGCGGTCCGCAAGCCCACCGAACGCACACCCGGCACGCTCACCGAGGGGTTCCCGGTAAGCGCGAACAAAGTGGACAGGGTCTCCGGCTCCACGTCGAAGCGCTGGTGGACATACTCGGCATCGAGGTATCGGTCGGAAAAATGGTCGAAGACCTCGAGACGCTCACGCAACAACTGGCAGAAGCTCTTGTCGGTGGAGGCGATCGTTACCCGCCCGCCGGCCCCGGTCACGCGAACGGCGATGGTGGCGATGACGTCGTCGGCTTCGAAACCGTCCTTGTGCACCTGCCTTACGCCGAGGTCCGAGAATGCCGCCAGGATGTCGCCGAGCGCATCGCGCAGGCTCGTGGGCATGGGGTCGCGGTTGGCCTTGTAGTCGGGATACAACTGGTGCCGCCATGACGGCGCCTCGGAATCCATGACGCACACGGCATGGCTGAACGGCGCGTGGCGGAGCAGCCGCGCCAACGACGAGCGGCAGGCATCGACCACGCGGGAGAGGTCGATCTCCGCGGGCGGCGCCGGCTGCACCGCGGCGTGCACGCGGCGGATAAGGTTGAGGCCGTCGACGATGAGCAGGTGCATGGGCTCCCCCGCGCAACGCCGGTCTCGGCGCCGCGGTTGGTGGTCCGGGGAAGTATAGGCCGCCTGCGGCGGAACCGGTAGGGCGAGGGGTTACAGGATGTAACGCGACAGGTCTTCGTCGCCGGCGAGGTCCTTGAGCTGCTCGTCGACGTACGCGGCATCGACCGACACGGTGGAGCCGCTCTTGTCCGACGCTTCGAAGGAGATGTTTTCCAGCAGCCGCTCGAGCATCGTATGAAGCCGCCGGGCGCCGATATTCTCGGTACGCTCGTTCACCTGCCAGGCGAACTCGGCAATACGCCGCACGCCGTCGTCGGTAAAGGCGATGTCCACTTCCTCCGTCTTCAGCAAGGCGGCGTATTGCTCGGTGAGGGAGCCGTCCGGCTCGCGCAGGATGCGAACGAAATCTTCCACGCCCAGCGCATCGAGTTCCACGCGAATGGGCAATCGGCCCTGCAACTCGGGAATAAGGTCGGACGGGCGGGTGAGCTGGAAGGCCCCGGAGGCGATGAACAGGATGTAGTCGGTGCGCACCATGCCGTACTTGGTGCTCACGGTCGCGCCTTCCACCAGCGGCAACAGGTCGCGCTGCACGCCTTCCCGGGACACGTCGGCGCCGCCGCGACCGGCGTCTCCCCGGCTGACGATCTTGTCGACCTCGTCGAGGAAAACGATGCCGTCCTGTTCCACGCGCTCAAGCGCGCGCAGCTTGATGTCCTCGTCATTGATCAGCTTGCCAGCCTCTTCCTCGGTCAGCAACTTGAGCGCCTGGGACACCTTGACGGTTCGCGCCTTCTTGCGCTGGCCGCCCAGGTTCTGGAACATGTTCTGCAACTGGGAGGTCATTTCCTCCATGCCGGGAGGTCCCATGATCTCCACGCCCATGGAGGGCGCCGACACCTCGACTTCCACCTCCTTGTCGTCAAGCTTTCCCTCGCGCAGGAGCTTGCGAAACCGCTGCCGGGCCGCGCCGCCGCTTTCGTCGCCGGACTCTGCGCCGTCGCCGAAGCGCGCTTCACGCGCCCGCGGCAGGAGTATGTCCAGCAAGCGCTCCTCGGCCGCGTCCTCGGCGCGCGGCTGGACTTTCTTCAACTCTTCCTCGCGGGTCATCTTCACCGCCATGTCGGCCAGGTCGCGAATGATGGAATCGACCTCCCGGCCGACGTAGCCCACCTCGGTGAACTTGGTCGCCTCGACCTTGATGAACGGCGCCCTGGCCAGCTTCGCCAGGCGCCTCGCGATTTCGGTCTTGCCCACACCCGTGGGTCCGATCATCAGGATGTTCTTGGGCGTGATCTCATCGCGCAGGGCGGCGTCGGCAATCTGCGAGCGTCGCCAGCGATTGCGCAGCGCCACGGCCACGGCGCGCTTGGCCTCGGCCTGGCCGACGATATGCTTGTCGAGTTCCTCGACGATCTCGCGGGGGGTCATTTCCGACATGGGCTATAGCCTTCTCCAGCAGGTTGCGCCGCAACCCGCCGGCGGATGGAGCATCGCGTGCTGCGGGGGCGTTTCGGCCGACGGGTCGAACATCATGGTGGGGGAGATGCGGATTTTCAAGCGGCGGTCAGCTGCTCGATCGTCAGGTTACCGTTGGTGTAGACACAGATTTCGGCGGCAATGGCGAGACTGGTCTCGACGATGGCGCGCGCATCGAGATCGCTGCCGCGCAACAAGGCCAGCGCCGCCGCCTTGGCAAAGTTGCCGCCGGAACCGATCGCCATCACGCCTTCCTCGGGCTCGATCACGTCGCCGTTGCCGGTGATCACCAGCGAATCGGACTTGTCGGCAACGACCAGGAGGGCTTCGAGGCGTCGCAACATGCGGTCCGTACGCCAGTCCTTGGCCAGCTCGACCGCGCTCCTGACGAGATGGCCCTGGTGCTTCTCCAGCTTGGACTCGAATCGTTCGAACAACGTGAACGCATCCGCCGTGCCGCCGGCGAATCCGGCCAGAACCTGGTCCCGGTACAGGCGCCGCACCTTGCGTGCGTTGCCCTTCATGACGGTATCGCCCATCGACACCTGACCATCGCCACCGATGACCACGGTATCGCCGCGACGAACGGAAAGGATCGTGGTGCCGTGCAGGCCGGAAGTGCTCATCGTCGATGGTGTCGAATCGGGGGTTCAGACAATCCGAAGGTCGGGCCGACCGCGCCGGGGCGTTTCGCTCCCGGATTCCTCGTCCACCGACTCTCCCGCCGACTCGTCGGCGGCAGCGGGGGCGGCAGTCTCGGCATCCGCGGTATCGCCCACCGCCTCGAAGAAGAGGCCTTGTCCGTTCTCGCGCGCGTAAATCGCAACGACCGCCTCGACCGGAACGAAAATGTTGCGGGCCCGGCCGGCGAAACGCGCCGAAAAACTGATCGAATCGTTGGACATGTCGAGGTCGCGCACCGCCCTGTCATGCACGTTGAGAACGATTGCTCCGTCCTTGACGTATTCCGCGGGCACCTCGACGCCGGCGACACCGGCGTTGACCAGGATTTGCGGCGTCAGGCCGGCATCCATGCACCACTGCCAGATGGCACGCAGCATGTACGGTCGTTTCGACGGCAGGGATTGTTCGGTTTCACTCATGCAGGACTGGTTCCCGTATTGGTCCGTTCGGGTCAGCTTTCCTGCTTCAGGGACGACTCCGCCTCGCTCAGACTCTCCTTGAAAGCCGGACGCTCGAACAATCGATCGGCGTACTGGCGAAGCGGCGCGGCGGGCCTCGGCAACTTGATCTTCAGCGCCGGCAGGCGCCACAACAACGGCGCCATGAAGGCGTCGGCCATGGTGTAGTCGTCCCCGATCAGGTATTGCTGCTCGCGGAATATGGGGGAAATGGAGATCAGACCGTCCCGAATCAAGGTGCGATTCGACTCGGAAAGACGGTCGTTGCGGCCGCCGAGCTTCTTGACGGCGTCGATCCAGTCACGGCGCAGGCGATGAATCAACAGGCGAATACGCGAACGTCCGACCGGATCGACCGCCATCAACGGCGGATGGGGCAGGCGTTCGTCGAGGTATTCGCAGATCAGGGCGGCGTCGTAGAGCACGACTTCCCGGTCCAGCAGGGTTGGCGTCTCCAGGTACGGATTGAACTCGGCCAGCGCCTCGAGTTGCCGCGGCCCGTCGAGATAGCGGTACTCGCATTCGACGTCCTTCTCGCGCAGCACGATACGCGCGGCATGACTGTACGGGCAGTCCTTGCCCGAGAAAAGCGTCATGACACCGCGTCGATTGACTGTACCGCTCACATTATTCCACCCGCGCGACCCGCGCCTTTGAGACCCGGGAACTGGTCCGATGTCCCGGTGTCGCGGTACCGGCCCGCGACACTACGGAAGCTACGGACGTCCACTCAGTGTACGTCGCGCCAAAATTCCTTTTTCAACGCGTACGTCAGCGCCACCATGATCAGCAGAAACACGGTGACCCAGAAACCGATCGTGTAGCGACTCAACTTGGCCGGCTCGGCCAGATAAACCATGAAGTTGGTGAGATCGCGCATCGCGGCATCGTATTCCTCGGGCGTGAGCTTCGCCTCCTTGACCAGCTCGAAGCCATCGAAGACCTTGTTGCCCGAGTCGTCCGTAACGAATATCGCCTTCTGGTTACCCTGCCACTCGTACATCGCATGCGGCATGGCGACATTGGGGAACACGGTGTTGTTCCAGCCGCTCGGCGTGGACTCGTCCAGGTAGAAGCTGCGCATGTACGTGTAAATGTAGTCCGCCCCCTTCGAGCGAGCCATCAGGCTGAGATCCGGCGGTGCCGTGCCGAACCACTGCTTCGCGTCCTCGCGCGACATGGTGGCGGTCATCAGGTCGCCGATCTTGTCGCTGGCGAACATCAGGTCGCTCTGGACGATTTGCTCGTCGATGCCGAGGTCCGCGGCCATGCGCTCGTAACGCATGTACGACGCGCTGTGGCAGGACAGGCAGAAGTTCACGAAAATCCGCGCACCGCGCTGCAGCGAGGCCATGTCGTTGAGGTCGATATGCACCTTGTCGAGGTGAGCGGTCTCGCCCCCGGCGCCATGGGCCGCGACCGGGGAAAGCAGGAAGAGGAAAACTGCCAGTGCTTTTCTCATTTGTCCGTTACCCTGTCCGGTTCTGGTTTCGTGGCGTCGCGGGACGTGTACCATGGCATCAGCAGGAAGAACAGGAAGTACAGGATCATGCAGATCTGCGCCCAGTAGACGTTGGGAAACGCGAACAGATCGATACGCGTCGGGTTCTTGGTTCCCAGGTAACCGAGGATGACGAACGCAATGACGAATATGGTCAGCGCGGTCTTGTACATCCAGCCGCGATAGCGGATCGATCGCACGCGGGCGCGATCCAGCCACGGCAGCAGGAACAACATCGCGATGGAAGCACCCATGGCCATCACGCCCCACAGCTTGGCGCCGCCCGGCAGCCACTCCCAGGTCACCGCGCGCAGGATCGAGTAGAACGGCGTGAAGTACCAAAGCGGCACGATGTCCGGCGGCGTCTGCAGGATGTCGGCGGGCGCAAAATTGTCCTTCTCCAGGAACCAGCCGCCGAACTCGGGCACGAAGAACACGATGCCGAAGTAGAGCACCAGGAACACCATCACGCCGAACAGGTCCTTGACGGTGTAGTAGGGATGGAACGGTATGCCGTCCAACGGCCGGCCCTGGTCGTCCTTGTGCTTCTTGATATCGACGCCGTCGGGATTGTTCGAACCCACCTTGTGCAGCGCCACGATGTGCAGGTAGACCAGCAGGACAAGCAGCAACGGCAGCAGGATGACGTGGAAGGCGAAGAAACGGTTGAGCGTGGCGTCGGAAACGACGAAGTCGCCCCGAATCCACTCGGCGAGGCCGTCGCCGATGACCGGAATGGCCCCGAACAACGAGATGATCACCTGGGCGCCCCAGTACGACATGTTGCCCCAGGGCAGCAGGTAGCCCATGAAGGCCTCGGCCATCAGGGCCACGAAAATGACCATGCCGATGAGCCAGACCAGCTCCCGCGGCCCCTTGAAGGAACCGTAGAGCAGGCCGCGGAACATGTGCATGTAGACCACCACGAAGAACATCGAGGCGCCCGTGGAATGCATGTAGCGGATGAACCAGCCCCACGGGACGTCGCGCATGATGTATTCCACCGACGCGAAGGCGAGTTGCGAATCCGGCTTGTAGTGCATGGTCAGGAAAATGCCGGTCACGATCTGGATGACCAGCACCAGGATCGCCAGCGAACCGAAGTAGTACCAGAAATTGAAGTTCTTCGGTGCGTAGTACTCGGCCATGTGTTCCTGCCACACCTTGGTGGCGGGAAATCGTGCGTCGACCCACTCCATGAATTTCGCCATTACGCCACCCCCTCGGGGCCAACGCCCACCAGCACCGTGGATTCATCCGGATAGGAGTACGGCGGCACCACCAGGTTGGTGGGTGCCGGCACGTTGCGGAAAACCCGCCCGGCCAGGTCGAACATCGAGCCGTGGCAGGGACAGAAGAATCCGCCCTTCCAGTCGTCGGTTACCCCGGAGGCGGCACCCATCTCGAATTTCTTCGTCGGCGCGCAGCCGAGATGCGTGCATATACCGACCACCACGAGATACTGGGGCTTGATGGAGCGATACTTGTTTTGCGCGTACTCCGGCTGCTGGGGTTCCGCCGAGTCGGGATCGGCCAGCTTTTCGCCCATGCTCTCGAGATCTGCCAGCATTTCGTCGGTACGGTTGATGATCCAGACCGGCTTGCCGCGCCACTCGACGGTCATCATCTGCCCGGGTTCCAGCTTGCTGATGTCGACTTCCACCGGAGCCCCGGCGGCACGCGCGCGGGCGCTGGGCGTCATGCTCGACACGAACGGGACGACCGCCGCCGCGCAGCCGGCCAGGCCGACCCCCGACGTCACCGCCGTCAAAAAGCGCCGGCGGCTGTTATCTTGGCTAACGTCGCTCATGCGTTCCTCACACGAATAAGGGAAATCTATCGTGGCGCCGAGCCCCGGCGGGAATTCGGCCCACAACATTTCAAAGGCGCTTGAGTATATCAAAACCCGCCTGTAACCGGGGGAAAGCGACTGGCGCGCCCGACGCCGCCGTGCGTCCGTCAACAAATTGTTCGCGCGCGAATCGCGTCTCCCGGAGCCGGGCGCGAGACGCGCGAACACCGGGCCCGACCCGCGCGGCGGAATGCTACGTGGTCAGCATCGCCCGGATACCCGCGAGATGGGCCTTGCCGGCGACGCGATCGTCTTCACGCTCGGCTTCGCCGTCGCGGTGCCAATCGAGATCCTCGGCGGGCAGTTCTTCGAGGAACCGGCTCGGCTGGCACTCGATGACCTCGCCGTAGCGGCGGCGACGGGCGGCATAGCTCAATGTCAGCCGCTTGCGGGCGCGCGTAATGCCCACGTAGAACAGGCGGCGCTCCTCCTGTATGCCCGACTCGGACCGGCTGTTGGCGTGGGGCAGGATGTCGTCGGCCAGCCCGACGATGTAGACGTGGTCGAATTCCAGTCCCTTGGCCGCGTGCAGCGTCATCAGCCGCACGCAATTGTCGCCATTGTCCTCGTCGGAGGAGTCGAGCATGTCGGTGAGCACCAGCTTTCGCACCGCCTCGGCCAGGTCGCAATCGCCGTCGCCGGCCGTCACCACGCGCTGGACCCATCGCGCCAGTTCGAGGACGTTCTGCCAACGCCGGTCGGCGATCTCCTCGTTGTCGCAGGTGTCGTTCAGCCATCCCCGGTAGTCGATGTCCGCGAGCAGCTCGTCGATCAATTCACGCGCCTCGGCGCGGTGGGCCCAGTCCTGGTAGCGCGCCAGCAACGCGGAAAACCCGCCGACCTGCGCGGCCGCGCGAGCCGGCAGCGACGCGGCCAGGGCGCTGTCATGAATCGCCTCGGCGACGGGCACGCGGTGCTCGCGGGCGTATTCGCCAATGCGCTCCAGGGTGGACGCCCCGATGCCGCGCCGCGGCGTGTTGACGATGCGCAGCAGGGCCGCGTCGTCGGCGGGGTTGGCGATGATCTTGAGGTAGGCCATCAAGTCGCGGATCTCGGTGCGATCGAAAAAAGACTGGCCGCCGCTCAACTGGTAGGGCAGGCGCATCTCCACGAGCTTCTGCTCGAGCACCCGGGCCTGGTGGTTGGAACGGTACAGGATGGCGAAATCGCCGTACCGCGCGCGCGACTGGAACTGTGCCGACATCAGGTCGCTCACCACGCGCTCGGCCTCGCGCGCCTCGTTGGACGCCGCGATCACCTTGACCGGATCGCCGTAGCCGAGCTCGCTGAACAATCGCTTCTCGAAAGGCCGGGGATTGTTCTGAATCAAGTGATTGGCAAGCTTCAGGATGCGCCCTCGCGAGCGGTAGTTCTGCTGCAGCTTGATGACCTCGAGTGTCGGAAAGTCCTCGCCCAACCGGCTCAGGTTCTCCGGCATGGCGCCGCGCCAGGCGTAGATGGACTGGTCGTCGTCCCCGACCGCCACGAGGCCCTGCCCCGCGCCGGCAAGCAGGCGAATCAAGTCGTATTGCACGGCGTTGGTGTCCTGGTACTCATCCACCAGCAGGTGCTCGACGCGGCGCCGCCAGCGATGCAGAACCTCGGGATCGGCGGCGAACAGGTCCCGCGGCAGCGCGATCATGTCGTCGAGGTCGACGGCGTTGAGACTGCGCAGGTGGCGCTGGTAGGCCTGGTGGATGCGTGCCAGGTTCGAGCCTTCCAGCTCGGCCGCGGCGCCGTTGCGCCACGCCGACAGGGCGGCGGCCACGGACTCCGCCTGGCCCGGGTCGGTATTGAACTCGCGGCCGAGCAGATCGGCGATGACGGCGCGCGCATCCGCCGGGTCGACGATGGAGAACGTCGGCGTCAGACCGATCGCCGCACATTCCTCGCGCAGTATGCGCAGCCCCAGGCGATGAAACGTGGAAATGTGAAGACGGGACGAGCCGCCGGAGGAGCCCACCAGCGCCGCCACGCGCTGTTTCATCTCCCGTGCCGCCTTGTTGGTGAAGGTGACCGCGAATATCCGCGCCGGGTCCACGCCGCGCTCGTTGATCAGCCAGGCAATGCGCCGGGTGATGACGCCGGTCTTGCCGCTGCCCGCGCCGGCCAGCACCAGCGACGGACTACCTTCGTGGGTTACCGCCTGTTTTTGCGCGCGATTGAGTTGCACTGGCGAATGGGACATCGGGGTCAAAAAAAGGGGGCGGAGTTTATCGGATCGGGTGCTTGCCGCGCCAGACGCAACGATCGACTGTCACGCGGGTTGAAGCACGAGATGACATGCGCGGATAATCCGGCCATTGTGCCACTTGTTCGAGCCGGCGCGGGAGCGCCGCGACGTCGTCGCAACGGGAAAGTCGACATGCCGTCACCGCATCAACGCATACCTGCCGTACTTGCCGGCGTTCTCCTGATGTTCTCGGGTCTCGCGGCCGTCGCCGCGGCGCCCGGCTTCACCTCGGCGCGAATCGGCGGAGAAACGTTCAACCTGGAGCTGGCGCTCGATGCCGCGTCGAGGAACCGCGGACTGATGTACCGCGAAAACATCCCCGCCGACGGCGGCATGCTGTTCGTGTTTCCGGGCAATCACCCGCGCCGATTCTGGATGGCCAATTGCCTGGTGGACATGGACATCCTGTTTCTCGACAGCAACGGCATGGTGACCACGGTGCGCGAGATGTTCGCCGAGCCGTTGCGCGGCGCCAACGAGTCCCCGGCCGAGTATTACGCCCGCCTGCCCCGCTACCCGAGCGACGGCCCGGCGCGTTTCGCCATCGAACTGAAACACGGCACCGCGGAACGACTCGGTATTCGTGTCGGCGATCTCGTGGCAATGGACATCGACACGCTGCTGCCGATGGCGCGCTGAGAGCGGCGCGCCCCGGAAAGCGGCGGCGCCGAACTCACGTCGCGCCGGATCGGACCCGTCGCGCCCCACCGTTACTCACCCCTCCCCGACGAGCCGATTGAGCGAGCGAATGTGCGTGGCGTGAAAGAAGGCGTTGGCCGCCAGTTCGTCGTAGGCGCGGTTGAGGGTCTCGACTGCCCGCCGGCGCATGGCCGGATCATCGAACGACGCCGCGATGTCGAGCGACAACCCGGCAAGCATCCCGACCGGCGAGGGCAGCGGACTGTCGGCAACGAGTTCCACCGGCGGCAACGGCGCGAGAACGCCGCCTTGATCGGCGCGCCACCCGTTGCCGTCGCGAAACCTCGAGAACCCGGCATTCACGACGGCGCGCGCGAGCTCCCGGTCGGCCTCGCTGCCGGTGGCTTGCGCGTAGTCCCACAATCCCCTGGCCACCAGCGCGTAATCCTCAATCGACGCGCGGCCAAGTATCTTGCCGCCGGCGTACGCGCGCACCAACTCGCCGTCGCGCCACAACACGTTCACGAGATAGTCGCGAATGCCGGCCGCGGTTTGCGCGTACGCCTGGTCATCGAACAACGCGGCCGCCCGGCCGTAGGCGGACAGCGCGAGACCGTTCCAGCCGGCGAGCAGCTTGGTGTCGGCGGGCAGCCGCCGGTTCGCGCGCTCGGCAAGCAACGCCGCGCGCGCGGTCTCGAACACCGCTCGCGCCTCGGCCTCCGTAATGCCCATGTTGCGCGCCGCGAAGGTGAGCGGTCGACCGCAACGCAGGTGATGACCGGCGGCCAAACGTGCGGCCCCGGTAATGTCGCAATGCGCGCGAACCACGCGCAACTGGTCCGCGTCGAGTAACCGCGCGAGTTCTTCGTCGTCGTAGAGGTAATAGCCACCCTCGACGTCGGCGTCGTCGACGGCCGACAGCGAAGCGAAGAAGGCGCCGTGGGGCGAACGCATCTCGCGCTGCATGAAATCGAGGGTGTCGCGCGCCACCGACTCGTAGCCCCGCCCGGGCAGGACGGAAGCGGCGTGTGCATAGACGATGGCCAACTGGGCATTGTCGTAAAGCATCTTCTCGAAATGCGGGGTCGAGAAATCCGGGTCCACCACGTAGCGAAAGAAACCACCGCCGACGTGGTCGTACATTCCGCCCCGCGCCATGGCGTCGAGCGTGAGTTCGAGCAACGGCAGTACGCGAGGCGCCTCCGCACCGCGGGCCAGCGCCAGCAGGTAGTCGAGCGCCGGCGACTGCGGGAACTTGCTGACCGTACCGAATCCCCCCTGGAAATCGTCGTGCAGGATCAATGCCTGGTCGACGAACGCCTTGCGCAGCGCGCGGACCTCGACGGCGTCGATGACCGAGCGCGCGGGGCGCGGCGGGCCGGCGTCGGTACGCGCGGCGGCAGCGCGAACGTCCGCCGACCGGGTGCGCCACAACCGCGACATCCGCTCCACGACGGCCGCGAAGGCGTCCGGCGGCATGTACAACACCGCGAACGCGGGGTGCCCCTCGGGCGTGACGAACACGTTGAGCGGCCAACCCGATTGCCCGAGCAAGCGTTCGGCAAAAGCGTTCAACCGCGCATCCAGGGCGGGATCGAGCTCGCGATCCACCTTTACCGGAACGAAGTCGCGGTTCAGCTTCTCGGCGATGGCAGGATCCTGGAAACTCTCGCGCTGCATGACGTGGCACCAGTGACAGGCGTAGTAGCCGACCGACACGAACAGCAGCCGGTCGCCGGCACGGGCGGTATCCATGGCAGCTTCGTCGAGTTCCCGCCAGTTCACCGGGTCGCCGGCGTGCAAGGCGAGATAGGGGGAGGGGTGGTCGGCCAGCGGACCGGCCAACGCCGGTCCCGCGAGCCACAGCATCACGGCTGCGAGTAAGCCGCGCAGCGGTCTTTTACCAGGTCGGCGGCGAGGAAACATGGGCGTAACGAGGCGGGCCATCAGGACGACCTGCCTGCCAGATCCGTCGAACCGGATCGGCCCGCCGCGGGATCGTGATGCCCCGGGCGGACCGCGACCGGGATCATTCCTTGAGGGCGTCGTTCACTGCCTTCGAGGCCTTGTCCACGGCGGTCATGAGCTTCTCGGTGGCATCGGCACTGACGTCACGGATCTTGCCCACCATCGACTGGTACCAGTCGGCGTCGGGTTCGAAACTGCCCTGGTTATCCTTGAGCAGCTCGACCTGCTCCTTGAGCGTCTGCGGGTCCGACGCGTCGTCGCGCGACGGATTCCCCGTCATGACCACCACCTGGGTACAAGTGGTGGTCAGCGTCTTCGGCGTTCCGAACCCACCCCAGGTTTCCTCGACCGGCACCGTGTCCACTCCGTAGATCTCGTTGCCGTCGACGGACTGGCGCAGCATGGCGCGGTCGCCCACGCCGATCCACAACAGTCCCTTTTCCTTGATCAACCGGAACAACTGGTTGCTGGTATCGGGCATCTGTACGAAGAACGCGACATCGGCCTGGTCCAGCGCAACCGCGTTGATGGCGGCGTCGGTCGACTCGTAGTGCTTGATGTTCTGCGCCTTCGCCATCTCCTCGTTGATGGACTGGATGAACTGGAACGTTTTTGCCGATCCGGAGCCTTCGCCGGGCAGCGCCACGCGCATGCGCCGCGCAAGGCTCATCATGTTGCCCCAGCCGTCGCCGTCGCTTTCGCCCGCGATGCCCGGGTTCGCCGTGACCGCGAACAGGCATTCGCGCACGCCGGTCGGCACGCTGACGACCTTGCCGGGACTTTGCTGATTCATCAGCGCGTAGACGTCCGCCTGGCCCAGGGCCACGATCATGGCGTTGTCCACGATGGCCTCGAAGTTGCCCGCCGAACCCTTGCCGGGTTCCAATGGATAACGAAACAGGGCGCTGTTGAGCACGTCACGGACCTTCGGCCCGATGTCGTTGTAGTAGGCGCCGGACGTGCCGCCGGTCAACAGTTGATCGGCGCCCGCGGGCAACGACACGACAAGCGCCGCGGTCATCGAAATCAGCGTTTTTTTCACGTTCACGTTGGTACTCTCCAGGTAACGATGTTGAGCGCTCGACGGCGGATTGGCCGTTGGCGGTCGCTAGTTGCCCCCGCCGGCGGTACGACGCCCCCGACGGGCTATTGGGTCGCGGCGGTATCGGCGGCCGGTTCGGTTTCGGTTGGCGGCTCGTCGGCGGCTGATTCGGTTTCGGTTGGCGGCTCGTCCGCTTCAGGCGTCGCCTCGGGCGCGATGTAGCCCGCGTCGGCGAGTTCGGCGACAAGATCCTCGCGATCGTAGCCGAACAGGGGAGCCTGCCCGACCATCAGCACGGGCACGCGGTATTCGCCGGTGGCCTCCTGCAGGCGTTGCTGGTTGCCGATGTCGTTCTGCACGTTGACCTCCTCGTAGGGCAGCTCCCGTTCGTCGAGGAACCAGCGCAGCAAATCGCAGGTGTCGCAACCAGGTATCGTGAAGAGCACCAGCGGACGGGTCTCGGCCGCGGCGAGGACGTCGTCGCGGTTGACCGCGGCGTCGGCCGGCGCGGCGGGCGATTCCGGCGGCTCGACCTCGAGCGCCTCGGAACGCACGCCGGCATCGTCGGCCGGGGGCGTGTCCTGATAGGTGACGTTTCCGTACTGGTCGACAACCTTGTACAGCGTGCTTTGGGCGTCAACGGCAATCGGCGAAAGAAGCATCGCCGCGGCGACCGTCACTACTCTCATGGCATGTTGCATGGGATCGCCTCGCGAAAACCCTCGAATTCAAGCGGCGAGCCCGCTTTGGCGCAGCAGCGCGGCCACGTCAGGCTTTCGACCGCGAAATGCGACGAACAGGTCCATCGCGTCGCGGGAGCCGCCCGGCTCCAGTATGTTAACCAAAAACGAGCGGCCGGTGTCGGCGTTGAATATGCCGGTCTCCCGGAATCGTTCGAATGCGTCCGCCGCCAGCACTTCCGCCCACTTGTAGCTGTAGTACCCGGCGGCATACCCGCCTCCGAAAATGTGCGAAAAACTGTTGGGAAAACGATTGAATGCCGGCGGCGTCACCACCGCGACGCGCTCGCGAACGGCGTCGAGAACCGATTGCGCGGGACGTCCGGACGCGGCGTCGAACGTACTGTGCAACTCGAGATCGAACAGGGAAAACTCGATCTGGCGCAGCATCTGCATGGCAGCCTGAAAATTGCGCGCATCGTTGAGCCGCTCGAGCATGTCCGCGGGCAGCGGCTCGCCGCTCTCGTGATGCCCGGAAACCAGGTCGAGGGCCTCTCGCTCCCAACACCAGTTTTCCAGGAACTGGCTGGGCAACTCCACGGCGTCCCAGGCGACACCATTGATGCCGGACACCGCCGCCTCGTCCACCCGCGTCAGCATGTGGTGCAGGCCGTGACCGAATTCGTGGAACAGCGTCAGGACCTCGTCGTGGGTAAGAAGCGTTTCGCGACCCTCCACCGGCGGCGAGAAATTGCACACGAGAAAGGCAACCGGATGCTGCACCGAGCCTTCTCGGCGCCGACGATTCACGCACTCGGCCATCCAGGCGCCGCCACGTTTGTGCGCACGGGCATACAGATCGACATAGAAGCGCCCGCGCAATTCGCCGCCACCATCGACGATCTCGAAAAACTGCACGCTGTCGTGCCAACGCTGGGCAGTCTCGGCCGGTCTCACGGTGACGCCGAACAGGCGGCTCACGACTTCGAACATGCCGTCGAGCACGCGCCCAAGCGGGAACCAGGGGCGCAGCGATTCCTCGTTGATTTGGTAGCGTTCCTCCTTGAGTTTCTCCGCGTAGTAGGGCATGTCCCAGGATTCGAGTACGTCGGTGCCGTCGAGGCGCCGCGCGAACTCGCGCAGCTCGGCGAGTTCGCGCCTGGCCGACGGCAGCGAACGATCGGCGAGGTCGAGCAGGAAATCGCGCACCTCGCCAACCGTCGAGGCCATCTTGCTTTCCAGCGAGTATTCCGCGTAGTTCGCAAAACCGAGCAGCGTGGCCTTCTCGTGCCGAAGCGCAAGAATCTCGCTCATGATGGACGTATTGTCGAAGCGCCCGGTATCGGGACCCGTCTCGCTGGCGCGCGTAACGTACGCCTCGTAGATCCTGCGCCGCAGTTCACGCGCATCGGCATAGGTGATGAACGGTATGTAGGAAGGCGCCTTGAGCGTGAATGTCCAACCCTCCTCGCCGCGCGCCCTCGCCTCCTCGCGCGCCAGGTCGAGCGCCGATTCGGGCAGCCCGGCAACGTCCGCCGGGTCGGTCAGGTTCATCGACCACGCGTCGGTGGCATCCAGCACGTTCTGGCTGAAGCGGTTTGAGAGCTCGGAAAGGCGCTCGCTGACCGCCTTGAAGCGCTGCCTGGACTCGCCGGTCAGCGCCACGCCGCCAAGCCGGAAATCGCGCAGGGCGTTCTCCACCAGCTTGCGGCGCGCCGGCGCCAGTTCGGCAAACCGTGCGCCATCGGACACCGCCTGGAAGCCGCGGTACAGCCCCTCGTTCTGCGCGACGTCCGTGTTGAAATTCACCAGGGCCGCGAGGCACTCGTCATGGACCGCGCGCAAATCGGCGCTGTCCATGACCGAGTTCAAGTGCGATACCGGCGCCCAGACGCGGTCGATACGGTCCTCGATTTCCTCGAGCGGCTCAACGAAATTGTCCCATCGGGCGGACTCCCCCAACGTCTCGAGCCGTTCGATGGCGGCGCGCGCTTCCCGCAGCACCGTTTCGACCGCCGGACGCACGTGCTCGGGCTTGATTTCGGCAAACCGGGGCAGCGTGGAGAAATCCAGCAACGGATTGGCGTGACTCATCGTGATACCTGCTTGCCCTTGAAATCGAAAATAACGCACACTGGCCGATTCGATGTCGCGTCGTACGCATCGCGCTACGATCGGCGCCGAACCGCTGACCACTCTACCCGATGGGGAATCGGAATATCGTGACGAATTCGTTTGATTTTATCGTAATCGGCGGCGGCAGCGGCGGAATCGCCGCCGCACGCCGCGCCGCCGGCCACGGCGCGCGTACCGCGCTGATCGAATCGGGCCGCATCGGCGGCACCTGCGTCAACGTGGGCTGCGTGCCCAAGAAGGTCATGTGGCACGCCGCCCACATCGCCGAGACACTGGCCGACGCGAGCGGCTACGGCTTCGACATCCGCCGGGAGAATTTCAGCTGGCACACGCTCAAACAGCGGCGCGACGCCTACATCGAGCGGCTTAACGGCATCTACGACCGAAACCTCGACCTCTCCGGCGTGACGCGATTCAACGGTCACGGCCGGTTGCTCGACGAGCGCTCCGTTGCCGTCGACGATAAGACGCTGCGCGCCGAGCGCATCCTGATCAGCACGGGCGGGCGACCCACGGTGCCGCCCGTCGCCGGCGCCGAGCTCGGCATCACCAGTGACGGCTTCTTCGAGCTCGAGTCGCTGCCGAGGCGCGTACTCGTGGTCGGCGCCGGGTACATCGCCACCGAGCTGGCCGGCGTGCTGCACAGCCTGGGCGCGGAAGTCACCATGCTTCTGCGCAAGGAATCGCTGCTGCGCACGTTCGACAACTCGCTGCGCGAGACAGTCATGGAGGAAATGCAGAAGTCCGGCGTCAACATCCTGACCCACTTTTCCATCGCCGAAGTTTCGCGTGAAGACGAATCCATTGCCGTGACGGCGGTCGACGGCATGCGCATCAGCGGCTTCGACTGCCTGCTGTGGGCCATCGGGCGCCATCCCAATACCGCCGGACTGGACTTGCACAAGGCGGGCGTGGCAACGGACGACGCGGGCTACATATCCACCGACGAGTTCCAGGATACCAACGTCGACGGCATTCACGCCGTGGGCGACGTGACCGGACGCATCGCTCTGACGCCGGTCGCCATCGCCGCGGGACGCCGGCTGGCGGATCGCCTGTTCGGCGGCATCGCCCAGGCGCGCCTGGACTACGAAAACGTCCCCAGCGTCGTATTTTCCCACCCGCCGATCGGCACCGTCGGCGTTACCGAGGAAGCAGCCTGCGACCGCTACGGTCACGAGAACGTGAAGGTCTACCAGAGCCGCTTCACCAACCTTTACTATGGCGTGACCGACCGGCGATCACCCTCGGTGGTGAAGCTGGTCACGGTCGGCGAGGACGAGCGCATTGTCGGCTGCCACGTGGTCGGGGACGCCGCCGACGAGATGATCCAGGGGTTCGCGGTCGCCCTGAAGATGGGCGCGCGGAAGGCCGACTTCGACAACACCGTCGCCATTCACCCGACGGCGGCCGAGGAACTGGTAACGCTGCGATAAAAAAACGCCCCGCCCGTTCCCGGGCGGGGCGTTGCGCGGAGCCGATCTATCGCTTGATGGCGATGTAGCGCGAGCCGCGCTGGTCCTGTACCAGCAGCAGGACGGCCCCGTCCTTGCCGCTCTTGGCCACGGCCTCGTTGAAATCCTCGACGCTCGAGACCTCCTCGCGATTGACCTCGGCGATGACCATGCCCGGTCGCAGGCCCGCCTGGAATGCGGGGGAGGCATTGTCGACCGAGTTGACCACGACACCGGTCGCATCCTCGAGTTCGAAGCGTTCGGCCAGCTCGGGGGTAAGCGCCTGCACCGAGAAGCCCAGCTCGTCCA
>JAUIEZ010000196.1 GCA_030429665.1 Gammaproteobacteria bacterium | reverse complement strand
TGATCTGCGTGACGCACGAGATGGGATTCGCGCGCTCGGTGGCCGATCGCGTGATTTTCATGGACCGCGGTCGACTGATCGAACAGGCAGATCCGGAGACCTTTTTCAATAATCCCACGAACGAGAGGACGGCGCTGTTCCTGCGACAGATCCTCCGGCATTAGCGGCCCGCGACGGATTAAACACGGAAGCGGCGATCGCTGCCGTTCGGCTACCTCAGAGATGCACAGATGACGAAAATCCATACGCTGGAACAGATAAGAAGCGTCACCGAATCGGCGGACTTCACCGCCGCGATCGAGGCGGGATTCGTCGCCTATTCCAATGGAGACGTCGTCGTGCCGCCGGTCGGCGAGTTGATATTCGACAGCCCGCCCGGCGACACCCACATCAAGTACGGCTATATCCGCGACGACACCGTGTTCGTGATCAAGATCGCCTCGGGTTTTTACGGCAACGTCGCGCTTGGACTGCCGTCCAGCTCGGGTCTGATGCTGGTTTTCTCCCAACAGACCGGTTTCCTCGAATCGGTGCTGCTCGACGAGGGTCATCTCACCAACGTCCGCACCGCGCTGGCCGGTCGCATCGCTGCCCGCTACCTGGCGCCGAAACGGGTCAATGCCATCGGCGTGTTCGGCACCGGCACCATGGCCCGCATGCAGGTCGAATACCTGGCCACCGAGACCGGTTGCCGCGACGTTGTCGCGTGGGGGCGCGCCAACGATAGCCTGGCGAGGTACCGCGAGGACATGAGCGCGCTCGGCTATACCGTCGTGACGACTCGCGACTCCCGCGACGTCACCCGGGCCTGCAACCTCATCGTCACGACCACGCCCTCCACGGCGCCGTTGATAACGGTCGAGGAGATCAGGCCGGGTACGCACATCACCGCCATGGGCTCGGATACGGCGGAGAAACAGGAGCTCGACGCGGGCATTCTCGGGCGGGCCGACATCGTGGCGGCCGACAGCCGCGCGCAGTGCGAGGAGCGCGGCGAGATCCACCACGCAATCCGCGGCGGCCAACTGACGATCGACCGGGTGGTCGAACTCGGCGAGCTCATTCGCGCCGGCGCCAGCGCCCGCACCGACGACGAACAGATCACCGTCGCCGACCTGACCGGTGTCGCGGTCCAGGACATCCAGATCGCCAAGGCCGTCGACGACCTGTTGTCGAAATGAAAGCGAATAAACCGAATGTCACCCGACGGCGAGCGCGCCAGTTTTCACGATGTATTCACGACTCATTTGAAGGAGAATCCAGATGACCCGGTTCGTCAGCACCCGAGGCGGAATTGACCCGGTCGGGTTCGAGGAAGCCGTCCTGCAGGGATTCGCCGCCGACGGCGGACTGTTCGTTCCCGAAGAGATACCACGGTTGGGCCGCGAGGACCTGGAACGGCTTGCCGAACTCGATTTCCCGGCGCTGGCGTGCGAACTGGTCTCGTTGTACCTGGAACCGGGTATCGTGCCGCCGGAAGACCTGAAGCGGTTGATCGACGACAGCTTCGGCGCGTTCATGCACGAGGACGTCGTGGACCTGGTTCGAATTCGCGACCAGCCGGACGTCCGCGTCCTCGAGTTGTTTCATGGACCGACACTGTCCTTCAAGGACATGGCCATGGGAGTCCTGATGAATGTCGTGGACTACTTTCTCGAGAAGCGCAAGGAACACCTGAACATCGTCCTGGCAACCACCGGCGACACGGGCCCGGCCGCGGCGTGGGCGGCGGCGGGAAAGCGACAGATCGACTGCTGGCCGCTCTATCCGAGGGGGATGATCTCGGTGGAACAGGAACGCCAGATGACGACGCTGGACGCCGACAACGTGCATCCGGTCGGGGTCGAGAACTGCGCCGACGGCGGCGATGACCTGGACATCGTGGTGGCCGAGCTGTTCACCGATGCCGAACTCAAGCGTGCGCTCGGGCTATCCAGCGTCAACTCGATCAACTGGTGCCGGGTGATGGTCCAGGCGGTTCACTACTTCTACGCCTATTTTCGCACCGTCGAACGCATCGGCGACCCGGTTGTCTTCTCGGTGCCGTCAGGCGCGTTCGGCAACCTGTTCGGCGGCTTCCTGGCGCGCTCCATGGGATTGCCGGTAGAGCGGTTCCTGTGCGCCAACAACACCAACAACGCCCTGCACACGGCGTTCTCGACCGGCGTGTTTCCACGCCGCGACCTTGTCCAGACACCGTCCTCGGCGATCGACATCGTCGCGCCGTACAATTTCTGGCGTTTTCTCTATTACGCCGCGAACCGCGACAGCAGCCGCATTCGTCGTTGGATGGATGATTTCGCCAGTCATCGCGAGGCCACGCTCGACGCGGAAACGCTCGCCTTCATCCAGGCGGGATTCCTGTCCGCCTCCGTCTCCGACAAGACGACCATGGACACGATACGTTCGACGTACGAGTCCGGCGATGGCTACCTGCTCGACCCACACACGGCAGTCGCGGTGGCCGCCGTCGATGCCGTGGCGGACCGCCTGCCCGCGGACGCAAGGATCGTCTGCCTCGGCACGGCACACCCGGCGAAGTTTCCCGAGGTGATTCGAAAGGCCCTGGGATGCGGAGAAGCGCTACCGCAGGCCGCGCGGCACCCGTCAATCGACGATGCGCGCAGCGCCTGCCAGCATCTTCGACTCTGTGATCTCGATTCACTGAAATCGAACCTGGTGGACGCCATGACCCGGCAACGATCTCGTCGCGGACGCTGACCAAGGCGCGTCGTCGATGGCCGTCCATGCGATGGAGCGGCCTCCTTACGCGTTGTAGCCTGGTGCGCGCGACGACACCGGCCCGAATGCGCCGCTCGATGCGCTACACTGACCGCCATGCCGAGGCCTCACCTTTTCCTGGTTCTCCTGCCAGCCTTGCTGTCCGCGCCCGTCGGCGGTGACGACACGGGGAAGGCATGGCTTCGCGAAGGTCTGCTCGCGGCGTGCCGCCACCCCGCCGCCAACGGCGAGACACTGGCGACCGCCATGGACGGCAGCCGGCTTGCCGGCGACGAACTGATCAACTCCCGGGGCCTGGCAATCGGCTGGCGGCGCGACTTCGACTTGCCCGACGGGGCGCGCTTGCGCATCGAACGGCTGCAGCCCGGCGGGCGACTCAGGCGGCTGTCGGTGGAGTACCACGAATCCGCGGACGACGGCGAGCCGTTGCCGGTGCTGGCGGCGATTGCCGGCGGCGACTGCGACGTGCTGGCCGCGCGCCGCCTGGTCTACCGCGAAGGCGACACGACGCCGCTCGCCATCGCGCATCTCGACCGCGCGTTCGAACCCATGGGCGCCACCGAGCCGCTGGACCCGCCGGTGCCGCCGGGCGATGACCCAGGCGGCGTTGCCGTCGCCCTCGTCGACGCCGGGGTCAACTACCTGCTGCCGGAGATTCGCGACAGGCTGGCGCGCGACGCCGACGGCGCGATCATCGGCTTCGACTTCTGGGACATGGACGACCGACCGTTCGACGCCAACCCGGCAAACTCGCCGTTCTTTCCCCAGCGTCACGGCACGCGTACGGCGTCGCTGCTGCTGCGCGAAGCGCCGGCCGCGCGAATCGTGCCCTATCGCTATCCGCGCCCGGACATGGCGCGCATGACCGACGTGATCCGGCACGCCGACGACAACGGCGTGATCATCATGAACCTGTCGCTCGGCAGCAACCGGCGCGAGGAGTGGCAACCTTTCGCGGAAGCGGCGTCAGGGGCGCCGCACATGCTGTTCGTGGTCTCGGCCGGTAACAACGGACGGGACATCGACGCCGAACCCGTGTATCCCGCCGCACTGGCGCTGGACAACATGATTACGGTGACGTCGTCGGAGCACACCGGCGCGCTGGCGCAGGGCTCCAACCGTGGCGCGACATCCGTGGACGTGCTGGTCCCGGGCGAGGGCGTGATCGCGACGGAATTCGACGGAGACGAGATCCCGGTATTCGGTTCAAGCTATGCCGCCGTGCGCGTCTCCGCCCTCGCCGCGCGCCTGCTCGCGGAGAATCCGCTCTGGCGGGCGGGTCAACTGAAACGCGCCATCCTGGCGAGGACCCTGCCGCCGCTGCCGGGCGAAGAGAACGTCGTTGCGCACGGCTTCCTGCCCCGTCCCGCGCAGGCCGAGCGCATCGCACCGATCTCGCGCGGCGACGAGATTCGCGAAACCGCGCGCCGCGAAATCGATGCCGCGACGCTTTACGATCAACCCGTCGATACCCCTGCGGGCTTCGCCTTGTCGCCGACTTTCGCCGTGTTCTCGTCGACTCGCTGGCACGTCGACGACCTCGTGAAACACGCGCGCCAGGCGGCGGGCATTCTCGCGCAGTGCGATATCGTGATGCCGCACCTGACCATCCGGGAACTGGACGGGAGCGACGCGTACCGCTACTTTCGAGACGACACCGCGCAGGACATGCTCTCGCGCGTGCCGATGCCGCGGCCGGCGGTTTTCTTCGTGCGCCACACGCTGCAGGACATCGCCTTCGAGGCCGAGGCCATCGGCCGCGGCAACAGCGCCGGCCGCGAGGGACTGATCGACACGGTGTGGATCATCGAAGACGCGCGCGATCCCGGCATCATCATCGCCCACGAACTGGTCCACCTGCTGGTGGACAACGGACGTCACGTCGACATACCCGGGAACCTGATGCGAGACGCAACCGCGCCCGACAACGTCGAACTCACCGCCCAACAGTGCGAGGAAATCGTCACCGCCGGCGTCACGAACGGCCTGCTGCGGGCGAACTGGGCGCATCCCTAGCGACCATGGGCACGGAGAGGGCCGCGTCGCCGGCAGTACACCCATGAAACTTTCTGCAAGACTCGTCGCCGACGCCCGGAAGCAACGCGCGGTGGCGCGTCGCGTCGGCCGCGAGCGGGCCATGCCGATAAACGTGGGAACGCCGGTCGACGGAAGTTCTCGCGAGGAAGCCCACGGCGTCGTTTCGCGATGGCCGCACAAGCGGATTTCCCGGCCGGCGGCGGGCAGGTCGCTGTAGCGAAAACCGTGCCCGTTTCCCGATCCGAAAGCGAATTCGTCGCCTACGCCGTGGAACTGTTGCAGGGCGTGGGACCGGCCGCGTCGAAACGCATGTTCGGCGGCCACGGCATTTTCATCGAGGGGCTGATGTTCGCCCTGGTCGCCGACGGCACGTTGTACCTGAAGGCCGACGACGCGTCCCGCGATGCCTTCGAGTCCCGCGGGCTGGAGCGTTTCACCTACGAAAAGCGGGGGAAGACGTTCGCGATGTCCTACTACCAGGCGCCGGAAGAAGCGCTCGAGTCGTACGACGAAATGACGACATGGGGCAACCGTGCCTTCGACGCTGCCTTGCGCGGGGCAACGAAGACGCGACGCTGAGGTCCCGGCCGGACGCACCGGGCGATCCGGTTTCGAGCGGACGTCAGGAACGCCGACGCAACGGCTCGATGACGATCTCGATGCGACGGTTCGCGGCGCGGCCGTCGTCGGTTTCGTTACCCGCCACGGGATGCGCCTCGCCGTGACCGATCTCCTCCAGCCGCCGGGCGTCCACCCCGGCGTTGACCAGGTAACGCGAAACCGCCTTCGCCCGGCGCTCGGACAGGGCGCGGTTGTAGCGCTCGTCCCCGCGGTCGTCCGTGTGACCGGCGATGGTGATCTTCGTGCGGTTGTATTCGACGAGCACCTTCGCGATGGCATCCAACGTCGGCGTGATTTGCACCGACAGTCGGTCGGAGTTCGTATCGAAAATCCCGGCGCCGGGGATCGTCACGCGAATCACGTCGTCGTAACGCTCCATGCGGATACCCGTGCCGTGAAGGACCGGCCGAAGACCCGCCTCGTGCACGTCCATGAAATACCCGACTTCGTCCGCGCGCATGGCAAGCGGGCCGTCCGCGAGCGAACCCGTTGGCGTTTCAGCCGTGCCCTGGCGCGCCGGGGCCGGCTTCGCCGGGTCGAGTTTTCGACCGAGCATGTCGTCTATACGCTCCAGGCTCTCGCAAGACGACAGCAGCGGCGTTAGCGCAATCGCCGTTATCGTGATGATTCGTTGCACTCGACGCGCAGCCATCCCGATTCCGCACCTCGAAAATTGGTTTCGTTCCCGTGGATTCTAACGCAAAGCGCGATACGTATCGGCCAAGGATCGGTGTCATGCAGACTTCGAGCGCGCAAGGGTTTTCTTGAAACTGCCCACATCCATCGGCCGGCCGAACAGGAATCCCTGGCCGCGCGACACGCCGTGCGCGAGAAGCCATTTCACCTGCTCGAGATGTTCGATGCCCTCGGCAACGGTTTCCAGTTCCAGCGAGTGGGCCATCTCGATAATACGCGTCACGAGATCGGCGTTCGCGGCACCGGAGCCGATCGTGTCGACAAACGTCTTGTCGATCTTCAGCGAATCGAGCTCGAAGCGTTGAAGGTAGGCTAGATTAGAGTAGCCGGTGCCGAAGTCGTCCACGCTCACGGCGTGGCCCTGCCGGCGTATTCGCTGGATTACCGAGGACGCCTCGCTGCTTGCCACCAGCGATCGCTCGGTGATCTCCACGTTGACCGACCCGGGCGGCAAGCCAGCGGCGGCAACCGTTCGCGCCAGGCGGTCGGGAAGCTCGCCATGCTCAAGGTCTTCGCGAGTGACGTTGATGTTGATTCTGAACTCCGGATCGCGGCGAATCGTCCCGCCGAGCTCCTGCATTGCCTTGTCCAGCACCCGCTGCGTGACGTCGCACAGGATGCCCTCGCTTTCGGCAACCGGAATGAACACGTCCGGGTTCACCACGTTGCCGCCCTCGCGCCGCCACCGAACCAGCACCTCCGCGCCGACGATGCGGGCGGTCGCCAGGTCGACGATGGGTTGGTAGACGACGAACAACCGGTCCTGCCGCACGGCCTCCCGCAATTCGGCGCCGAGGCTCAGGTGACGCCTGGAAACACGAAACACGACGTAAATCCAGACCGCGACGAGGACGACGCCCACGGCCGCGGCGAGCAGCAGCACCGGCAGGTAGCGTTCCCAGAATGTGTCGATGCTGTCGACTGCCACGATATCGATGGGAAAGATCGTGCCGATGGAAAAGCGAGAGACGACCTCGCCGTCGGCCCGATTGATGGTCAGGCCGGGCTCGAGGGTGCCGGGTTCGGGCAACTCGACGCCCCAGGGCCGCGACGCCATGCGCAGGCCCTCGACCCACAGGCCCGCCTTGCCGCCGCCGACCGTGACGCCGTCGAGCAGGGCGAGCGGGTCGATGACGACGTCGTGGTGGCCGAAGCGCATGAGAAAAAACTGC
>JAUIEZ010000195.1 GCA_030429665.1 Gammaproteobacteria bacterium | reverse complement strand
TGCGACTGCAGCCTCGCCAGCGCACCGCTCTCCGGCTTAAGGCCGAAGAACAATACCGGGAAGATGTCGTAGCAAAGTCCGCTCATCCAGTGCGATGGACGAACACCCGACGATTCGCAAGCAGCGTCGGCCATGCGCGCCAGCCATGTCGCACAACTGGCCCGGATTAGATCGCGGTTGATATTGGTGATCTCCGGGCGCACGATTGTCTTGAGTATTTCCCGGTAGTGCCGGTGGTCTTCCGTTTCCATGTAGCGGATGTAGCGCCGCGGAATGAACCGGTCGAACCTGAGCGGCGGCGGCCTCAGCTTGTGCTCGTCGCTGCGGATCAGATCCCGGGCGAGTGCGAGGTCGGTAATGCAGACGGTAGGGCGGTGGAACTGGCTCATCTTGAACACGCTGCCGTAGCGGGCGGCCTGCCGCAGGTAATAGCGGTGATCCACGACCGATCGCAGCGAGTCCACCATGGCGAGCCGGCCGGGCGGCAGCCCGCGTTTGACCCCGTAGCCGGCACGACCCCGCCACCAGAACAGGCCCGTTCCGGCAACGGCCGGCACTGCGGCAACCGGTAGCATCTCGGGCAACCACCCCCAGGCCATCACCAGCGCGACCGCATAGATAAACAACGCCGTGGCAACCAGGATACAGACGGTAGCATGGTGACGCCATAGGACGGGCTGCAGGACGATGCGGCAGGCGGGAACGGCCGCTGCGGCGAGTACCGCCAGAGACAGTATCTCAATCATGCTCTGGCGTACTTGGCATGCCGTGGACTGTGCCGGAAGAGATCACTGTATGAAGAAGAGAGTTTCGAATTGATATCACGATATGGATTACCGGAATCACAGGATTGGAAAGGAGGCAGAGAGATCGACCTGAAATCTCCCCCGAGATAACACGGCATAAACAGGACGTACACCAACCCGTTCTCGTAAACGTTTCGCTGGCGACAAAGCGCTGAAGGCGGGGCGCACCCGCGTACCGGGACCATCAACAGTCGATGGTCTCGTCCCGAGACCACCCGCCGGCCCGTTCGGCGTCGACGCGTCGCACGACGTGGATTAGGACGCCCATCACCGCAAAGGCGGCGAGCTGCGTGATGCGCGCAACGATCCAGCCGTGGCGATGTTCGAAATTGCGCCCGCTGGCGTGGTCCTCGCCGCACACGAAGGCGCGGCGAACGCGGCGGGTTGATCAGGTTGGTCTACTCTTGCCCAGGACGGATATAGCCTCAAGAGCGATTCCCAAAGAAAAGCCGCCCCGACGGGCGGTTTCCTGATAGTCGATATTGCCGGGGAATTTGTCGTGTAGCGTATTGTTAACCAACGTCTTCCGAGCATTCGCCTTCTCCATCGAGCGGAGGAAGGTTGCACGAGGATGAACGCATTACGCTGTACCGAGCCCGTCCATTTTCGGAATGATTGAACTCCCAGATGAGTTCATCGTCACTGATGGATATGATCCTCGCTTCTTCGGTCCAATACTCTTGAACATATTCCAGGCTGCAACCGTAACCCGGGCTCACGGCGATGACTTTCATTGGTTTGTCGCTGCCACCCACGTCAAGCGTGACACGCCGGCGAACCGTGTTTTTGCGATTCTGGAAAGTTAATTTTACACGTCCGTTCGACAGCTCGGTTGCGCATACCGTTCCGTTGGTTTCGACTCTGGCATGGGCGTCAGTGACGAGCGTACGGGACGCTCGGGCGAACATCGTGTCAGCGTCATTCTTTATGGAAACAAACGGCGATGCCCCTCCGAAGAAAGTCCGCGTCGATGTCGTCTCTGACTCTGTGGTCTGAGCGTGTGCCGGCAGTATCACCGATTCCACCACAGGCTTGGACCACGTTGAGGGAACCTGGGTGGTCGCAACAGCACCGCCGCCAATAGTCAGTGCCTTGAGTAAGTCTCTTCTTTTTGTTTGCATGTTCGCTCGCTAGTGGGCCAATTGAATAACAGGATCGAAAAATGGGTCGATCTTATACAGACCGCAGGAAATACTGTCAAACGATCATGCCCGTCGGCGAGATGCGCTAAATGTAAAGATCCGAAAGAACCGGAGTCCCAATGCTGCTGTAACCAGGGCGACATAGGCCCCGTCCCAGACATCGCTGAACCCGATCAGCAGAAGGTACGTCAACAGCAGAACGGACGGCGCGGAAGCGATTTACAGCCGAGGAAAATCTCAGGCGCGAACCCACCATCGAATACTCCCGACGAGCGGAAAGTCGGTCGCGACTACGAAGAAGATGGCGAGTACTTATAGAAGTGGTCTCATGACAGTACCTTCCAGGCGCGCGACTAGGTCCGAGACAGCGCCGGCGGTTTCATGATTTCTCGTGCGTTGCTGGCTGTCCCACCTTCGCTGCAGGCATCTGTTCAAGTAACGGGTACTCGGTTTCTGTCAAGGCGTCCCTTGCCCGAGACCGCGCGTCCGCGGCCATTTCGGACGCGGGCTCTGCATAAATGTCCGGCGCGATAGCGGCCAGCGCGTGCAGCGACTTCTGAACCCGGATCTGGACCTCGACGCACGCCGCGCCGTCCCGAACAATTGGCCGGAAGGCATCCACGATGAGTTCAGCTGGCGTTATTGGCGGCACGAACACCGCTTCGTAATCGATCCTCGATTGTTGATTGTCCTTCCAGCAGGAGAGTATCCGGACAAGCCGGCCCAGGATGCTGATCGCCGTCCCGGGATCGTTGACTGCCGGAGACAGTGCCCGCGACGCGATTTCAGCGATGACGATCAATCCAAATCGTGGATCCTGCTCGAAGCTACGCTCCGGGCCGATCGTGAATGCGGCTCGTAGTTGTCGCAACGCTTCATTGTCGCGCACCTCTCGCTCGACGTAGAGAAGTGGGCTCGCCTGATGCATAAACGATCCGGGCACAGCGCGAAGCCAGACTTTGATCTGCAAGCTCTCGGCAACCGTATTCAGCTTGCCGACATCGACATGAAGAACGTACCCGACCTCGCAGGAGAGCAAGGGAATGCAGCTGCCCGGAACTTCGGTCAGGAGAGGGCGCCCGCCGAGAAAAGGATTCTCGAGCCGGTTCTCGAGCGACGCAATGGCGGTTGCCTCGACGCGATCCAGCGTGTCACCCATTCTGCCGAAGGTCATCAGGTGGCTAATCCACCGCAGCAGCGCCATGACGACCAGAACGATGACGACGACGGTGGCTACAAAGAGGACCAGTCGACCGGCGCTACTATAATAGCCGGCTTGAAGCGCGATGATGCCGACCAGGCTGAACAGAAACGCCCCCAGAAAGGTGGCGAGAACGTTCTGTGCGGTCGGATCCTCTTGAAGCAAGGCCGTCGCCCGTGGTGTCGCGTTGCTCGCGGCCGACGCAAATGCGGATATGGCAATCGCCAGCGAAAACGTGGTCACCGCCAGCATCGAGGATGCAAGGATGTTCAAAACCTGATCCACCGAATCAGCGCCGATCTTCTCTATCCAGGCGGACGGGATCAGGGGCGCGATCAACTGCGCCACGCCTGCGGTCACAATCGCCAGGAGGGCGAAGGCTGTCACGCGGACCCAGACTTTCCGCAGATGACGTACAAGAAGCCAGCCAACTTTCGACGTCATTGCGAGACTCCCTGCGGGCCGCCAGTTGAAATACTGGTCCACCGGGTGGCGAAAAGTTCGGCACGGACCATGATTCGAAGGCTAGCGCATTCTGGCACGCTTTGAAACTCACAAGGTACCAGCGGGTCTCGTGCATAGAAGCGCGGGTGTTCGGGGGTTGGTCGTCGAGGAGCGATTCGCCGGCGAGGAGACGCGGCACCAGGGGTGGTCCCGCGAACAGGGAGCGCCAGCGGTCGATGATCTCGTCATGAAACCACCCGCTGGCCCGGTCGGCGTCTACGCGCAGGACGACGTGGAAGTGATTGCTCATCACCGCGTAGGCGGCAACGTCGATGGCGAAGACGGCGGCGAGTTGCTTGATGCGCGAGACGAGCCAGCCGCGACGATGTTCGAAGTTACGGCCGCTGGCGTGGTCTTCGCCGCACAGGAAGGCG
Source organism: Gammaproteobacteria bacterium (assembly GCA_030429665.1). Classification (GTDB taxonomy): domain Bacteria; phylum Pseudomonadota; class Gammaproteobacteria; order Arenicellales; family CAJQKF01; genus BQJD01. Next base: position 3,253 of record JAUIEZ010000195.1, on the reverse strand, counting down.
CGGCGCACGCAGCGCGAGATGCAGTGATAGTAGGGTGTGGCGTCGAGCGAGAGGAGTTTCCTTCGGGCCCGGGTCATCGAGTAATCCTTTATCGTGATGATCCGAAATGGCTATGGCAGGTAGTCGACGAACTCAATACGTGGGTGTCCGGAAAGGCCTGGGTGTCCGGAAAGGCCCTTATCAAGTAACGGGTTGACCCGTGCAATTCGAGATTTATTCCAGCGTCCGTTGTCGCATCGTACTGATCGACGGAAATTGCGAGAAACGTGTACTCGGGCTGTTTCGGTGTCGGTTTGGGCCAATTGGTAGTGACCATGGTAGTTCCTCCGCGCCTGGTGTCCTCTCGGCTCACAAACCTAACGCTGGCGAGGATAATTTACGGGTCCTTCCTGAGCCGTTTCACAATGCGGGACGCGGCGCCGCCGAATTTCGCTAGCGACAGAAGCGCGAACCGGGTTCGCAGATCGGGGGGCTCGCACTTGGGCTATTCGCTCGTAGCCGCGTTAGCTTTGAACAACTCGATATCGCCAGGAATGCCCTTAAGGGAATGACGCCCCATTTCCTGGAACTGAAAGAGACTTGATCCCGCGACGAGGTCGGTCACGAGTCGGGAGACGACGATCTCGTCTCCGCCGGCATGGCTAAGGATGCGCGCGGCCACGTGTACAGCCAGACCCGAAACGTCGTCGTCGATATACTCAACCTCGCCGGTGTGTAGCGCGGCACGAATCGTAATTCCTAGCGACTTGATCTCGTCGACTAGTGCTGCGGCGCATTGAATCCCGCGACCAGGACCATCGAAAGTCGCAAGTAAGCCGTCGCCAGTTGACTTAATCAGCGTACCGTGAAAATGGCTGACAAGTTGGCTCGCACGGTCGTTGTGCCGACTGAGTATATCGCGCCATTGTTCATCGCCCTGTCGGGCTAAATGTGCAGTCGAGTCGACGATGTCTGTGAACAGCACTGTTGCGAGCGCCCGGTGACTAACGCGGTATTTCTTGGCTTTCCCTGCGCAGGCAATTTCAATTTCATCGATACACGCGCGAAAGTCTCCCGCCCAGACTAAGTGATCATTGCCGGCCAGTGTGACGAGACGCGCGTTTGGGAGCATATCCGCCAAGTGCTGTCCCGCGGCATATGGTATTTGTCGGTCGCCACGGGCGTGAAAGACAATCGTGGGAGCGGAAACAAGCGGAAGAGTCGGTCGAACATCGGCATCGATGTTTAGTTTGAAGAAGTGCTTCATTCCCGAAGGGGTACAAGACAAACGCTCCGCTCTGCCAAATGTCTCTCTGGCGCCGGGTAGTGGCGCGATGCTTGGCGCAATGAAATCGAGTGCGATTCCCTTACCCCAATTGCTTCGCCACAACTCGACCTTGGCTTCACGTTCCTGTTTGCTCGGGAGAAAGGGGTAGTCCTCTGAACCATGTCCTTTGGAGTAGCCGCCACAAATGAACAGATTCCACACGCGTTCGGGGTAAGTCGCGGCAAACAACAACGTTAACGCACCCCCCTCGGATATCGTGACAAATGCAGCGCGTTCGCTTTGAACCGCCTCCATAACGGTAACGATATCGTCCATTCGTTCTTCCATGGATGGAGCGCCGGTGATTCGTTCAGAAAGTCCCTGCCCACGTTTGTCGAAAGTGATAACACGACCCATCGCGGCGAGAGCACGCAGAAAGTCGGTGTAGCCCGGCAGGTTGTGAAAAAACTCGACGTGGGAAATGATGCCCGGGACGACGATGAAGTCTATCGGGCCGTCCCCCATGGTCTGGTAGGCGATACAGATTTCGCCTGATTCCGCATATTGAGTTTCAGGTAGAGAACGCGACACCTATCGTACCTTTATATAATTCTGTGATTTCTCAGAAAACTCTCGCAATACGCGCGCTACCTGATAGACCGGGATTGTCTGGTTACGGGGCAATCGAATGCTAACACCTCACATCGACTCTATCGAGCACTGGTCGCTCGACCGACCGGTTCCGTACACGGAAAATGCCAGGATCCACTCTGAGCAGCAGATCAGCCAGATCGCGGGGAGCATCGAGGTGTTCGGATTCGTCAATCCAATCCTGGTGGGCGATGACCAGGCGATCGTAGCCGGCCACGACCGGCTGTTGGCTTCTGGCTCAATGCAATGGCTCAATGGATGGCTAAAGAACCAAAGGAAAGGACAGGCAAAGGAAAGGACATATATGGACGCCTTTGAGGTGTCAACTGGATGAAGGAACGGTTTGCGGACATATATTCGGCGTCTGGATGGGGATTGGTTGAACCCCGCGCCATGATGAGATCCGACCCCCGCGGGCCTATACACCCACGCGGCTTTTCGCCTTTGTCCTACCACAGGCTCTTGCGGGGGAGGGATGACCGTTTGAATCATCAGGTAAGGCAAACTCGACGGGCGTGAACGCTTCGTGTCCGATGAGTGGATGCGACTCGATGCCGCTACCGGCTCATCGCTGGTGGGCGAACGCCTTGTTCATGTCAAAGCGTTCGCCCTTGGCGATCACCGCCCAGGCGATGCGGGTCATCTTGTTGGCGAGAGCCACCACGGTGCGGTTTCGGCCCCGGCGAGCCTCGAGTTGCCGAATCCAGGCGCCGAGTGGATCGTCGCGTCGATCCGCCCAGCGGCATACGGCGCGCGCGCCATGAATGATCATGGTGCGTGTTCTGTTCAAAGGACACCCAAATGTTCTGTTCAAAGGACACCCAAAAGATAGACGGTTCAAAGGACACTCACAAGATGGCCACAAGATGGCCAAAGACGAAAAAGTCGGATATCCGTAAACAATAGAATATAGAACGCGGAGAGGCGGGACTGGGGATTGATCGAAAGCGTGTGAGAAAAGTCGACGTTGCGGCTTCAACGGAATGAATCGTCGTCGCCAGACGCACGGAGGACTCGGCCCCCGCCGATGGCAATTCCCCCTAGAGTTATGGGGCTACGCTACGTTGGCAGAATTGCCGGTCGGTATAACGAGCGACAGGCTCCGACGCCGCGAAGCCATTTACGTTTCAGATTCTCGCAAAGCATCGCGAGCCGATCCTCGGCGCCGATGGCGGTGGGGAATCGCGTCTCGAGGGCGTGGGTTGCCTTTAGCCATGCATCGGTTGGTATGGCGAGACGTTGCAGCAGCGGGGGCGTACTCTCGGGGATATGGCCGGGCTTGTCCTCTCGCATGGCACGCCCGGTCCATTCGATCAGCTCGGCGTAGTCGCTCAGGGCGAAGGGAATGGCGGCCCC
>JAUIEZ010000194.1 GCA_030429665.1 Gammaproteobacteria bacterium | reverse complement strand
GATGGCATTCTCCACGCGATTGATATCCTCTTTCAGCTCAGCCCGCTCGAGTTCGGTGTAATTCTCGAGCAAGTTGTTCTTGGTAACGACGAATAGCAAGGTGACCAGCGTGGTGAGAGTCACCGATACGGTCGTTACGATGGATTTCCTGAGAGACAACTGGCTTACTCCGATTCCGAATCGCCGAACTGGTGGACTCGTGCGGCCCGCATCCTGCTTCGGGCCCACTTCCTGCGGCGAATCCCTGGATCAATATCGGTCGAAGCCCGCGTAAGTTTAGGTAACAAAGCGGTAAAAAAAACACTCCTATGCCGCATCCGGTCGGATTTGGACGGCAAGTCGCAGCCGCGACCGGTGTTTGTTAAGGAACCGTGTACCGGCATTTGCGTTCGCCGGTGACCGTTCTGCGCTACCGATCGTCGCGGCATGGCGCGGATGTACGATCCCTAAACTTGATTCTAACGAAATATAATGTTTTTATTAATTAATAATTTATAAGGTTCAGTTAAGGTTGAACCTTGTATTCGGGCTATCCAGCGAGGCTTCGACAGCCCGAGGTTTTCGGCCTGTCACGGCGGTGCCGTCCGTACGCCGCACGAAGTGGAAAATGTCCGGGCGGTCGATATCGTTTCCTGTCGGTTGCCGATGGGCCGCAAGCCTGGAAACGAGTTGGATAAAGTGGCGACGGTGACGATGACTCGGAGGCGCAGGCAGCTTGGTCGTTCGCGGTAGTCCCGGTCCGGGATTTGCCGCTTGTGCCCTTGGGCGAGCGACCCTTCGCGCTCTCCCCGTTTATCGCTCCGTGCACGCCGTGCATCGGTCGAATCGGGACGAGCCGGCGACGGGTTTCCGGCTGGTCACCGGCGTCCGCGGTGGGGTATCCTTGCGCGGCCCCGAGGCAGCCGCGTCGAACGGTTGGTTCGGCGCCTGCCCATCACTTGGCAATCATCGATGACCCACCGCACATTGCACAAGCCGCACGACCACTCGGTCGACGCGGTCGGCCCGCGCCATTGATGCACCCGCAGTCCCTCGTCGGTCGCTCGCTTGCCGATCCCCACGACGCGTGGGCATGGCTCGACGCACGGTGTTCGACGCTCGGTATCGAAGCGGTCTCCACCGATCGCGCCGCCGGTCGCGTGTCGGCGGGTACGATCGTCGCAGACAATCCGATTCCGGCAAGCTCGGCGGCGGCAACGGACGGTTTCGCCTTGCCGGCCGCGTCGACGGTCGGCGCTGGCGAGTATAACCCGCTGCCGATCCGGATCGGCCCTGCCGAAGCGGCCGCGGGGAACGTAGCGGTATGCGTGGCGGCCGGCGCGGCCATGCCGCGCGGCGCCGACGCGGTGCTGTCGATAGACGATGCGGATCCCAGCGGCGAGATACTCGAGTTGACCACGGCGCTTGCCGCCGGCGAGAACGTCGTACCTGCCGGCAGTGAGGCGGCCGCCGGCGATGTACTGGTCCCGACGGGTCGTCGTCTGACCGCCCGCGACGTGGCATTGTTGCACCTCGCCGGATTCTCGCGCGTCGACGTCGTCAGGCGGCCTCGCGCGGCAATCGTCTGTGTCCGCGATGCATCGTTACGGGCCTCGCCGGCCATGGTTGCCGCGCTGCTGGAAACATGGGGGTGTACCGTGGAAGCAATCGAGTTTGCCGGCGGCAATCCCGTGGATTTCGGCGAGTCGCTCGGCGCGTCCGACGCCGACCTGCTCGTCAGTATCGGCGGTACCGGCGCCGGGGACGACGATTTTGCCGTGGCGCGCCTGTCGGCAGTGGGGGAGGTGCGTTTCCACGGCGTCGCGATTCATCCCGGCGAACGAATCGCCCTGGGCGCGATCGGCACGCGAACGGTGATTCAGTTGCCCGGCCGGCCGCTGCCGTGCCTGGCGGCGGCGGAATTGTTCGTGAAACGCGCGGTGCGCAACCTGTCGGGCTGCCGTTCGCCGAACGACGCTCGACCTGCACGCCTGTCTCGAAAAATCGCATCGCGACTGGGCCGACTTGAACTGTGTCGCGTCGCCCTGGAGGGCGAAATGGCCCGTCCGCTGGCAGTGGCGGACGGCACCACCCTGGCGACCGCCGTGCGCGCGAACGGCTATGTCCTGGTGCCGATCAGGAGTGAAGGCTACGATGCCGGCGCGAACGTGCCGGTTCACCTGTTCGACGATAGTCCCTGATTTCGATGGAGTTACCCGTGAGTGATGCCAAGTCCCTGATCGATCGCCGCAACGCGGCGCGCCAGCGCCAGTTCCTCGACATTATCGAGGTAAGCGAGGCAAGCGATCGGTTCCATGCTCACTTGCGGCTCGAACCCCTGGGCGTGGAGGAGATTCCCCTGCACGAAGCGCTTTCCCGGGTAGTGGCCGAGCCGGTGATATCGGAAGTGAACGTGCCGGGCTTCGACCGGACCAACGTCGACGGCTTCGCGCTGCGGTCTGCGGAGAGCGCCGAGGCGAGCGAGGAGGCGCCGCGCGCGCTGCGTCTCAACGGCGAGGTCGTCACCCCTGGGGTGGTGCCCGCGGAGACGGTGGACTCGGGCACTGCCACGCTGGTCGCCACGGGCGCCGTCATCCCGCGCGGCGCCGACGCCGTCGTCATGGTGGAAGACACCGACGTGACCGGCGAAGGCGAAGATGCGCGTATAGAATTGCGCCGCCCCGTGGCGCCCGGTGCGTACATTACCTTCGCGGGAACCGACATCGGCCTTGGCGAAACCGTGTTGCGCGCCGGTCAACGTCTCACGTCGCGGGAAATCGGACTGTTGGCGGCGATCGGCCGGGACCGCGTCAAGGTGTTCCGGCGGCCTCGTGTCGCGGTGATTTCCACCGGTAACGAGATCGTCGCGCCCGGCGATTCGCTGCCCGACGGCGGGGTGTTCGACTCCAACCAGTACATCGTGGCCGCGGCGATCGAGGAGATGGGCGGCGAGGCGGTGCGACTGGGCGCCGTTCCGGACCGGCGCGACGCTCTGGACGATGCGATCTCCCGTGGACTCGAATGCGACATGGTCATCATGTCGGGAGGTACTTCGAAGGGCGCGGGGGACATCTGCTACGAGGCGGTCGGCGAACTGCCCGCGCCGGGGGTCGTGGTGCACGGCGTCGCCATCAAGCCCGGCAAGCCGCTTTGCCTCGCGGTGGCGGGCACCACGCCGGTGATCGTCCTGCCGGGATTCCCGACCTCCGCCATCTTCACTTTTCATCGTTTCGTCGCCCCGGTGATTCGCGCATTCGCCGGGCTGCCGGAGGCGGAGAACGTCACCGTGCCGGCTCGTATGGCGACGCGTGTGCGTTCGGATTCGGGACGCATGGAGTTTCTGCTGGTCAACCTCGTCGGCGCCGAGGACGGCTACGCCGCCTACCCCGTGGGCAAGGGATCGGGCGCCGTGTCGTCATTCAGCCAGGCCGACGGATTCGTCTCCATCGATGCCGGCCGGGAACAGGTCGCGGCCGGTTCACCGGTCACGGTGCAGCTGATTTCCGCCCGGCAGGTGGCGGCGGATTTCATCTCCATCGGGAGTCATTGCGTGGGACTGGATTTCCTTCTCGGCAAGCTGCAACTCGACGGTTACGCGACCAAGGCCATGCACGTGGGCAGCACCGGCGGCCTCGCCGCGGCCCGCCGCGGCGAATGCGACATTGCCGGCGTTCACCTGATGCACGCCGAGTCCGGAGAATACAACCGACCGTTTCTCGAGCCCGGCATGACGCTGGTCGAAGGTTACCGGCGACTGCAAGGATTCATCTATCGCAAGGGAGATGCCCGGTTCAGCGAGTGCGAGACCCCCGCCGCGGCTGCGGCCGAGGCCCTCGAAGACCCGTCGTGCGTGATGGTCAACCGCAACGCCGGCAGTGGTACGCGCATCCTCATCGATGGACTGCTGAATGGCGCGACGCCGCCAGGTTATGCGCACCAGACCAAGTCCCACAACGCGGTGGCGGCCGCTGTTGCGCAAGGACGAGCCGACTGGGGCGTGGCCATCGATACCGTCGCGCGCGCCTACGACCTGGGATTCATTCCGCTGCAGGATGAACACTACGACCTGGTGATCCCGGAATCGCGTCGAGAGCGGCCGGCGGTGAAGCGTTTCATCGAAATCCTCCGTAGCGAGGAGGGCCGCCGGGGCCTCGAGGCGCTCGGATTCCGCGTGCCGGCCGCGGACGAGGGTTAGGCCGGATACGGGTAGCCTCGTTCGCGCGCCTCGACGTCGCGCGCCGAGACGGTATCGTAGTCGGTAGTCGGTGGTAACGCGAAACCGCTCAATTCGAGCGTTGCCAGCAGCTCGGAGAACGCCGGCGTAACGTGTGCCGCCAGCAGCGTCGTTCTCAACGCCTTGACGGTCTCCCTGTCGACATCCGGCGAAGCCACCAGCGGCGGAATGGGCGATGGGGCGGTGGATTCAAGCACCTGCGTTTGCGCGAGCCGTTCGGGTTCATGACGACGTATCAGTTCGAGCGCGTAGCTGTCCAGCGGCGCAACATCGGCGTCGCCCCGAAGGACGGACTCCAGCGCGCCGGCCGGCGTGACGACCGGGCCGACGGACTCCGGGTAGAGCACCGGTCGTTGTCCTGATCGGTAGCGGAGAAGGTGATGGCGCGGCGCATTGAATCCCGAATGGGATCCGGCAACGGTCCATGCGATGCGGCCGCCAAAGGTGTCTGCCAGGGACACGAAACCGCGGTCCTCGCGCGCCAGAAAATCCGTGAAGTAGATCGGCAGTCCGTTGTACCGCGCGCCCCGCGGTACCGGCGCGGCGACGATTTGCGGCCGCGGATGGGCGAGCGAGAACGGCCAACCGCACATGAATACGCAACCCATGTCGTCGCGCGACCAAAGCGTCTCCAGCGGCGCCGGCGCGGCGTGTTCCACCACGGTAAGGTCGATGCCGGCAATTCGCGCCGCGCGCTCGAACAACTTTCGCCACGCATCGCGCGCGACCGGCGTGACGTCGTACATGCGGGAACAGGCAATCACCGATTCTTGGCGAATACCGCGGATGGAAAGGTAGACATCGGATCGTGCCGTCAAGCTTGTATCAGGATGTATATTGTTGTATATACAACCTAGATATTCAAGTTCAACAACCCTTGTCCAAGCCGGAGCGTGACGATGAAACTGAGTAGCCGACTGATGACAACGGCGATGGCATTGTTGCTGGCCGCCGTGCCGGCGATTGCCGCGGCGGAGTATCCCGAGAAACCCGTGGAGATCGTCGTCCCGTTCGGCGCCGGCGATGCGCTCGACGGCGCCGCCCGGGTGATCGCCGAGCGCCTCAAGGATTCGCTTGGCGTGCCGTTCGTGGTCAAGAACATTCCCGGAGCCGGCGGTGGCAAGGGCACCGCGGAAGCCAACAAGGCCGCGCGCGATGGATATACGCTGCTCATGGGTTCGACCGGCGCGCTCACGGCACGACCCCTGATCAGCGATGCCGGTTACCGAACCGATGATTTCGTTCCCATCGCCCAACTCGTCGAGGTGCCGATCGGGCTTGCGGTCGCCGCCGAGAGTCCTTACCAGTCGCTGGCCGATGTGGTCGAGGCGGCCAAGGCTGGCGAAGGCGCGGTGAAGTATTCGACGCCGGGACCCGGTTCCACCCAGCACATCAACATGGAAATATTCGCCCGCGAAATGGGCGTGTCGATGACCCATATCGGCGGGCGTGGCGGCAAGGGCGCCGTTACCAAGGCTTTGTCCGGCGAGGTCGATTTCGTCTTCGTCGGCGCCTCGAATTACACGAGTCTCGCAAAGGCGGGCAAGTTGCGCGTGCTCGGCGTGGCGGCCGATGAACGCGTCGACTACTTGCCCGATGCCCCGACTTTCAAGGAGCAGGGATTCGACTACAATGTCGCCGTGTGGTTCGGTCTCCTGACACACAGCGGTGTATCGGAAGACATCGTTGCATCGTTGCGAAGCGAGGTCGCCAAGGTAGTCGACACCGACGAAACCCGTGAACTCTATAAGAAACTCAATCTCAACGAAGCCTTCCTGGACGGTGAAGCTTTCCAGGCGCGCATCGATGAAAACGTGCAGCGCCACGGCGTCGTTCTGAAGGAAATCGGCCTCATACAGTAGTCGATCCCCGCCGGCCGCGTGCAGTCGCGGCCGGCTGTTTCAGCCGAAGCCAAATCATGAAAGCGGATCAACTCGCCGGTATCGTGACGTGCGTCGCCGGGGTCGCCGGTATCATCGCCACGGCGAACGTCGACGTGATCGCCGGTCAGAACACGCTGTCTGCACGTTTTTTCCCCTACCTGCTGACAATCGGCGTGACCATCGGCGGATTGGCGCTCGCCTTGAGACCCGAGGATACGGCGTGGTCCGAGGCGGCCGGCAGACTGCTGGACAGCCGCGCCCTGGCATTCGCCGGCCTGTTCGTGCTTTACGCCTTGACGTTTCGCTACGTCGATTTTCGGCTCGGTACGCTGGCGTTCGTCGCCGGCGCTATGTGGGTGATGGGCGAGCGACGCGCCACCCGGCTGATTCTTACTCCCGTCGCGGTCAGCATCGTCGCCTACCTGCTGTTCCGACACGCGTTCACCGTGATGTTGCCGACGTGGAACTGATCTCCGCCGACGCGCTGGCGGCGGGCGCCTCCGCCGTCTTCCATCTCGATATCCTGGTGTGGATCCTGGTGGGGGTCTTGCTGGGGTTCGTGTTCGGCGCCTCACCCGGGTTGACGGCCACCACCGGCGTTGCCATCGCCACGCCCTTGACCTTCGGCGCGAGCTTCGAATCGGCTATGGCTCTGCTGTTGGGTATCTATTCGGCGGGCTACTTCGCGGGGTCGATTCCGGCGATCCTCATCAACACGCCGGGCGCGCCCGGTAACGCGGCCACGGCGCTGGACGGCTACCGCATGGCGCGGGCCGGCAAAGCGGACCTGGCAGTGAGCCTGGCCATCGCCGCGTCCGTGGTCGGCGGCGTAGTGTCCATCGCGGTGCTCATGTTCGCCGCGCCCAACCTGGCCAGCTTCGCTCTTCAGTTCACCTCCGTCGAGTATTTCGCATTGGGCCTGTTCGGTCTGATCTGCGTGGCGGCCGTGTCTGGCAAGTCGTTGGTCAAGGGCGTGTTGGGGGCATTGATCGGCATGTGGCTCGGCACGATCGGAATCGACGAGGTGGGCGGCATGACGCGTTTTACATTCGGCATTCCGGAACTGCAGGGTGGTATCCCGTTGATTCCGGCGTTGATCGCATTCTTCGCAGTGTCCGAAATGCTGACCCAGGCCGGTTCCCAAGAACGCGCGCAGGCGCTTCCGCCGCAGCAGTCTCACCCGGTACGCAAGATCCCCAAAA
>JAUIEZ010000193.1 GCA_030429665.1 Gammaproteobacteria bacterium | reverse complement strand
ATGAATACGTTGTATGCCATGAGCAGCATCCCGGAGAGGTAGATCAGGCCGCCGAGGAACCGCACCAGGTAGTAGGGATGCATGGCCTCGACGGTCTCGACAAAGCTGTAGATCAGGGTGCCGTCCTCGTTCACCGCGCGCCACATCAGGCCCTGCATGATGCCGGATATCCACATCGCCGTGATGTAGAGCACGATGCCGATGGTGGCCATCCAGAAGTGCGTCTCGATGAGCCTGGTGCTGTACATCTCCTGCTTGCCGAACAGTCGGGGAATCAGGAAGTAGATGGCGCCCATGGTCACCATGCCGACCCAGCCCAGCGCACCGGAATGCACATGGCCGATGGTCCAGTCGGTGAAGTGTGACAGGGCGTTGACCGTCTTGATGGACATCATCGGCCCTTCGAACGTGGACATACCGTAAAACGACACCGATACCACCAGGAACTTCAGGATCGGGTCGGTACGAAGCTTCTCCCACGCACCGGAAAGCGTCATGATGCCGTTGATCATTCCGCCCCAGGACGGCGCCAGCAGTACCAGCGAGAACACCATTCCCAGGCTCTGCGCCCAGTCCGGCAGCGCGCTGTAGTGCAGGTGGTGGGGACCGGCCCAGATATAGGTGAAAATCAACGCCCAGAAATGCACGACCGACAGCCGGTAGGAGTAAACCGGACGCTCGGCCTGCTTGGGGATGAAGTAGTACATGATGCCCAGGAAACCGGCAGTCAGGAAGAAGCCCACCGCGTTGTGCCCGTACCACCACTGCACCATGGCGTCCTGCACGCCGGCGTATATCGAGTACGACTTGGTCCAAGTGGCGGGAATCGCCAGGCTGTTGAAGATGTGCAGGATGGCAATGGTGAGGATATACGCGCCGAAGAACCAGTTGGCGACGTAAATGTGCTTGACCTTGCGCTTGGCGATTGTGCCGAAAAACACGATCGCATAGGCCACCCAGATGATGGTGATCAACACGTCGATCGGCCACTCGAGTTCCGCGTATTCCTTGGAAGCCGTGATGCCGAGCGGCAATGTCACCGCGGCGAGCACGATGACGAGCTGCCAGCCCCAGAAAGTGAAGGCGACGAGGGGGCCGCCGAAAAGGCGCACGTGGCAGGTGCGCTGCACGACGTAGTACGACGTCGCGAAAAGCGCCGAACCGCCGAACGCGAAAATGACCGCGTTCGTGTGCAGGGGGCGCAGCCTGCCGAAACTGGTCCAGGGCAAATCCAGGTTGAGGACCGGGAACGCGAGTTGCGCGGCGATAATCACCCCGACCAGCATGCCGACGATCCCCCAAACCACCGTCATGACGGCGAACTGGCGAACTACCGTGTAGTTGTAGGTTTCTGTTGTGCTCATGTTGTTGATCCGTTGAACGCTTGAAGAAAAACGTCGCAAAAAGGCGGCGGCCGTCGGCGCCAGCAACGCGCAGGATTGTCGCAGGGAGTATCCGGGGTATAGTTGACTTACATCAAGTTTGGTCTTGCGCACTGCACGAAAATTGCCTTGGCAGCCGGGCCAATGGGGCTAGGTACGTCGAGAAGGACTCGTTCGCCGTTGAATAAAGTCTTAACCACTTGTTTTCATTGCGGATTGCCCACCGATCCGGGAAACGTCTTCACCGCGCGAGTCGACGGTGAGGCGCGTCCGATGTGCTGCGCCGGCTGCGCGGCGGTCGCCGCCGCCATCGACGAAGCGGGTCTGTCCGGCTACTACCGCCACCGCACCGCCGCGCCCCGGTCGCAGCGCGAGCTGGTACCGCCCGAGCTCGGCGACCTCGCCGTGTACGACCACGAGAAGGTTCAGGCGTCCTTCGTCGAACGCGTCTCCGACGACCGTCGTCGCGCGAGCCTGGTCCTCGAAGGCATCCAGTGCGCGGCTTGCATCTGGCTCAACGAGCGCCACCTGAAGTCGCTCCCCGGCATCGTCGATGTTTCGATCAACTACGCGACCCAGCAGGCCGGCGTGACCTGGGACAACCAAGTCATCCACTTGAGCGACATTCTCGCCGCCATCCGCGCCATCGGCTACGACGCGCACCCCTTCGACCCAGACCGCCAGCAGCGCGTGCTCGAGACCCAGCGCCGCACGCTGCTCAAGAAACTGGGCGTAGCCGCGGCCGTCGGCATGCAGGTCATGATTCTCACCGTGGCGCTGTACGCCGGCGACTGGTACGGCATGGAACCGGAGTTCGAAGCCTTTTTCCGGCGCTTCAGCCTCCTGCTGACACTTCCGGTGCTGGTCTATTCGGGCAGTACGTTCTTTCGCGGCGCGTTGACCGACCTGAAACTCGGCCGGGTGGGCATGGATGTGCCGGTCAGCCTGGGCATCGGGCTCGCCTTCACCGCCAGCGCCTGGCACGTGGTGACCGGTGTCGGCGAAGTATACTTCGAATCGGTGTGCATGTTCGTGCTGTTCCTGCTCGGCGCCCGATACTTCGAGCTGATGAGCCGCTCGCGCGCCATGATCGCGGCCGAAAGTATCGGCCATATGCGCCCGGCCAACGCACGCCGGGTTCGCGACGAAGGCGGCGCGACGGAAACCGTCGCCGCGGTCGATCTCGCGCCGGGCGACCTGGTGCGCGTTCTGCCTGGCGAGATATTGCCGGCCGACGGCACGGTGGTCGAAGGCAGCGCGGGCATCGACGAGTCATTGCTGACCGGCGAAAGCACGCCCGTACGTCGCGGTGCCGGGGACTCCGTCATCGGCGGAAGTATCGATACAGATTCCCCGTTGACGGTGCGCGTGACCCGTACCGGCGACGATACGGTCATGGCGCAGATTCACCGGCTGCTCGACGCGGCGCTCGCCGGCAAGCCGGAGATCGCCTCGCTGGCGGATCGCGTGGCGGGCTGGTTCGTGGCGGGCGTCCTGGCCATCACCACCGCCGTGGCCGCATTCTGGCTCGCCCAAGGTTCCGACGACTGGCTTCGGATCACGGTGGCGGTGCTCGTGGTGTCGTGCCCGTGCGCTCTCTCGCTCGCGGTTCCCACCGCGATCAGCTCGTCCATCGTCGCGCTGATGCGCAGCAAGATCCTCGTCACCTCGCCCCACGCCTTGCAAACCCTGCGCGCGGCCACGCTGTTCGTGTTCGACAAGACCGGAACGTTGACGCTCGGCATGCCGCGCGTCAACGCCGTGGAAACGTTCGGCGGCCGCAGCCGCGACGAGTGTCTCGCCGTCGCATCGGCGCTGGAAGCCGCCTCGGAACACCCGCTCGCACGCGCAATCCGCGACGCGGCCAACGATGCGGGCGTGGCGGCGCCGCCGGCCGCCGACGCCGCCAACCGGCCCGGAGCGGGCATGACTGGGCGCGTCGACGGCGTTCGCTACCGCCTGGGTAACCGCGCGTTCATCGCCGACGGCCTCGGCGAGGAGTCGCTGCCGCCGGCCCTGGATGGCGGCGAGACCGAAGTCCTGCTCGCCAATGAAACGACGCTGCTTTGCCGCTTGCGCCTTGCCGACGCACTGCGACCCGAAGCCGCGGCCGCCATCGCCGGCCTCAAGTCGCGGGGGCTGCGCACGGCACTCTTGACGGGCGACCACGCGCGGGTTGCCGCCAACGTCGCGGCGACGCTGGGTATCGACGAGGTCGAGGCGCATTGCACGCCGTCGGGGAAACTGGCGCGCGTGCGGGCGTGGCAGACGGCAGGCGAAGTCGTGGCGATGATCGGCGACGGCGTCAACGACGCGCCAGTGCTCGCCGGCGCCGACGTGTCGATCAGCGCCGGCGGGGCCACGCCCGTGGCCGTATCGAGCGCGGACATCGTGTCGCTGACGCCCGACGTGAGCGCCGTGGTCTCCGTCGTGGACATCGCGCGAAAAACCATGACCGTCCTGCGTCAGAATCTCGCCTGGGCCATCGGCTACAACCTCGCGGCGATCCCCGCCGCCGCCATCGGCCTGGTGCCGCCGTGGCTCGCTGCGCTCGGCATGTCGGCGAGTTCCCTGATCGTCATTGCCAATGCCAGCCGACTGCGCTACCGCGCCGGCGCGCCAGATCGCGCCGCGCCGGCCGGGCCAGAGCCGCTCGCGCAATCGCTGCAACGCGTCGGTTGACGTCGTGGAAATCCTCTACCTCCTGATCCCTCTCGCCGCGGTGCTCGTGGGCCTGATCGTTGCCGGCTTTCTCTGGGCGGTGCGCTCCGGCCAGTTCGACGATCTCGAGGGACCCGCCCACTCGATCCTGATGGATGACGACGAAGAGAACCATGACGAGCCCGACAGGTAGCCGTCGCTCGCCGGCAGCCGTTGACAAACCGCCGAAAAGCGGCATCATGAACGATATTCTCTTGCGGAAACTTGTTCGAGAGGCGGCGATGGCCGGTGGCTGGACGCGCGACGGCGCGGTGCAGGATCAAATCGATGCAAGCGTGGCAGACGCCGTGGCGCTGGCGCGCAGCCGGCTGCCGTCGGGCGACAGTCTTCATTGTTGCGAGGAATGTGCCGAACCCATTCCCGAGGCGCGGCGCAAGGCGATCGCGGGCGTGCGTCTTTGCATCGAATGCCAGAAGGAACAGGAGAAATCCAACACCGCCGCCGCGTCTCTGTATAACCGGCGTGGCAGCAAGGACAGCCAGCTGCGCTAAATAAGGCGTGCTGCCGATCGCGGAAGGCTTGCCGGATTGCCAGTTGTTCAGGGAATTCAGGTCTGACTGGGAAAACGATACGGTCGTGCGCCCGGGTTCGTGAGGGGGATCGCGCCGACGCCTGTCGTCATTATGGGATTCATCATCCGCAACTCCGTGGCGCGGCCGCCGCGCGGGGACGCTCGCCGGCACGGACCTTCCGACTACGCCTGAATCTTACGGTCGTTCGACCAACGACCAGGCTGAACGCAAATATGCTTCCCCGTCATTTCCGCTTGCCGTGGTGACTTGCGGTCGACTTGTACCGGCTAAGAAAAAATTTCGCGTTGTGACATTTCTCACAGAATCACCCCGTGATCGGGCCGATACTGTGTCCATCGACACGGAAACTGGCGGAAGCGCGATCATGACCGGAACAGAGGACTACACCGACTACCATACCTGCACATCGATGGACATCTGGGCGGCATTCATCACCGCCGCAACCGCATTCGCCGGGCTCCTGATCCTGTAGCGTTTCGGAGAGACGTCTTTCATCCTCGTAAGAAGAGGAGCTTCTCCACACCGCCTTCGGGCGGTTTTTTTTGTTCATCGAACGAGCGGCCCATTCCCGGCCGGAATGCATCGCTGCGTGGCACAACACTCGCCCCCGCCTCCTCTCGGGACAGGGCCCCTACCGATCCCGATTCGTCAAACAGAATCGGCGCGTACGATGGATCCCGTGACGTCCATCTCGACGTTCGACACGGTCGGCGCATTCCCGAGTTTCCCATACGGATCGTGGCCTTTGACCGAAACCGTTTTATCAGGCCGACGTTTCGCGCGAAGACGATGCCGACAAGGCACTGTCCGACATGTCGCGGTTTCGACGACGAGGTGATCCGCCAAGAGCGCCGCCTTCGCCGCGCTCGTGCGCACTGCTAGAATACGGTGTGAATTCACGGCCCCGCCGGCACGGCGACACGGTCAAACGAGGACAGGAAAAATGGCTGGGGTAGGAACGAAGAAAGTATTCGAGAACGAACGCGTCAACGTCTGGCACCTTGACCTCGAGCCCGGCGAACACGGTGCGCGACATACCCATGAACTGGACTACGTGGTACGGGTCCTTGCCGGATCGACACTCGAGGTTTTCGGACCCGACGGCACGCTGATTGACACCGTCGAATTGGAGTCGGGCGGAGCGGTCAGCTTTCGCATGGACGGGGATTACATCGTCGCCGACCGCCCCGGATACCCGAAGGTCCCGGCAACTCACAGCGCCCGGAACGTCGGATCGACGACATTCCGGGAAGTGCTCATCGAGTTCAAGTAGCTAGCGACAACGCACCGATGACGAACCGGGAAAGAAGGCTTTCGCTGAACGAGACGGATTGAATACCTCGGGGTTCCCCTCCCCCTCGCCACACGGTCCCCTACGCGACGCTGACGATCGCTATCCGACACCGATATCAGGGCACCCGGTTCGTCGCGACAGCCGACCGGAAATCTCCAGGTCGCGTAATGCAAAGCACAACCGAAGCATGCCGGTCCGTGCGACAAACACGCGGCCAGCGGTTCCCGTTACTTACACACCGCTTCGCAACGTCTGCGTTACACGACGCCGGCAGCCGATGAATGTACCGATGCCAGGGACCCGCACGCTGGGACATCGAAAGAATCTATCGCCCGGTCGGTACGCCAATCGAGAGTAGCGGAGGAATGAGATTGCGACGCGATCGGTGGCCGATGCCGGGCAAGCCGTTCCGGCCCGCGTGTCTCGTAGACGCAAAATAAACTTCTTCTCCAGCCTGACTCACGCCTTGCCCACTTGATCCGAATCAATATAAAATAAGAATACGTCTTATTATCGTTAGCAAGGTTTTTGTTTCCCAGCCAGCATACACCCAATGACGAAAAACCAATTAATTCACCTTGCTAGAGAGTATGCCAATGACTTTCCGACGGACGGCCATCGCCATCGCGGCGGTGTCGGCGGTCAGCAACACCACGCCCAAACTGGCTCAAGCCCAATTAAGCACCCCCGCCATCAACACGCAAACCGAGGCACTTCAACCGATACGCGTCGAAGCCGACCAAACGGGCTATAGGCGGGACTCGGCTCAATCACCGCAATTCACGGCGCCTTTGCGCGATACGCCCCGCTCGGTGACCGTCGTTACCGAAGAACTGATGAGGGATACCGGCGCAACCACGCTGGAAGACGCACTTCACAGGGTACCCGGTATCACGTTTCTCGCTGGCGAGGGCGGCCAAGCCCTCGCGGATCGTCCGGTAATCCGCGGATTCAACTCCACTGCCAACATTTTCGTGGACGGCCAGCGCGACATCGGAGACCAAAGCCGGGACGTGTTCGACCTGGAAGCCGTCGAGGTCATCAAGGGTGCAGACTCGGCGTATAGCGGCCGCGGCACAGGAGGCGGCAGCGTAAACCTCGTATCGAAGATGGCCGAGGTAGGGGATTTCGGTAACGCCACCTTCACCACCGGCACCGCCGAAAAATTTCGAGGCACCCTGGACCGCAACTGGCAGATTGACGATGACACCGGATTCCGCCTGGGACTACTGGCGGAACACAGCGGCGTAGCCGGCCGCGACGACGCCGTTGACTACGAAAAGTTTGGTATCTCCCCGTCCGCGACCTTCTCGGTTACTCCGGATACCCGTGTTACGTTTGACTACTACCACCTTTCCGACGAGAGCGTGCCTGATTACAGCATTCCCTATGATCTGGCCACGGGCCTGCCGGTCACCGAGACGA
>JAUIEZ010000192.1 GCA_030429665.1 Gammaproteobacteria bacterium | reverse complement strand
AGGCCCGGCCGCGACGGCCTAGTCTGCACGATCCACCCGCCGGCCTCGATGCGCATCACGTTCAAGCTATATGCAAGTCTTGGCGACTACCTGCCGGCCGGCGCGAGGAACAACGCGGTGGAAGTGGAGGTCGAACCGCATACCAGCCTCGATGCGCTGCTGGACCGCTACGGCGTGCCGCGGGAGATGGCGCACCTCGTGCTCGTCAACGGTATCTATCAGGGCGCGGCGGATCGCTCGTGCCCGGTGCTTAGCGAGGGAGACACGGTCGCGGTCTGGCCTCCCGTCGCCGGTGGCTGACCTTGCTGGCGGGAGAAGTGCCCGAACGATTCAGCCGGGAAATGGGATTCACGCGGCGCGAGTTCTTCGTGAATCTTGAAGCGACGTTCGGCGACGGCTACTCGACGCGCGAGGACGGTGCGTTGGTTGTCATCCCCGTCGACGACGGCCGGGTAACGATCCGGCTGGGCGCCGAGCGCCAGCGGCGCATCGCGTCCCTCGCGCTGCCGTTCATGGAGGTCGAATTTTCGTTCCTGGATCTCGATCCCGAACAGAGGCGGCGCTTTTACACGGCCTTCAGCCGATCCTTCCAGCGCGGCGGAGGGTGAATTGCCGGCGCAGTCGGGCGCGCGTATAGTCTGAACAACGGCCGCCGCCGGCGGCACGATACCGGGCAATGCCGAATCCATGAACGACTTCAGGACAGCGGACGATTCTGGCGTGACGGACCGCTTGTCGCGGCCCATTCACGACCTGCGCATATCCATCACCGACCGGTGCAACTTTCGCTGTGTGTATTGCATGCCGAAGGAAAAATTCGGCCGCGACCACAAGTTCCTCTCGCGCAAGGAACTGCTGAGTTTCGAAGAGATCGAACGCGTCGCGACGATCTTTGCGGAACTCGGCGTGCGAAAACTTCGCATCACGGGCGGCGAACCGTTGTTGCGCACCGATATGGTGGATCTCGTACGCCGTCTGTCGGCCGTACCCGGCATCGACGACATGAGCATGACCACCAATGCTTCCCTGGTGTCTCGCGAGCGGGCCGCAGCGCTGCGCGAAGCGGGATTGCAGCGCGTCAATGTCAGCCTCGACTCTCTCGACGACGCGGATTTCATTCGCATCAATGACGTCGGTTGCAGTGTGCGGCGGGTCCTAGACGGCATCGACGCCCTTGCCTCCGCCGGCTTCGATCCCATCAAGGTCAACATGGTCGTGCGTCGCGGCCTGAACGAAAACGGCATCCTGCCCATGGCGCGCCACTTCCACGGTACCGGCGTCGTGCTGCGCTTCATCGAGTACATGGACGTGGGCTCCACCAACGAGTGGCGCGCGGACCAGGTCTTTTCGGGCCGCGAGATCCTCGAATCGATCGATGCCGAGATGCCGCTGGAATCCATGCAGCCGAACTACACCGGGGAAGTCGCGCGACGCTGGCGATATCGCGACGGCGGCGGCGAGATCGGCATTATTTCGTCGGTGACGGAGCCATTTTGCCGGGATTGCTCCCGGGCACGCCTCTCGGCGGTGGGCAAACTCTACACGTGCCTGTTTGCCGCCGACGGTTTCGACCTGCGCGCCTACCTGCGCTCCGGGCGCGACGACCGCGCACTGAAGGAATACGTCGCCGGCATCTGGCGCCACCGCGAAGACCGCTATTCCGAGCTGCGCTCGCGGGTCACGGTACCGCTGAAAAAAGTGGAGATGTCTTATATCGGCGGTTGAAGGCGCACGGCGCCTCTATCCATCCAGCAAACCTGAAAACGGCAGGTAGGCAACCGTGTCGCCGCGACGAATGACCGTGCCCGGCGGGATTTCCACCAGCCCGTCCGCCCACACCACCGAACTTAGCACGTCGGAACTCTGGTTCGGATAGATCGATACGGCAAGCGGACCTTTTGCGCCGTCTTCAAGCCGTGCCCGGACGAACTCGCGACGCGTGCCGGCCGTCGGCCAGTCGAACGCCGCCTGAACCGCGTAGCGCGCGGGGGCGGTGCGGGCCGCGCCCTGCAGCGCGAGCACGAGCGGCTTGACCAGCAACAGGAACGTGACGAAGCACGATACCGGATTGCCGGGCAGGCCGGCGAACGCGGTTTTCCCGACGCGTCCGAACAGCACCGGCTTGCCGGGTCTCACGGCGATACGCCAGAAGTTGATCTCGCCGACCGCGTCGAGCGCCCGTCGCACGTGGTCCGCGTCTCCCACCGAGGCGCCGCCGCTGGACAGAACCACGTCGTGGCCGCCTGCCAGTTCGACCAGTTTCTCCCGTGTCGCATCGATGTCGTCGGCAATCACGCCGGCATCGGTCACCTCGCATCCGGCGGCGGCGGCAAGACCGGCCAGCAGGTGGTTGTTGGCGGTGTAACGATGATAAGGCGGCAGCGACCGGCCGGGCAGCGCCAACTCGTTGCCGGTGGAAAACAGCGCCAGTCGCGGCCTGCGCGACACGCGAAGACCGGTAGCGCCGGTCGCGGCGGCAATGGCGAGATCCTGGAGCCTGACGCGATGACCCGCGGCAAGCAGCACGTCGCCGCGCGCGAAGTCGTGGGCGCGCCGGCGCACGTGGTCACCGCGCCCGATGCGACCGTCGATTCGTACCGAACCGCCTTGGCGGTCGCATTCTTCCTGCACGACCACGGTGTCTGCGCCTTCGGGCAGGGGCGCCCCGGTGAAGATGCGCGCCGCCTCGCCGTTTGACAACGGTCGGGGCGTGTCGCCGGCCAGCACCTGCTGCGTGATTTTCAACAGGTGCGGGGAACGGCCGCGCAAGTCGTCGTGACGGATCGCGTAACCATCCATGGCGCTGTTGTCGAAGCCCGGCACGTCCACCGTCGCGATCAACGGTTCGGCAAGCACCCGGTCGAGCGCGTCGCCGAGCTCCACAGTTTCCGTCTCGTCGAGCGGCGACACGTCGGCGAGCATGGCCGTGAGCGCGTCCGCCAGCTCCAGCAGCGCGGGCGGGCTGGTCGCCGGCGACGACGGCTGGTGCCCGGCCTCGCTCATGCACTCTCGCCCGGGCGGGTTGCCGTGTATGTCGAGTTTCGATTCACTCCGCGATTCACCATGTTGTATTAACGGCCGAACAGGTCCATTGGCATCATAACTGCGGGTCGGTGACATGGGAATACGGACGCGAGATCTGCGGGAAACGCGGCGGCGCGCCTTACATCCCGGCGCGGCCGCGAGAATCGGATCGCCGCATTGGTCATGCCGTCATCGGGGCATTGTTCGGAGCGTATCGGCGCCCGCTGCTCGGGCGGGTACCGTTCGAAGGTCAGTGCTTTTCTTCGTCGCCGAACAGGCCGTCGAGCGCCTGTCGCGCCTTGTCCTTCCTCGCCTGGCTGAACTCTGCGCGGGAGGCGGCGGACTCGACCGCGTCGCGGGTCGCCTCGCCCCCGAAAAGCGCTTCGAGCGCATCGCGATTGTCGCGGCCGTCGCGATCGTCGTCGGCTTCGTAGGCGTTGTGCCGGGCGCGCAGGTAGGTGCAGTGATTGACGCGGTCTTTTTCCAATACTTTGTCGGCGAGCTGGTGGGCGCAATTGCTGGTATAGCGGGTGTCGTAATGCCTGCACATCCGGCAAACGTGCAGGTCGACGCGGCACTGGGGACATTGGGCGCTGCGTTCGATCGGCAGCACGATATCCTTCAGGTGGATGCCGCAGTGCCAGCAGACGAGAGATTTCGGATTGTTCCGCATGGCGACTCGTCCTCGCGACGGTTCGGCACCGGTACGAATGGCACGCCGATCAGGCCGTGTCAATCCCCTGTCGCGATCCGCAGTCCGCGCAGTCGGGATTGCGCTTCAGGACGATGCTCTGGAACTCCATGGACAATGCGTCGATCAGCAGCAGCCGGCCGCGCAGGGGTTCGCCGGCCCCGGTGATCAACTTGATCGTCTCCGCGGCCTGGATGCTGCCGACGATGCCGACCAGCGGCGCCATGACGCCTTCCGCCGCGCAGGTGGCGCCTTCCACCGAGGTGTCGGGGTAGAGGCAGCGGTAACAAGGGCAGTCGTCGTGCCTGGAATCGAACGTCGACAACTGCGCCTCCCATCGGATCGCCGCGGCCGACACCAGGGGCGTGCGCTTCGCCAGGCAAACTCGGTTCAGCGCGAAGCGGCTGGTGAAGTTGTCGGTGCAGTCGACGACCGCGTCGGCCGCTTCCACTTGTTCGTCCAGGTCGGCGTCGTCCAGTTCGTAGTCGATCGCGTCGACGTGAACGCGTGGGTTGAGGGCGAGCAGGCGCTGCCGCGCCGAGGAGGCCTTCGATTCGCCGATGCTGGCCTCGGCGTGCACGATCTGGCGCTGGAGATTGGACTCGTCGACGCGGTCGAAATCGCTGATCACGAGACGGCCGACGCCGGCGGCGGCGAGGTACATCGCGGTGGGGGATCCCAGTCCGCCCATGCCGATGACCAGCACGCGCGCGTCGAGCAGTTTCTGTTGCCCCGCCTCGCCGACCTGGGGCAGCCGGATCTGGCGGCTGTACCGCGTCCGCTGCGATTCGTCCACGGGTTCTGCTCAGCCCTGACCCATGATCGGCGTGGAGCGCGTCTTGGGCTTGTGGGTGCGGCGCTGGCCGGACTCGCGCACGCGCCATCCCAGCAGCAGGACGAGTATCGCACCGTAGATCGCGGGTTCCACGAGGTCTGCCTTGACCAGCCAGATGAAGTGCAGCACGGCGGCAATGGCTGCGGGGTAAACCAGTCGGTGCAGCCGCTTCCAGTTTCTGCCGCCCAGGCGCCGCATCATGCCGTCGGTTGAAGTGGCGGCGAGCGGCAGGCACAGCACCAGGCAGGTGAAGCCGGCGATGATGTAGGTTCGCTCGGTGAGGTCCGCGACGATCTCGGGCCAGTAGAAGTACTGGTCGAGGACGAGGTAGACGCTGAAGTGCATCACCATGTAGGCGAAGGCGAACAAGCCCAGCATGCGACGAAGCCGGATCAGCTTGTGCCAGCCGGTGAGCTTGCGAAGCGGCGTGATGGCAAGCGTCGCGAGCAGGATGCGCAGCGCCCACTCGCCGCTGCCGTGGGTCAGTTCCTCGACCGGTTCGACAAGCCGTCCGGCGAGGAGTTCGAAGAGCATCCAGGCGGCCGGCAGGCACAGCAGCACGAACAGCAGCGACTTGATCGTGCGGATGCGGATTTCTCCGAACAGGTCAATGTTGGTGCCGGGCAATACCATCGAATCAAGCGACCTCGTGTGCGATTCTAGTACAACTGTTTCGGGTCCATGCCATTGTAAAGCGAGGCAACCTGTTCCGCATAGCCGTTGAACGGCAGGGTGTCGCGGCGCAGCATCTCGCCGATGCGGCGTTCCCTGGCCTGGCTCCAGCGCGGGTGGTCGACCTGCGGGTTGACGTTGGCGTAAAACCCGTACTCGTTGGGCGCTTGCTGCTGCCACGTGTTAACCGGTTGTTTTTCCACGAGCTTGATGGTGACGATCGACTTGATGCTCTTGAAGCCGTACTTCCATGGCACCACCAGCCGGATCGGCGCGCCGTTCTGGTTGGGAAGCACTTCACCGTACAGCCCGGTCGAGAGGATGGTGAGGGGGTTCATGGCCTCGTCGATGCGCAATCCTTCCGTGTACGGCCAGTCCAGCACGTAGCCGAACAGCCCGCGCCGCTGACCGGGCATTTGATCCGGATCATGCAGGGTATGAAATTCCACGTACTTGGCGTTCATCGTGGGCTCGACTTTTTTCAATAACGCGGACAACGGGAATCCTACCCAGGGCACGACCATCGACCACGCTTCCACGCAGCGCAGCCGGTAGATGCGCTCTTCCATGGCGAAATCGGCGAGCACGTCTTCGATGTCGAGCGTCATGGGCTTGGTGCACTCACCGTCGACGACGATTTGCCAGGGCCGCGTTTTCATTTCCTGCGCCAGCTTGGCCGGGCTGTCCTTGTCGAGGCCGAACTCGTAGAAGTTGTTGTAGTTCGTGATGGCTTCGATGTCCGTCATCTCCTCGTCGGTGGAGTAGCGGCTTGTGCCGAGGCCCACGAACTTCTTCACCTCGAGCGTTGCCGCGGCCGCGTCCAGGCCCGGCACCAGTGCGCCGGCGGCCAGGGCGAACCCGGACTGGATGAACCGGCGGCGCTGGCGATACAGGGCCGGCGGCGTGACATCGTTTTCGGTCAGGTCGGGTTTGGTGCGAATCAGCATCGTATCAAGCTCATGTGGGTGGGTGCTTCAATCAGCGGGTTGCCGAATGTGGGCGATCAATCCGTCGACCAGCCATTGCTTCAGAAGTTCCACGGCGCGAAGCGGGGCGTGTTGCTCGTCGTTCCATTCGGTGAGGCCGCCGCAGATGTCGGCGAATGGACTGCCGGCGCGGGCCGCATCAAGGGCAAAGGCCTCGTCCACCGCCAGGCTTCGGTAGTGCACCGTGAGTTTGCGGCGCCAGATTAACCACCGCACCGGCGCTTCGCGTCGATCGGGCGGCTCGACATCGTCCCCGACCAGGAGCGTCGCGCGCATCGGCGGCACATCGTGGAGCAGGTCGAGATGATGTACCGAGGGATGCAGCGTGAAAACCAGCGCGCCCCACTGCGCCGGCTCGACCGCGGCCATGTCTGCCTCGTTCCGAGTCTCGGCGTCGGCGGCATCGAAGGCGAGGCCCATGGTCCAGTCGGTGCGCGCCATTTCGGACAGCAGGTCGCGCGAGGGCAGGCCGTCGGCCGAATCGATGAACTCGGCCAAGCGGTGGCCGTACCAGCGCGCCGAGCGGAATGTCGACGGCGTCGTCTCGATGTAGCGTCGCGCCAGGGAATCGAACGCGTCGTCGCCCAACAGACGATGCAGGCCCGGGTAGTTATCCTGCAGCACTTCCACCAGCCGAAGGCGGTAGGCATCGGCATAGATGGCGATGCGACGTTCGGCGCCGACGCGTTCCGTGGAGACGATCTCACCCGCGAAGCCGCGCCCGCCGTCGGTCACCGCCGCCTGGAAACTCGCCTGAAGCGCGGCCAGGTCGCTCATGCCGCGAGCGTCTTCAGGATCGGTTTCGCCAGTCGCCGGGCGTGATCTAGTTCCGCCACCACGTCGGCGAGCGGCGGAATGTCGGCATCGCGCTCGATCATCGTCGAGACGCGGCCGAAGCGACGAAGCGCCGACTCGTACAGGGACCACACGGGATCGATAATCGGGTGGTCGTGGGTATCGACGATGTAGTCGCCGGCATCGTAGTGGCCGGCGAGGTGAAACTGGCACACGCGTGACGGATCGACGGCATCGAGGTACTCGAGCGGGTCGAAGTCGTGATTGAACGCGCTGACGTAAATGTTGTTGATGTCGAGCAGGATCCCGCAATCGGCTTCTTCCGCGATCGCCGACAGAAACGACCACTCGGTCATCACCGAATCCCGGTAGGTGACGT
>JAUIEZ010000191.1 GCA_030429665.1 Gammaproteobacteria bacterium | reverse complement strand
CAGGTGGCAGAATATCTTCTCGGTGGGCGTATGCATCGCCATCCCGCCGGTGGAGACGACGCCGGTACCCACCGGCGCGCCGAAGACGGGTTACATGATCGAGTCGATGGTCACCGCCACGGCGCAGAATATTCGAAACCTCACCGAAGGCCGCGCACCGGACAAGACGGCGACCTGGAATGCCATCTGTCTTGCCGACCTGGGCGACACCGGCCTGGCCTTCGTCGCCATGCCGCAGATACCGCCGCGAAACGTGTCGTGGATGAAGAAGGGCAAGTGGGTCCACGTCGCGAAAGTGGGATTCGAGAAGTACTTTCTTCGCAAGATGAAGAAAGGCACTTCCGAACCTGTCTACGAGAAGTTCGTGCTCGGTTCGCTAGGCATCGCCAAGCTGAAGTAGCGAACGGCCGCGCGATCACCGGCGGAAGCGGACGCGAACCGCATCCGTCCGGGAACACCTGGGAGCGCCGGGCGGCAAGGCTCGCCCGGGCACGTGCTTTGTCGCGGCACGACTACCCGGTTATGCTTGCCGAACGGGTTCAACACGAAGCCAGATCGACCACGTGAAGTTCATCGTTTCCACGCTGTTGGCGCTCACGGCGTTTCTCGCCACGGGGCCGGTCCTGGTACTGGCCACCGGCAAGGCGTCCCTGGCGGGCGACTGGCGCACGGCGAACCGCGACTCGACGGCCGTCGCGCCGGAACCCGCCATGCATCCGGCGGCGGTGGTTCAGGTCTACGCGGCGCGCGCCTTCAGCTGGCGAGGGGTGTTCGGCGTGCATACCTGGATCGCCGTCAAGGAACCCGACGCCCCCGCCTATGAGGTTTTCGAGGTGCTCGGCTGGCGCGCCCGTTACGGCGGCTCCGCGGTGCGCACCAGCAGCCGCGCGCCCGACATGCGCTGGTTCGGCTCGGATCCCGAGGTCCTGCTGGATCTGCGCGGCGAAGCCGCCGCCCCGCTGATCGAGCCGATCCGCGAGGCGGTGCGCGACTATCCGTACGACCGTCGCTACGAGATCTGGCCCGGACCCAACAGCAACACGTTCGTCGCCCACGTGATTCGCCAGGTGCCGGGGCTGGAGGTGGAACTGCCGGTTACCGCGATCGGCAAGGACTACATGCCGCACGGCTGCATATCGAAAGCCCTGAGCGGCACCGGATACCAGGTAAGCTTCGGCGGCCTGCTCGGCGCCACCGCCTCACTGGACGAGGGCCTGGAGATCAACGTCCTCGGCCTGTCCTTCGGCGTCGATTTCCTGCGCCCGGCGCTGAAGCTGCCGGGCATCGGCCGCATCGGGATGTCGTAGCGTCAGCCGATCCAACCGGCGACCCACGCCACCGAGACATAGCGAAGCCCCTTGCCGACGCCGACCAGGATCACGAACAAGTCGAGCCGCACCTTCATGATGCCGGCGATCAGCGTCAGTGCGTCGCCGCCCACCGGCATCCAGGCGAACAGCAGCGACCACACGCCGTATCGCTGGAACCAGCGCTGTGCGCCGGCCACCTGTGCACGGTTGAAGGCGAACCATCGGCGGTCCTGGAAACGCAACAGGAAACGTCCCAGCACCCAGTTGACGACCGCGCCGAGCGTGTTGCCGGCGGTGGCGACGATGACCAGCAA
This sequence comes from Gammaproteobacteria bacterium, assembly GCA_030429665.1. Lineage (GTDB taxonomy): Bacteria > Pseudomonadota > Gammaproteobacteria > Arenicellales > CAJQKF01 > BQJD01. Next base: position 5,799 of record JAUIEZ010000191.1, on the reverse strand, counting down.
CGTGGGGTCGCCGCCGGCCTCGAGCAGCGCGAACAACAACACCTCGGAATAGAACGGCAGAATGGTCGCGGCCAGAAACGCGGTCGCGAACAGGGTCGCCAGGGATGCGGTCACGGCGCGTCAGCCCGGCGGCGGCACCGGCGCGCATTGCAGCGACACCTGCTTGCGGCCGCCTGCCACGGCCTGGCGCGCCAGTTCGCCGAATCCGAATCGTTCGTGAAAGCGTCGCGAGGGCTCGTTGGGCGGCTCCACGTCGTACTCGCAGGCGACCATCGCCACGCCGCGAGCGGCCGCGTGATCGAATACCGCGCGATACAGCGCGCCGGCGTGGCCGCGTCCCCGCGCATCGGCGGCGACCGCAACGCGATCGATGTACAGAAACCGATCGAAACGATTCGAAAACCATCGGTAGTTGACGCTGTCATAGTCGGCGCCCTCGCGGAAGGCCATCAGAAACGCCGCGACACGGCCCGCCTCCTCAACCACGAGATGCAGCGCGCACTGCGCGTGCAGATGTTCGAGCCGGGCATGGTCCATGGGGCTCAGGAAATGCTCCGATTCGAGATTCAAGGCCAGCACGACGTCAAAATCGTCCGGCGTGGCGTCACGGATACAGGAAGGTTCGGCGTGCATCGGGTATCACTCGGTTCTCGATGGTTCCGAGTGTAAACTCGCCGCGCGTCCCGGCCCAGCGCCGCGGCGTCGACCGCGCGCCATCGGTGCTATGCTTGCCGACCCGCCAACCCGAATATCAAGGACCAACATGGGCTGCCAGTACTTCGAGCCGTGCGACCACGGCGCGGACACGTTCACCGTCGCCATGCCCCGACTGACTTTCGGGCGCGGTTGCCTCGAGGAAGTCGGCGCGCGCGCCGCGGCGCGCAATTTCACGCGCGCGGCGCTGATCACCGACCCCTACCTCGTCGACGGCCCCTACGTCGCCACCGTGCGCGCGTCGCTGGCCGCGGCGGGCATCGATACGGCGGTATTCTCCGACATCCGCATCGAGCCCGACGATGCCACGGCCGAGGCGGCGGCCGCGTTCCTGCGCGAGGGGAATTTCGACGGCGTTATCTCCGTGGGCGGCGGCTCTTCCATGGACACCGCCAAGGCGGCCATGGTCTACGCGCTGTACCCGGCCGACACCACCGATTACTTCCCACCGCCGGTTGGCGCCGGCCGGCCGGTCCCCGGTCCGCTGCTGCCCCACATCGCCTGCCCCACCACCTCCGGTACCGGGTCGGAGTGCACCTCGGTGGCGGTCATCCGGCTGACGGCGCACGACTGCAAGTTCGTCATCGGCTCGGCGTACCTGTTGCCCGACGAAGCCATCGTCGACCCGGCGTGCACCGACACGCTGCCGGCCAACGTGGTGGCGTCGACCGGATACGACCTGATGTGTCACGCGCTGGAGTGCTACACCGCCCGCGCCTACACCCGCTGGGACAAGGTCGAAGACCCGCTCAAGCGCCCGCCGATGCAGGGCGCCAATCCGTGGAGCGACATGTCGGCGCGCGAGGCGCTCACCATCGTCGACCGGTTCCTGGAACGAGGCGTGGCCGATGCCGGCGACCGCGAAGCCCGCGACCAGCTCATGTGGGGCGCAACGCTGGCGGGCATGGCCTTCGGCAACTCGGGCACCCACCTGCCGCACGCCATGTCCTACGGCGTGACCCACTACATGCACGACATCACCACCGACGGCTACCGGATGCAATCGCCCTTCGTGCCTCACGGCATCAGCGTGGTAGTCGGCGCGCCGGCGATCTTCCGCTTCCTCGCCGAGGGCGCGCCGCAACGCCACCTCGAGGCGGCCGGCTTTCTCGGCGCCGACGGCCGCGGCGCCACGCCCGACGACGCCGGCGAGGTGCTGTCGAGCCGACTGGTGTCGTTGATGCGCGCCACGAACGCCCCCAACGGCCTGTCCGGCGTCGGCCTCGGCGCCGGCGACGCGGCGGCCATGGCGGCGTCGGTGGTTCGCCAGCGTCGCGCCATCGGCAATGCGCCGCGGCTGGCCGAGCAGGCGGACATCGAGTCGCTGTTCGTCGCCGCGGCCAACTACTGGTAGGCCGGCTAACCAGGCGATGCGCCGCGGTCCGGACGACTACGCGATGCTCGTCGTGGTTTCCAGCAGCTCGAGCGTCGCCGCGCGGTAGTCCGGCGCCTGCGTGATGGCCCGGATCAGCGACACGCCGTCGGCGCCCGCGGCGATGCATTCGTTCGCGCGCGACGCATCGATGCCGCCGATCGCCACCAGCGGGTAATCGCGCAAGGTGCGGCACCAGCGCCGCAGCGCCTCGACGCCCTGGGGCGCGAAGTCCATCTGCTTGATCTTCGTCTCCCAGATCGGGCCGCAAGCGATATAGCTGGGCCGCAGGGCATGGGCGCGCGCCACCTCGCGGTAGCAATGGGTGCTGACGCCGAGTCGCAGCCCCGAGCGCTCGATGGCGCCGATATCCGCGTCGTCGAGATCTTCCTGTCCCAGGTGCACGCCGTAGGCGCCGGCCTCGATGGCGAGCCGCCAGTAGTCGTTGACGAACAGCCGCGCGCCGGCACGCCGGGCGGCTTCGACGGCGGCACGGATCTCGGCCGCCAGCGCCTCCCCGCGCAGGTGCTTGTTGCGCAGCTGGATGGTGGACACGCCGAGCGCCAGCAGGCGTTCCACCCAGGCGGCCGTCTCGACGCACGGGTACAGGCCGATGGGCGCCTCTCCCGGCGCCGGGAAGCGAGGCCGGCGGCGCGCGGCGCCGGCGTCGAGGGTCAGCCAGGGCAGATCGGCGGGCATTTCGGGCCAGCCGCCCTGGCACACCGGACCCGGCCCCGACCCCACGTCGAGCGCCTCGCGGATGGCGGCGTTGACGAACATTCGCGCAATGACGACGGCGTCGAGCAATTCGTATCCCCGCGCCATTGCCGCGGCGACGGCGCTCGACTGGGTGCAGCCGGTGCCGTGGGTGCTTTCGCAGTCGATGCGACGGTTGCTGATCCATGCGCCGCGGGTGCCGTCGTGAAAGTAGTCCATGGACAGCGCGCCGTCGCCGTGACCGCCCTTGATCACCACCGCGCGGCAGCCGCGCTCGAGCATCTCCGCCGCGGCCGCCTCGATCGCGGCATCGTCGCGCACCGTCCTGCCGAGCAGCGCCTCGACCTCGAACAGGTTGGGACAGGTGACATCGGCGCGCGGCGCCATCGTCCACACCGGTTGGCCGGCCGGACTGTCGCTCAAGGACGCGCCCGAGGTGGATACCAGCACCGGGTCGAGCACCACCGGGCAATCGAGGCGGTCGAGCGCCTCGCGGATGACGACGGCATGCGCGACGTCGGGCACCATGCCGATTTTCACCGCCGCCGGCGGTAGGTCGGCGGCCAGCGATCCGAGCTGGGCGCGCAGGTCGGCAGGATCGAGGCGATAGATGGCCTGCACGCCCACGGTGTTCTGCGCGGTGATGGCGGTGATGGCCGTGCACGGGTGACATCCGAGGCCGTGCAACGTCTTGATGTCGGCCTGGATGCCGGCGCCGCCGCCGGCATCGGAGCCGGCAATGCTCCAGGCAATGGGGCGCCGCGACTCGCTCACGAGGCGTGCCAGAACGGCGTGCCGACCACCGGCGTGCTGGCGACAGCGCTGTCGTGGCGGGCCATGATGCCCGACTCGTACGCCAACCGTCCGGCCTCGATGGCGAGGCCGAACGCCCGCGCCATGCCCACCGGGTCCGCGGCCTGGGATACCGCGCTGTTGATCAGGCAGCCGTCCATGCCGAGCTGCATCGCCGTCGCCGCATCCGCCGGGCTGCCGATGCCGGCGTCGACGATCAGCGTGGCGTCCGGCAGCCGCGCGCGCAGCGTGCGCAGCGCGAAGGGATTCAGAATGCCCTGTCCCGAGCCGATGGGCGAAGCCCAGGGCATGATGACGCGGCAGCCGGCGTCGTAGAGCCGCGTGGCCAGCACGAGGTCGTCGGTGGTATAGGGAAACACCTCGAAACCGTCCTCGACCAGGTCCCGCGCGGCGTCCACCAGCTGCATCGGGTCGGGTTGCAGGTTGTAGTCGTCGCCGATCAACTCGAGCTTGATCCAGTTGGTCGCGAACACTTCACGCGCCATGCGCGCGGTAAGCAGCACTTCCTTGCGACTGTGACACCCGGCGGTGTTGGGCAGCACCCGACAGCCGCTCTCGCGCACCATGTCATAGAAGGCGTTGCCGCCGCCGGCCATTTGCCGGCGCAACGATACGGTCAGGACCTGCGCGCCGGAGGCTTCCACCGCGCGCCGCAGCACCTGCGGCGACGGGTAGCCGGCGGTGCCGAGCAGAAAGCGGCTGTCGAGTTCGACGTCGGCGAGTTTCCAGCCCATGGTCAACCTCCGGACATCGGCGACAGCACCTCGATACGATCTCCCGCCGCCACCGTCGTCGTCTCGAGGTCGCGGCGAAAAACCACCTCCTCGTTGAGCGCCACCGCGGCGTGGGTGAGATCGTGGCCGAGCATGCGAAGCACGGTGCCGAGGCTTCCCGCCTCGACGCGCGCGCTCTGCCCGTTGACGATGACGTCGATGCGATGCGGGCGGGCCGGCGCGCTCATGCCACGCTCCTCATGATCAGCGCCTGTGACAGGGCGTCCTCCACCAGTGCCGGTGCCAGGAGGTAGCCGTGGCGGAACAGGCCGTTGATTCGGCTCAGGCCGTCGCCCGTGTCGAGTCGCGGCAGGTTGTCGGGCAGCGCCGGCCGGAGTTGAACGTCGCAACGAACGACCCGCGCCTCGAGAAAGGCCGGGTCGACGACGGCGGTCGCGGACGCCAGCTCCATCAGGCTGCGCACGGATACGGGCGATAGGTCCTCCGACTCGATCTCCGTGGCGCCCACCGCGTACAAGTGGCCCGGTCGCGGCACAATATAGACGCGGTAGCGTGGATGCATGACGCGCACCGGCCGGCGCAGCGACACCTCGGCGGTTTCGAGCCAGAGAATCTCGCCGCGCACGCCGCGCAGCGGCATCGTGTCGTCGCGCGCGCCCAGGCCCCGGCAGTCGAATACCCAGTCGAAGCGACGCACACCGCCGCCGGCGAGGCGCAGCACGCCGGGTGCGAGGCCGGCGACGGGGCATCCCGGGACGATCTCGGCGGCGCGGGCCAACCGCTCGGCGGCGGCGGCCATGAAGGCCTGGGCATCCACCTGGCCCTCGCCTTCGAGCAGCCACGCGCCGCCGCCCGCGGCCAGCCCGGGTTCGAGCTCGCGCGCCGCGACGGCGTCCAGCTCGCGCACCGCCGATGCACCGACACCGACGTCGCGCAGGCGCCTCTCGATGCGCGCGATCAACCGCTCGGCGAGGGCGCGATCGCGAGGATGGCTGGTGACAAGGCTCCCGCGGCGGGCAAACTCGACCGGCGTACCGAGCCGGTCGATGATGCCGCTCCACAAGTCGAGCGAGCGCAGCCCCAGCGCGTGGATCCGGGCGTCGCCGGTTTCGAGCTCCGCCAGCGGCGACAGCATGCCGGCCGCCACCTCGCCGGCGCAGCGACCGGTGCCGCGCCGATCGTCGAACACGGTCACCTCGTGACCGAGATCGAGAAGGCGCAAGCCCAGCACGCGGCCGAGCAACCCATTGCCGGCTATGCCGACTCGCACGGGCTAGGCCTCTTTTGCCACGTACAGCTCGCCGCCGGCCTCGCGGAACTCCCGCGACTTGCGCTCGAGGGCGGCGTCGAGGTCCGAGGCGTCGGCGATGCCGTGCGTTTTCGCCTGGGCGGCAACCTCGTGGCTGATCTTCATGGAGCAGAACTTCGGGCCGCACATGGAACAGAAGT
>JAUIEZ010000190.1 GCA_030429665.1 Gammaproteobacteria bacterium | reverse complement strand
GTTGCGCCCGGCGACCGCGGGAGCATCACCACGATGGTGTTGGCTCTGGGGTTTTGTGGCTACGTGAAGATCCACGAACCGGACGTGGTCATCGCCGGTTCGACGCTCGATTTGGCGAAGGTCTACACGAAGCTCGGCATGACCGTGAGGCAGGACATCGTGTACCGCGGCACATGGAACACGGACCTGTATTTCTGCTTCGCAGCGCCGGCTTCCGACCTGGTTGACACGCTGATGAAGGAAACACCCGTCATCTATCGTGGTTTCGTGAATTCCTTTATGGCCCAGGTCGATTCATACTGCGCGACCTCCGCACCCCGGCCATCGGGACGAGACGGAGAATAGCCGCCTCCGAGGGCGGATACCCGCGATGGAGTTTCTCGAAGTGTTGCAGAACGGAGTCAGCGGTTCGCCGGCACGGCGTCTCGCCGGGGATGCTGGTCTAAGTGTCTGAAATTCTGGTGGGCGGTGCTGGGATTGAACCAGCGACCCCTGCCGTGTGAAGGCAGTGCTCTCCCGCTGAGCTAACCGCCCAAGCTATGCGAGGGAGGCGATTATACATTAGAATTCGCCGCCCGAAAGACCACCCGCCGCACTTCGCCGTCTCATGTCCGTCCGCACCCGATTTGCCCCCAGTCCCACCGGTTACCTGCACATCGGCGGCGTTCGCACCGCGCTGTTCTGCTGGCTCTACGCCCGCCGCCACGGCGGGACCTTCGTGCTGCGGATCGAGGATACCGACCGGGAGCGGTCCACGCCGGCCTCCATCGACGCCATTCTGCAAGGCATGGAGTGGATGGAACTGGTCGCCGACGAGGGACCGTTTTACCAGACCGAGCGCATGGACCGTTACCGCGAGGTCATCGAGCGGATGCTCGACGACGGCACCGCTTATCACTGCTACTGCACGCGCGAGGAGCTGGAAGCCGAGCGCGAGGCGCAGCGCGCCCGGGGCGAGAAACCGCGCTACAGCCGCCTGTGCCGGGACCGTTCGACGCCCCGCGAGGGGGTCGACCCGGTCGTCCGTTTCCGCAATCCGGTGGATGGCGTGGTCAGCTGGGAGGACGCCGTCAAGGGCCGCATCACCATCAGCAACGACGAACTCGACGACCTGATCATCGCCCGCAGCGATGGCACGCCGACCTACAATTTTTGCGTGGTGGTGGACGATCTAGACATGCGCATCAGCCATGTCATCCGCGGCGACGACCACGTCAACAACACGCCGCGGCAGATCAACATTCTCAAGGCGCTGGGCGGCGAGCCGCCGGTCTATGCCCACTTGCCGATGATCCTCGGCCCGGACGGTCAGCGCCTGTCGAAGCGCCACGGCGCGGTCAGCGTGCTGGAGTACCGTGACATGGGCGTCCTGCCGGAGGCCATGCGCAACTACCTGGTGCGCCTGGGATGGTCTCACGGCGACCAGGAGATATTCTCCGACGAGGAAATGATCTCGCTCTTCGATATCGGCGAGGTCAACCGTGCGGCTTCCAGCTTCGACCCCGAAAAACTCCTGTGGCTGAACCAGCACTACATCAAGGCCTGTGATTCGAAACGCCTGCGGGAATTGCTGGGCGCGCAATTGGAGAAGCTGGGCGTGGACACGGCCGAAGGCCCGGAACTGGGTGCCGTCGTCGAGGCCTTGCGGGAACGTGCGCGGACCATCGTCGAAATGGCCGAGAAAAGCCTGTATTTTTTCCAGGAATTTGACGATTACGACGCGACCGCGGCGAAGAAGCACCTGCGTCCGGTGGCCGAGCACATGCTGCGAGACGTGCGTGGACGACTGCAAGGGGAGGGCGACTGGCGGGCGGAGTCCATCCATGCCCATGTCGTCGCCACGGCCGAAGACCATGGCGAAAAACTCGGCAAGCTGGCCCAGCCCATCCGGGTGGCCGTTTCCGGCACCGCCGCCACCCCGGCCATCGACGTGACGCTGGCACTCGTCGGCAAGGAGAAGACGCTGAGACGCCTGGACCGGGCGCTGGACTTTATCGCCGCTCGCGCGGCCCAAAATGCTTGACCAGGCTGCTTCGTGTCAGTAAAGTACGCGCCCTTTCCGTGGGGCCATAGCTCAGCTGGGAGAGCGCAACACTGGCAGTGTTGAGGTCGGCGGTTCGATCCCGCCTGGCTCCACCAATTTTCCCGACGTTCGTCCCGTCCCCATCGTCTAGTCGGCCTAGGACACCGGCCTTTCACGCCGGCAACAGGGGTTCGAATCCCCTTGGGGACGCCATTTAAATCAACAACTTGCGTGTCGATCCCGTACGAAACGGAAGAAAACGCGGCGGGCTGAGGCCGCCTGGGTCCGTTTCGCATCGCCACAACCCCTTCCTGACGCCCGGCCGCCATGGGAATCTCCCGCAGTCGGCCGGTTGCTGCATCGAATGTCTGCGTGTCGTAGCCCGGTGAGATTGCGGCCGCTTCGGTACCAAGCGGGAGTGCTCTCGACCTCATCTGTTTGAAGAACTCGTCAACATGCCCGAGGCATGTCAGTCCTTTGCTTGCTGTCGAGATGTGTTCCGTGCCTTCGACCATGTTGCTCGGTTTGCTGTCGTCGCCGTCCTTGTCGATCGTCACCAGGGCCGAGACATCGCCGTCTCTATCAATTCTCGCCTGAAGTCGAGACGTGCGCGCAGTCCGACGCCGCACTCTCGAGTCCGGAGAACGTTCGTCCGTTCGCGTTCGGTCGCCTGCCAATCCATAACGCGAATCCCGTGACAGGGAACGGTGAGGCCGGTAACAGTTGCCCGGTAAGACTTCCCCGCTCGGTTGCAGGCAACGGAGAGATTTCTTGTATCGCTCGACTAGTGAGTGCCGCCAGCGTCACGCCGGGTACGAATCCCGGCCCACTGCTAATCCAAGCTTCCCCGGAACCGTGGTGCCCTCGTCAGCGAAAGCAATTCCTGCGCAGGCGTAATCGTAAACAGGTATCGTTCGCGCGTCTGGCCAGCATCCGTACTTCGAAATTGCCCTTAGCCGTCGCGCCATCGCGCATGGCACGACGCGTTTCCAATCTCATCGTGTTGAATTTCGACCAACCTTAGTTGTACCGGCCAATCTGTTGTGTGCCTGGTCACTGCCCGCGCGCCGGACGCCGATCACATCACCTCGCCATCGACATCTCTTCGAGTCGAAACAGGTTCACCGTCTGACGTGTTCCCAACAGTCCCGGGAGTCGGATGACAAATCGGAGCGGTGCGTTGGTTTTCAGTTTGGCCACCCGATTCGGTCTGCGTGCTTACTTCGATTCCTGTCGAAGTAGACATCGAACAACCGGAAACCAACTTCGTTCCAGGGCTCGTAGAATGCTGCGATGCACGATGTTGTCGTAGTAGTGCAGTCATTCGATCAGGAACGAGCGATCCATGAGCGAAAGCAACAAAAAAACGACCGTCAAACCCGTCGACGGCACTACTGTCCCGCGATTCGCCGGGCCGTCAACATTTGCCAGGCTGCCTGAACTTCGAGACGTGGAGCGGTGCGACGTCGCGATACTCGGCGTACCCTTCGACGCCGGTACCAGCTACCGCCCAGGCGCGCGATTCGGGCCCCAGGCCATCCGGCAGGCATCGCGTCATCTACGAACACAATATCACCCGCAATACGATTGCGAACCGTTCGAGCACCTGCAAGTGGCGGACGCCGGAGACGTCTCCTGTAATCCGTTTTCGATCGCCGAGGCGATCGACGCGATCGAAAAACACGCAGGCGAGTTGCTCGGAAAGGTCGATAGCATCGTGACACTTGGCGGCGACCACACGATCGCGGTGCCCCTGTTGCGCGCGATGCATTCACGCCACGGCTCCGTAGCCCTCGTGCATTTCGATGCCCATCTCGACACCTGGGACACCTACTTCGGGGCGCCATACACGCATGGCACACCGTTTCGCAGGGCCGCGGAGGAAAAGCTGTTTCGCGATGACGCCTCGATGCACGTCGGTATTCGCGGCCCACTATACAGTCGCCTGGATCTTGCGAACGATGAAGAGCTTGGATTCAAGGTCATCCATTGTGACGAGTTCCAGACGACGTCGCCAATGGACGTAGCAAAAAGAATTCGCGACCGCGTTGGATCGCACCCTGTTTATCTTTCGATCGATATTGACGTACTGGACCCGTCCCATGCGCCCGGTACGGGAACGCCCGAGGTGGCCGGGTTGACGACCAGGGAAATCTTGCAGGTTTTTCGATATTTATCCGGAATACATCTGGTGGGGGCCGACATCGTCGAAGTATCGCCGGCCTATGACCATGCGGAACTGACTTCGTTGGCGGCGGCGACGATCGCGTACGAGATGATCAATCTGCTCGCTACCCGGAAAGGCTAGCAGGTCCCGGGCGCGGTGCCGAAAGCTCAATCTGGCTCGATACGAACCGAGTAAGACAGCTCTATTCGTCGATGAAGATTCATCTTTATGTGCTGAACAGACTCGTCCAGGCGGTGCCAATCATCATTGGCATCGCGATCCTCAATTTCATCTTGATCAATCTGGCCCCGGGCGATGCCGTGGAGATCCTCGCCGGTGAGGCCGGCGCGGCAAACCCGGAATACATGGAGGATCTTCGCGCCAAGTACGGCCTCGACCAACCGCTTTACGTACAGCTTGTTTACTACCTGAAGAACCTTTTGCAACTCGATCTAGGCTTCTCGTTCCGGCACAACACGGATGTATCGGCTCTCGTGTTGGAAAGAATGCCTGCTACGATGATCTTGATGGGCGCAACCATCGCGTTGTCATTCATTCTGGGCACCATCCTGGGAGTTGTCGCGGCCAAGAACGTGTTCAAGCTCAAGGACAGGCTGATATCCGTATTCATTCTTGTTGCGTACTCGATCCCACTGTTCTGGTTGGGCCTGATGTTGATCGTCCTGTTTTCCGTGAAACTGGGTTGGCTGCCGTCTTCGGGCATGGAATCGATTACCGCGAATCATGAAGGTATCGAACGTGCAATCGACATAACGATGCACTTGATACTCCCGACCGTGACGCTATCGTTGTTCTATGTGGCGGTGTACACGAGACTGATGAGGGCCTCGATGCTAGAGGTGTACAACCAGGACTATGTTCGAGCGGCGCGTGCGCGAGGCCTCTCCGAGAACGTCATAGCCTTCAAACACGTGCTGCGCAACGCCATGTTGCCGATGGTGACCATGGTTGGCATGCAGCTCGGATCATTGCTCGGCGGTTCGTTGATAATCGAAACGGTGTTCGCCTGGCCGGGACTGGGTCGTCTCGCGTTTGATGCAATAACACAGAGAGATTTTAACCTGTTGATGGGTATTCTCTTGTTCAGTTCAATTTTCGTAGTCGTACTCAATATTCTGCTGGACGTTGTGTACACCTTTCTCGATCCCAGGATCGAGATTCGCTAGCATGGCGCGCTTTTTAAAGTTTCTAGGAAGGTTGTGCAGCAACATTCCGGTGGCGGTTGCGGTATTCGTACTTCTCTTGACGCTGATAATTGCCTTTTCGGCATCCATCGTGTTTCCGGAAGGGCCATGGATGATGGTCGCCAAACCGTTTATCCCACCCGGCGTCGATATGAACCACCCGCTGGGTACGGACATGCTCGGTCGTGACCTTGCGGCCGGCATATTCCATGGCTCCAGGGTGTCTCTCTTGATCGGGACGACAAGCACGTTGTCCGCGGTCGTTGTTGGGCTGATAGTCGGATCGCTCGCGGGGTACTACGGTGGGCTAATCGACAATATCCTGTCGAGGGTGATCGATTTGTTTCAAACGATTCCGCCATTCGTATTCGCGGTCGTGTTCGTGTCCATCTTTGAGCCGTCCATATTCGTCATCGTTATCGCGATTGCGCTTATTTCGTGGCCGACAATTGCGCGATTATCAAGGGGGGAGTTTATCAGTTTGCGGGACCGGGAGTTCGTTCAGGCCAGTGTGGCAATCGGAATGAGTCCGCTGCGAATAATCGCTACACAGATACTACCGAACTCGCTTTCTCCCATTATCGTTACCGCGTCGGTGACCGTCGCGTACGCGATACTCATCGAGTCCGCATTGGCGTTCCTGGGCTTGGGCGATCCAAACGTTATGAGCTGGGGAAGCATGATCGGGGCGGGAAGGGACATGTTGCGCAACGCGACCTACATGACCGCCGTGCCGGGAATCGCGATAGTACTCGTAGTGCTTTCCCTTACGATAGTTGGTGAGGGTTTGAACGACGCATTGAATCCGCGAAACAAAGGCAGGTCGACGTGAGCAGACTCCCCATACTGTCTGTCGACAACCTCTCGATAGAGATCGGGCACCAGCCGATGGCGGTTACCGCGGTTCACGAAGTCTCGTTTGCGGTGAACAAGGGTGAAACCCTTTGCATTGTCGGTGAATCGGGTTGCGGCAAATCATTAACGGCTCTCGCGATCATGCAGCTGCTTCCGAAGGGAATAGCGAGAATCAGTAGCGGCTCGATCTCGCTGGACGGCAGGGACCTCGTGGGACAGCCGGAGTCAGAGTTGCAGAAGGTAAGAGGGGGCGATATCGGCATGATATTTCAAGAGCCGATGACGTCCTTGAATCCGGTTCTGACGATCGGCGAGCAAATATTGGAAACCCTGCGGGTGCACGGTTCATTGTCGAAACGCGATATGAAATCGCGCGCGATCGAACTGTTAGCCCTGGTCAAGATACCCCGTCCGGAACAACTGTTTGGGGAGTACCCTCATCGTCTTTCCGGTGGTATGCGCCAAAGGGTAATGATCGCAATTGCGATCGCGTGCAATCCGAAATTGCTCATCGCCGACGAACCGACCACGGCACTCGACGTCACGATTCAGGCGGAGGTGCTCGAACTGTTGAGTAATCTGCAGACAGAGTTGGGTATGGGGATGATCCTTATCACACACGACCTCGGCGTGGTTGCCCATATGGCCAATAGGGTGATGGTGATGTACGCGGGATGGAAGGTCGAGGAAGCGCCGCTAAGAAGCCTCTATAGTGATCCGATTCATCCGTACAGCAGCGCGTTGTTGGCATCGACGATTTCTTTCAACGAGGAGAACGAGTCCAAGAGGCCAAAGAAAGAGATAAAGGGGATCGTTCCTTCTTTGGAGAACATGCCGAGCGGTTGCGCGTTCGAGCCCCGGTGTGAGTATGCGTCCGAAATCTGTACGACCGCCGTGCCGAAATCGACAGCCATTTCGAGCGGCCGGGAGTATCGTTGTTTCGTTCGAGAACGGGAAGCCCGCTCATGAACCGAGACGCGATAGTTTCCGTCGAAAATCTGAAAGTCGTTTTCTCGTCGAGAAAACGTGTTACGACTGCGATCGACGATGTCACGTTCTCGATACCCAGAAATCAGACGGTCGGATTGGTGGGTGAATCCGGATGTGGAAAGTCGACCCTTGGGAAGTCCATCGTTCAGATCCAGAAGATTACATCCGGAAGTATACGAATCAACGGAAAAGATGTATCGGATCTCGATAAACGCGAGTTGCTGTCGATGCGCAGAACCGTG
>JAUIEZ010000189.1 GCA_030429665.1 Gammaproteobacteria bacterium | reverse complement strand
CGTTACACGCCGCCGGTAATAGCCGACGAGGAGGAACTGGTGCAGTGGTTGCGCGACAGCAACATCGACGAAGTCGAGTGCCTGCTGCCGGACGTCAACGGTGTCATGCGCGGCAAGATCGTGCCCCGCAACGAGTTCATCTCGGCGCTCACCACCGACGGCCTGCGCGTGCCGGAGACCGCGCTGATCCAGTCCGTCACCGGCGAGAGCGACTACTACACCAAGGTGGCCGCCGAGGTGGACCTGGACATCTTCATGGCGCCGGACCCCACCACCGTGCGCATCGTGCCTTGGTACGAATGCCCCACCGCGCAGATCATCTGCAATGCGCGGGACAAGCGCGGCAACCTCGTCGACTTCGCGCCGCGCTCGGTGTTGGCGCGGGTGCTCCGGGCATACGCGGAACGAGGACTCAAACCCATCGTCGCGCCGGAACTCGAATTCTACCTGGTGGAGAAGAACACCGACCCCGACCTGCCCCTCGGCGTGCCCGTGGGACTGTCCGGGCGCCGCGAAGCGGGTCGCCAGGCCTACGGCATCGAGGCCGCGAACGAATATGACGCGGTGGTCAACCTGATCTACGACTACTGCGAAGCCTGCAGCATCCAGATCGGCACCATGGCTCACGAGGCGGGGCCGGCGCAGCTCGAGATCAACTTTCGTCACGGCGATCCGATGGACATCGCCGACCAGGTGTTCCTGTTCAAGCGCGTGGTGCGAAAGGCGGCGCTGCGCTACGAGATGTACGCCACCTTCATGGCCCAGCCGCACGAAGCCGAGCCCGGTTCGGCCATGCACATTCACCAGTCCGTGGTCGAGTCCGCGACCGGCAAGAACATCTTTTCAAACGCGGATGGCACCGACCGCGACGCGTTGCTGCATTACGTCGCCGGCCTGCAGACCTACGTGGAGCCGGCCACCGCGCTTTTCTGCCCCAACGTGAATTCCTTCAGGCGCATGCGACTGGAGTCGGACGCGCCTATCAACCTGCACTGGGGACGCGACAACCGCACCTGCGGTCTGCGCATTCCCGATTCGGGGCCCGAGGCGCGGCGGGTGGAAAACCGCATCGGCGGCGCCGATGCCAATCCCTATATCGCCTTCGCCGCGACGCTCGCCTGCGGGTTGCTGGGCGTGATGGACGGCCGTCGGCCGGGACCGGTAACCGAGGGCGATGCCCACGAGCTCGAATTTACCCTGCCCCGCCACCTGCCCGAGGCGCTGAGCAAGCTGGACGAGTGCAAGCCGCTGCGCGACATGCTCGGCGAGCGCTTCGTGGATGCATTCGTCGAGGTGAAGAACCTCGAGCTGTCCAAGTACAACCAGGTGGTGAGTTCCTGGGAACGCAATTTCCTGTTGCTCAGCATCTGAGATCGCCGCGTGCCGGTCGCGACCGGGCGGCACTGGGTTTCCTGCGCCGACATGGCCGTACGCGGCGCGCCATTGATTTTGGTCCGTTCGGCGCCCAGACTGTAACCTCGATCGCGCGTGACGCGCGCGGAATTCACATCCGTCAGGGCCTTACCCCGGGAATGCGCACCATGGACGCCACGGTCCGTCCCCTGGACCTCTTCGATCTCGATATCCGCAATCCGTCGCTCGCCGAGCTGCCCGGCGACGACGGGCCGAACCAGGTACGCCAGACACCCGGTGCATGCTTCAGCCGCGTGTTGCCGCGGGCCGCCGCGTCGCCGACGCTGATCGCGGTATCGGCGGAGATGCTGGACGCCCTGGAACTCGATCCGGCAGTGGCCCGCACGCGCGAGTTTCTCGAGACGTTCGCCGGTAACCGGCTGCTCGACGGCATGGATCCCCATGCCGCCTGCTACGGCGGCCACCAGTTCGGCCAATGGGCCGGCCAGCTCGGCGACGGCCGTGCCATCAACCTGGGCGAGGTCGTTACCCGCGGCGGCGCGCGCTGGATGCTGCAACTCAAGGGCGCCGGCAAGACGCCCTACTCGCGAATGGCCGATGGCCTGGCGGTACTGCGCTCGTCGATGCGCGAGTTCCTGTGCAGCGAGGCCATGCATCACCTCGGGATTCCCACCACCCGGGCGCTGTCGCTGGTCGCCACCGGCGAGGGCGTGGTGCGCGACATGTTCTACGACGGCCACCCGCGCACAGAGCCGGGCGCGGTCGTGTGTCGCGCGGCGCCGAGCTTCCTGCGCTTCGGCAACTACGAGATCCACGCCGCGCGCGGCGAGACGGACATTCTCAAGACGCTGGTCGACTACACCATTGCCACCGAGTTTCCTCACCTCGGTGACCCGCGCGGCAGCGACGACCCGGCCGCTATCCATGCGGCGTGGTTCGAAGAAGTGTGCCGGCGCACGGCCGACCTCGTGGTCGACTGGATGCGCGTCGGGTTCGTGCACGGCGTGCTGAACACGGACAACATGTCCATCCTCGGGCTGACCATCGACTACGGCCCTTATGGCTGGCTGGAGGACTACGATCCGCGCTGGACGCCCAACACGACCGACGCCTCCGGGCGCCGCTACTGCTTCGGCAACCAGCCGCGCATCGCGCTTTGGAATCTCAACCAGCTGGCCAACGCGATCTATCCGTTGATCGGGAATCCGGAACCGTTGCAGGCGTCACTCGAAGGCTTTGCCTCCCGCTTCAACGAACGCTGGCAGGCGATGATGGCATCCAAGCTCGGATTGTCGGCATTCGAGGATGGTGACGGCGAGCTGATCGAAGAGACACTGCGCCTGCTCGGTATGGTGGAGACCGACATGACACTGTTCTTTCGCCTGCTCGCCGATCTCGACGATGACGCCGACCCGCGCGCGTTGCTGGCGCCGGCGTGGTACCTGGAAGACCAACTGACGGACGAGTATTTCGTCCACCTCGACGACTGGGTGAAACGCTACCGGGCGCGCCTCTCCCGCGACGGTCGCGACCACGACGCGCGTCGCGCGGCTATGAACCGGGTCAACCCGAAGTACGTATTACGCAACTACCTGGCGCAGGTCGCCATCGACGCGGCGGAGAAAGGCGACTACGCGGAGGTGGAGACCTTGCTGGACGTCATGCGACGCCCCTATGACGAGCAGCCCGGCCGCGAGGACTATGCCGCGCGCCGTCCGGAGTGGGCCCGCCATCGCGCCGGCTGCTCGATGCTTTCGTGCAGTTCGTGACGCCATCGCGCCCGCCGGCGAACGCCGGCGCGCGAAGCGGCGGTCAGAATCCGGCCTTCTCCAGCAAGCGGGTGGCGAGCGCCTCGTCCTTTTCCACCAGCGTGCCGTCCCGGTACATCATGGCGAGCGTGGTCAGGGAGCCGGCAAGCCCCTGGTCGGCGGCGCGGGAGAACCAGTGCACGGCTTTTTCGCCGTTTCGTTCGACGCAGTCGCCCTCCATGTACATGAAGCCGAGGCCGTGTTGGGCCAGGGCGTGGCCCGCTTCGGCGGCGCGCTTCATGCATCCGAACGCCTTGAGTTCGTTGCGCACGACGCCGAGACCGTTCTGGTGCATGATGGCGACGCGATAGAGCGCCTCGGGTTCGCCCGCGTCGGCGAGCGGTGCAAGCAGTTTCAGTGCCTGGGCGAAGTGCTTGCCCTCGAAGGCGGTGATGCCGCTGGCAAGTTCCACGTCGTCGCGCTCGGTCACGGCCGGCTCCGTTGGTTTGGTTTCCCGCCAGTATGTCGATTCGGGGGAGCCGACGCCACCCCCCGACGGGGGTGGACGGAGACGGTCCCCCGGGCGGTATGCCGGGCGATTGCCGGCCTGGGCGCGAAGACCGTTCGCCCGTGCCGCGTCGGGGATCGTCGACGCGATCCGCTCGATCCCGATGGGTCAGCGATCGTGTTCGTGACCGATGTCCCGCATCATCCGGGTGTCTCCGGCCCGTCGACAAGACGCGGCAACGAGGCGCGCGGGCAGCGACAAGGTGAGCGCGGTGTGTCCCATGCGGGATATGCGGCGCGGCGGGCGTGGTGCGATACACTCGTTCGGACCGGCCGGCCCGCGAACCTTCGCGGGTGCGCCGGCCACCTCACAGACCATCGGCAGACGGCATGAACAACCACGTTTTCACGACTTCGCAGGCGCAAATGCGTTCGCTGATTCAGCGCGTGGCCACCGGCCCGGAACTCAGCAAGGACCTCGGACGCGAGGAGGCAAGCGCCGGCATGCGGCAGGTGCTGACGCACGAGGCCGACCCGGTCCAGGCCGCCATTTTCCTGATCGCCCTGCGCATGAAGCGCGAGAGCGCGGACGAGGAGGCCGGCGTGCTCGACGCACTGCTCGGCGCGGTCCGCGGCGTCGACGTCGACCTCGACGACGTGGTGGAAATTGCCGACCCGTACGACGGATTCGTGCGCGGCACGCCTGCTTCCAGCTTTCTGCCGCCGGTGCTGGCCGCTCTCGGCGTACCGTCGGTGGTCACCGGCGCGGAGTCTGTCGGCCCCAAGTACGGTGTCACCCACCACATGATTCTTCGCCGCGCGGGTGTCGACGTGCACGGCTTGCCTTCGGCGGTGGCGGCGCGGTTGACCGATCCGCAGGTCGGCTGGGGCTACATCGACCAGTCGCGGTTCTGCCCCGCCTTGCACGGCCTGCTGGGCCTGAGGACGCAGATGGTCAAGCGCACCGTGATAACCACGCTCGAGGTGTTGCTGCATCCCTTGCGCGCGCGTCGCACGCACCTGATGACCGGCTACGTGCACAAGCCCTACCCTCCGCGCTACGTGCGCCTCGCGCGGCAGGCCGGCTACGCCTCGGCGATGATCGTGCGCGGCGTCGAGGGCGGCGTCGTTCCGTCGCTGAGCCAGCCGTCGAAGTTCGTACGTTTCGAAGGCGACGCGGAGGAGGCCGAAATCAGGTTGTCGCCGACGGACTTCGGCATCGAACAGTCACTGCGCATCGCGCCGTTGCCCGCCGAAGCCGAGCACCATGAACCCGAGGGGCAGCCCTTCGCCAGCATCGATGCGTACGCGGTGGCCGCGGAGGCGGCGCGGCTCGGTCTCGATGCGCTCGACGGTGCGCCCGGTCCCTTTCGCGACAGCCTGGTGTACGCCGCGGCGATCTGCCTGATGCACCTGGAAAGATGCGTGAGCGCGTCTTCGGCAGCCGACGAGGTACGCCGCGTGCTGGACGACGGCTCGGCGCGGGCGCGATTCGAGGCCGGCCGCGAATCCGCGGCGGCCTGACCGTCGAAAGGTCGCTAGAGCTCGCGCAGGCGGCGGCTGCGCTCGATCATGTTGTCGAGAATTGGCGCCAGGATGACCTCCATGGCTAGTCCCATCTTGCCCCCCGGCACGACCATGGTATTGCGGCGCGAGATGAACGAGTCGTGGAGCATCGACAGCAGGTAGGGAAAATCGACGTCGAAAGCTTTCGGGTCGCGAAAGCGAATGACGACGAAGCTCTCGTCCGGCGAGGGAATGTCGCGCGCGATAAACGGGTTGGACGTGTCCACCGTCGGCACGCGCTGGAAGTTGATGTCGGTGCGCGAGAATTGCGGCAGGATGTACTTGATGTAGTCCGGCATGCGGCCGAGTATGGTCTCGGTCACCGCCTCGGCGGAATAGCCGCGCTGGGCCGTGTCGCGGTGAATCTTCTGGATCCATTCCAGGTTCACGATGGGTACCACGCCGATTTTCAGGTCCGCGTAGCGCGCGGCGTTGACGGTGCCGTTGACTACCGCGCCGTGCAGCCCCTCGTAGAACAGGATGTCGGTATTGGGGGGAATGTCCTCCCAGGGCGTGAACGTGCCCGGCTCCTGGTTGAACACGGCCGCCTCCTCCTCGCTGTGCAGGTAGCGCCGCCGCTGACCGGAGCCATCCTCACCGTACTGCCTGAAGGTCGCCTCGATGCGATCGAAATGATTGGCCTCGGCACTGAAATGGCTGAGGTAACCGCCCCGGGCGCGCGCCTCCTCCAGGCGCGCCCTCATCTGCGCGCGATCGAAGCGGTGGAAACTGTCGCCCTCGATGACACACGGCGTGACGCCTTCACGCAGGAACATGTGCTCGAACGCCAGCTTGACGGTGCTCGTACCCGCGCCCGACGAGCCGGTCACCGCCACCACGGGGTGCTTCATCGACATTGGCCTGATCCTCGCAAAACAAAAAATCTGCTCTCCGCTTCTCGGCCGGGCGCGACCCGCGGAGTTTGCCGCCAATATATGCAAGGGGATCCATAAGATAAAGTTAATTGTCTTTATTTCTCCCATAAGCTTATATATATTCATATCCGAATCCGGAGAAGACCGGAACGATGCCAACGCGCGCCGATCGTCGGCGCGCCGGCCGGAACGGATCGATGCATTTCACCATTCGCCAGCTACAAGTCTTCGAGGCGGTTGCGCGGCATTCGAGCTTCACCAAGGCGGCGGAGGAGCTACACCTCACGCAGCCCGCGGTGTCCATGCAGATCAAGCAGCTCGAGTCGTCGATCGAGCTGCCGTTGTTCGAGCAGGTCGGCAAGAAAATCTACCTCACCGAACCCGGCCGCGTGCTGCTGGCGCACAGCCGCCGCATCGCCGACTGCCTGCGGAGCGCGCGCAACGAGCTCAACGACCTGCAAGGCGTCGACGGCGGCAGGCTGAGGATCGGCGTGGTGTCGACGGTGAATTATTTCGCCACCAAGCTGCTGGGCGAATTCACCCGCGAGTATCCCGACATCCAGATATTCCTGGACGTGACCAACCGGCGCGACATCCTGCACAAGCTCGAGCGAAACGAGCCCGATATCGTGCTCATGGGCGAGCCGCCCGAGAATGCCGATCTCGTCTTCGAACCGTTCAAGATCAACCCGCTGGTAATCATCGCCGCGCCGGACGACGAGTTGGCGAAGCGTCGGCGACTGGCGCCGGCGGATCTGGACGGGCGCGGATTCGTGGTGCGCGAGGCGGGCTCGGGTACGCGCGCCGCGATGCAGCGCTACTTCGACGAGCACGACGTGCGCCCCGGGCGTATCGTGGAACTCACCGGCAACGAGGCGATCAAGCAGGCCGTGCAGGCGGGCATCGGTCTCGGCGCAGCCGGTGGCGAGGAAGGCAAAGGCGGCCCCGGCAAGGAGCGCCATGTCAGGGTGGCTGGGGTGATGTTCCGCCCGTCCCGCGCGGGCCAGGGCGGCCAGTTCATCCTCGAGCACAGGCGCGGCGAGGATGATCCGCGCGTCGGTCTTCAGCATCAGGCGGGCCTTCTGCGCCGCCTGCTCGCCCCCGCCCGCGATCACCACGCGCCTGCCGGTGGTGCGGATGAACATGGGAAAGCTCTGCATCTGCGCGCTCCTTCAGGCGGCGAGGGGGAGGGGGCGGGCGTGCCAGAGCGTCTCTGCCAGACCCTCGGCATCCTCATGCCCCAGGGTGTCCAGGGCGATGGCGGCTGTGCCGATGACGATTTGCCGGGCCACGGGGCAGGCGGCCCGGCCGGACCAGAGCGCCGCGAGGTCCGAGGTGCACGTCTCCTCCGCCAGGCGCAGGCGCAGGTCCGACGCGGCGGCGAAGGTGCCGCTCCAGGGCCGCCCATTGCGCA
>JAUIEZ010000024.1 GCA_030429665.1 Gammaproteobacteria bacterium | reverse complement strand
CCTGGATCATCACGTCGTCGCGACGCCCTATCCGGTCGAGACGCCCGATTCGCTGTTCCAGTAGGTCAGGGGACAACGGCAAGTCGAACAGCACCAGGTGCCGGGCAAACTGGAAATTGCGCCCCTCGCTGCCAATCTCCGAACAAACCAGCACCTGGCAATTATCGGTGTCATCGGCAAACCAGGCGGCGGCGCGATCGCGCTCGAGCAGCGAGAGCCCCTCGTGAAACGCGGCGCCGCGAATTCCCGTTCGTTGCTTGAGTGTCTCGTTGAGTGCCGCCGCCACGTCGCGGCTGGAACAGATCACCAGGGCCCGTTCGCCGGGATGGATAGCGAGCCATTCTTCGAGCCACTTCACGCGCGGATCCACGTTCGACCACCGGTCGATGCCTTCCCGCTCGATAAAACCGCGTTCCGGGTAGAGCAGTTCGTCGATGGTGTCGTCGGTGGCGACAGACGCGAACGGCGACGCTCCCAGGTCGTGAGCGAAAACCCGGCGAGGGGGAAACGCGTTCATGGCCTCGCGCGTATTGCGGAACATCACGCGGCCCGTCCCGAAGCGATCCAGCAGGCGGTCGATGACGCGATCGCGCTTTTCGCGGTCGGATACCCAGTCGTCGTCGAGATCGTCGACAACGCCCCGATCGCGAAGCGCGCCCTGCTGTTCGTCGTCCAGAGGCACCTCGCCGAGCAATGCGTCCACCAGGTCCGCAACCGGTTCGAACTCGCGTTGCTCGGTCTCGAGCACGCCGGCATCGCGATACCGATGCGGATCGAGCAGCCGCAGGCGGGCGACGTGACCGGCCGTGCCCAGTTGGTGAGGCGTTCCCGTCAGAAGCAGAACGCCGGGAATGACCTCGGCCAGCGATTCCACCATGTGGTAGGCGCGACCGACCGCCGATTCGCCGGGTTCGAGGTGATGGGCCTCGTCCACGATCAACAGGTCGAAAGACGCGTCGCGGCACTGTGCCAGGCGACTGGCGTCGTCGGCGAGGAATTCCCGGCTGACCAGGACGAGTTGCTCCTCGAGGAATGGATTTCGATGGTCCTCGTCGTCCACTTCGGCGTCGCCGTCGGCGGACTGCATCGCATCGCAGCGATCGGCGTCGAACACGCTGAAGGCGAGGTTGAAACGCCTGAGCATCTCCACCAGCCACTGGTGCACCAACGTCTCGGGCACCACGACCAACACTCGGCGCACCTGCTCGCCGAGCAGTTGGCGATGCGCGACCAGCCCCGCCTCGATGGTCTTCCCCAGGCCGACCTCGTCGGCGAGCAGAACGCGCGGCGCATGCCGCCGGGAGACTTCGTGGGCGACGTAGAGCTGGTGGCGCAGCAAGGCGGTTCGACCGCCGAGCAGTCCCCACAACGGGTCGGCGAGAAGTCGATGACGCTCGGCGAGCGTGCGGTGGCGCAGGGAAAACCAGCGATCGTCGTCGATATGCCCGTGCAGGAGCCGTTCGGCGGGCCGGTTGAAGGACTGGTCGGCGGCAATCAGCGTTTCGACGATCTCGACGCGGCTGCCGTCGATGTCCGTGCCGGAATAAACGTAGATGCCTTCGCGCTCGATCACGCCGTCGATGGCCAGGCGGGCGCCGTCGTCGGTACGCACCACGTCGCCGGCAGTGAACCGGATACGCGACAACGGGGCGGATTCCAGGGCGAAGATATGGTCCCGGGACTGGTCGCCGAATCGCAGGGTCACGGTGCGCCCCTCGGCGGCAACGACCATGCCCAGTCCAAGTTCGGGTCGCGCGTGATTGATCCAGCGCTGCCCCGGTCGAACGGACGACGCGGACGGTGATTCAGGGACGGGACGCGGGACGCGGACGGGCGAATTCATGGGCGGCGAATTATAACCGCTACGAACGTGAGCCGCATCGTCGTTGCCGGATACGGCAGAATACCGTTAACCTGAAGCCCCGCGGCACGCCGGGACGATGCCCGCAACTCGCGCGGCGACACACTTCAAGAGCGATCGAAGCATGAGCGAATCCGGACTGATTGACCTTCGCAGCGATACCGTGACGCTTCCCTCGGCGGCGATGATGGAAGCCGTCGCGAGCGCCGAACTCGGCGACGACGTCTACGGCGGCGATCCGACCGTCCGACGCCTGGAAGAGGCGATGGCCGAGCGCCTCGGCAAGGAAGCGGGCCTGTTCGTCACCAGCGGCACGCAGTCGAACCTGACCGCCCTGATGTCCCACCTCGGCCGCGGCGAGGAGTTCATCTGCGCAGACCAGTTTCACGTATTCAAGTACGAGGCCTGCGGGTCCGCGGTGCTTGGCGGCCTGGCGCCGCACCCGCTGCCGACGCCGGAAGACGGGCGCCTCGATCCGCATGCCGTGGCCGCGGCCATCCGCCCGGACGACCCGCACCACCCGGTGACGCGCCTGCTGTGCCTGGAGAACGCGTTCAACGGCATCCCGGTAGCGGTCGATCACCAGGATGCGCTCGCCGATCTGGCGCACGAGCACGGACTCGAGGTACACCTGGACGGCGCGCGGTTGTTCAATGCCTGCACCGCTCTCGACGTTTCACCCACGAGGTTGTGCGAGAAGATCGACTCGGTCTCGGTATGCCTTTCCAAGGGCCTTGGTGCCCCGGTCGGCTCGGTCCTGTGCGGCACTTCCGCGTTCATCGGGCGGGGTCGGCGTATCCGCAAGATGCTTGGCGGCGGCCTGCGCCAGGCCGGCATTCTCGCCGCGTGCGGGCTGGTGGCACTGGAACAAGAGGTACCGCGCCTGGCGGAGGACCACGACAATGCCCGCCGCCTCGCCGAGGGACTGCGCGACATCGACGGCTTGCTGGTCAGTCGCCACTCGGGACTGACCAACATGGTATTCGTCACCGTCGGGGAATCCGATCACGCCGAGCTGCGCCGGCATCTTCGCTCGCAGGGTATCGTCACTGGCAGCCAGAAACCAACCATGAGACTGGTGACGCACCGGGACGTCTCGGCGGCCGATATCGAGCGGGTGCTCGCCGCTTTCCACGGCTTCTACGCCGCCGGAACGAGCGCATCGCACGCCGCGCGGGACGAGGTAGCGCCTCAGGGATCGTGACATCGTGCCGCGAGGGACGGCACGGCGGGTCGTTGTCGCGTATCAGGCGCCGTTGATCGCATCGATGATCCGGTCGCGGTACTCCATGTACTCGCTGCCGTGGGAGACGATGTACTTGACGACGCCGTCACGGCCGATGACGAACGTGTTCGACGTGTGATCGACCGTGTAACCGAGTCCCGAATCCGGCATTTCAACCTTCTGGTAAAGCACCCCGTAGTTTCGCGCCACCTCGTCGATCTGCTCGGGTGTACCGGTAACACCGAGGAACTCCTCGCCGAAGAAGGACATGTAGTTGTCGAGCATTTGCGGGGTGTCTCGTTCCGGATCGATCGACACCAGCAGCACGCGAACCTGCTCGCGTTGATCGGGCGTCATTTTCTCGAGCGCCGCACTGACCTTCCCCATGGTCATCGGACAGGCATCCGGGCAACTCACGTAACCGAAATAGAGTACGACGATCCGGTCGTGGAAATCCGACAGCGAAAAGGTTCCGTCACTCGAAGTGAGCGTGAAGTCCCCGCCGAACCCGGGATAACCGGTGACTTCTTCGCTCTTGCCGCTGAACAGATAGCCCGCCGCCAGTCCGGCGATGACGGCTACCAGGGCGACGACCAGAAACACGGCGCGCTTCATAACAAGCCTCTCACTCAATACACGATTAGAACCAACTACCCGGGCCGGGCAAGCTGACATCCTTGCAGCGCGACGCGCCCGGGAGAATCCGGGGAAACTGAAAATCGTACCACGCCGAGGTATCCCTTGTGTCATCGCCGGCCGCTTCGCTTTCAAGCGACATCCGCTTGCCATGGGGCAGCCAGCAAGCACCATCCGGGTCAAGGCGAGTGACTGCGCGTGGCGCCTGGATTCGCGCTCGCGGTGTCACGCGTCCCGAATCATGACGTTCGAGCGCCCCCCCGGCGCCTTGACAGGATTTGGCGCCTTCGGTATAGATGCCTCGCATCATGTCTGTCACTCCCGAAAACCGCTTTAAACGCGGGAAATTCCTCAAACCGGAGTCCCGTCGGGACTCGTCCGGGTGAAGCCGGGTAGACAGAACGCGTCAGTCAGTTCGATCACCCCCGGCCGATCCCTTCGACGGCCGGGGGTTTTTTATTCGCACTCGCACGAATCAGCGCCCGGCTATAACCACGAATAGGCGTATTTCGAAATGTTCAAAGGATCCTACGTAGCATTGATCACCCCCTTCGACGGGGACCGAGTCGACGAAGACGCGCTCGTTCGCCTGGTCGAATGGCATATCGAGCAGGGCACCCACGGCATCGTTCCCGTCGGCACGACCGGCGAATCACCGACATTGAGCCACGACGAGCACAAGCGCGTGGTCGAGTTAACGGTCAGGGCCGTGGCAGGCCGCGTACCGGTCATTGCCGGCGCCGGATCCAACAGCGTGCGTGAAGCCATCGATTTCAGCATTCACGCCGAGCAAGCGGGAGCCGACGCCCTGCTTCACGTCGCGGGGTACTACAACCGTCCCAACCAGGAGGGCATGTATCGGCATTTCGAAGCCGTGCACGACGCCTGTACCTTGCCGATCATCATCTACAACATTCCGCCGCGCTGCGTCATCGGCGTCGACGTGGACACGCTGGCGCGTCTCGCCGAACTGCCGCGTATCGTCGGAGTGAAGGACGCCACCGCGGACCTGTCGCGGCCGGGCAAGGAGCGGGTTCGCATCGACAAGCCTTTCACCTGGCTGTCAGGAGAGGATGCCACCGCCGTCGCCTACAACGCCAGCGGCGGGCAGGGCTGTATATCGGTGACCGCGAACGTGGCCCCTGCCTTGTGCGCGAAAATGCAGACAGCCTGCCTCGAGGGCGACTTCAAGGCGGCACTCGAATACCAGGACCTGTTGATGCCGCTGCACGAGGCGCTGTTCGCCGAGCCGAGCCCGGCGGGCGCGAAGTACGCGGTGTCCCGGCTGGGGCTGTGCGGCGAATCGTGCCGGCTGCCGATCGTTCCGCTTAGCGACGCGACCCGAGGGCGAATCGACCGCGCAATGGAGCGCGCTGGGCTGACCGGGTAAGGAGACCGCTGACCGGGTCGTCTCAAAGACCCAGGCAGGATCCGGTTTTCTGCTTGTCCAGCCGTAGCTTGACGTAGCTGCCGGGGGCCGGCTCGATGATCTCGAGGGCGCCGTCACCGGGCGTGCGAGCCGGTACCTGCGCGCCCGCGTGCCGCTTGACCCAGCGCTGCCAGTCCGGCCACCAGCTCCCGTCGTTCCGCGTGGCGCTCTCGATCCAGGCGTCGGCGGAATCCACCAGCTTGCCCGTCTTCGTCCAGTAACCGTACTTCTGCGAGCCTTCCGGGTTGACCACGCCGGCGATATGTCCGGAACCACCCAGCACGAACTTGACCGACCCCTTGAACAGTTTCGCGCCCATGTAGGTCGCCTTCCACGGTGCGATATGGTCCTCGACGGTGGACAGGAAGTATGACGGCGTCTCGATGCTGCGAACGTCTATCGGGACGTCGTTGAGCACCATGCCGCCGGGCTCCTTGAACCGGTTCTCGAGGTACATCGTGCGCAGGTATTCGCGGTGCATGCGCGCCGGCATGCGGGTGGAGTCCGAATTCCAGTAAAGCAGGTCGAACGCTGCCGGATCCTTGCCGAGCAGGTAATTGTTGATCACGAACGACCAGATCAGGTCGTTCGAGCGTAGCATGTTGAAGGCGTTGGCCATGTCGGAGCCTTCCAGGTAGCCCTGCTCGTCCATCTTCTTCTCGAGCGACTCGAGCTGCATTTCGTCGATGTAGACACCCAGGTCTCCCGGCTCGGCGAAGTCGATCATGGAGGTGAAGAACGTCGCCGACTTGACGCGGTCATCGCCGATGGACTTGTTGTATGACAACAGCGCCGCGAGCAACGTCCCGCCCAGGCAGTAGCCGATGACGTTCATCGACGACTCGCCCGTCGCCTGCTCGATCGCGTCCATGGCGGCGACCGGTCCCTGCAGGAGATAGTCCTCGAAACCCTTGTCGGCCAGCGACGCGTCGGGGTTGACCCACGATACGACGAACACCGTGTGCCCCTTCGACACCAGCCAGCGGATGAGGGAGTTCTCGGGGCGAAGATCGAGAATGTAGTACTTGTTGATCCACGGCGGGATCACCAGCAGCGGACGCTTGAAGACCGTCTCCGTGGTCGGCTCGTACTGGATAAGCTGCATCAACTCGTTCTGGAATACCACCTGCCCCGGCGTCGTGGCAACGTTCTTGCCGAGCTCAAACGCGTCCGTGTCGGTCATGGTGATGCGCAGCTTGCCCTCGCCTTTCTTGAGGTCCTCGATCATGTTGTTGAAGCCGCGCATCAGGTTCTGACCGTTGCTATCGACGGTCTCGTTGAGCACGTCCGGGTTGGTCAGGGCGAAGTTGGTAGGCGACATGGCGTCGGCATACTGACGGGCGTAGAAGGCGAGCTGCTTCGCCCGTTTCTCGTCGAGACCTTCGACCGAACCGACCACGTCCTCGATGTATCGGGCGGCGAGCAGGTAGGACTGCTTGAGAAAATCGAACACCGAGCCGTCGTTCCAGCGCTCGGATCTGAATCGGCGGTCTCCACGCTCGGGTTCGATCACGCTGCCGTCGCCGTTCTTCGCCAGCATGCCGGCCCACAGCTTCATCGAATCCTGCCACATCTTGGTCTGGGCGTCGGTCAGCGACTGCGCATTGACCGATGCGTCGGCAATGTCGTGCACCATCTTCTGCCAGTGCTCCATGGGCGTCGAGAACGGCGCGCTCATGCCGGGTATCGCTCCCATCCACAGGTTGGCCATGGCCTGGGCCCCCTGGCTCCACATATCCATCCACTGCCGGGTCAACGCATTGAGGTCGGCGTCTTTCGACGTGCTGGGCTTGTCAGTCATGCCGGTCGAGATCCAAGTTTATGTTGCAACGCACAATAATATTTTCCGCGAGCGTCAATTGCAAGGGGAATGTCCCGGGCACTGGCCGAATCGGCCATATCTGGGATAATCGCCGCCACGAACCACGGGAGTTACCGATGCCTGAGAAAAACCCCTACGACACCGGCCTCGAGCGAAACGCAGCCAATTACGTTCCCCTTACCCCGCTCAGCTTCCTGGAGCGGGCGGCGAGGGTCTACCCGGATCATACCGCGATCATCCACGGCGCGACACGCCAAAGCTGGCGCGAAACCTACGAACGCTCGCTGCGCCTGGCCTCCGCCCTGCGTCGTGCCGGGGTCGAACCGGGCGATACCGTGGCCGTCGTGGCGCCCAACGTGCCGGCCATGTTCGAGGCCCACTTCGGCGTGCCCATGACCGGGGCCGTGCTCAACACCATCAACACCCGACTGGATGCGGACACCGTGGCCTTCATCCTCGACCACGGCGAGGCGAAGGTACTGATCACGGATACGGAGTACGCGCCGATCGTCGAGCCGGCGCTGGCCGCGACCGGCCGCGAGTTGCTGGTCATCGACATCGAAGACCCCGCCGCCGCGGGCGGCAAACGCCTCGGGTCGACCGACTACGAGGCTTTCATCGCCGGCGGCGACCCGGCCGACGGATGGCGCCACCCGCGGGACGAGTGGGACGCGATCTCGCTCAACTACACGTCGGGCACCACGGGCAACCCCAAGGGCGTGGTCTATCACCACCGCGGCGCCTACCTCAACGCGCTTTCCAATGCCATCGGCTGGAACATGGGTCATCACCCGGTCTATCTGTGGACATTGCCCATGTTTCACTGCAACGGGTGGTGCTTCCCCTGGACGCTGGCTGCGGTCGCCGGCACCAGCGTGTGTCTGCGCAAGGTGGAGGCCGGCGCGATCTTCGACGCCATTGCCGATCATGGCGTCACCCACTTCTGCGGCGCCCCCATCGTGCTGTCGTTCGTCATCAACGCGACCGAGGAGCAGCGCCGCTCGTTCTCGCACCAGGTCAACGTGATGACTGCCGCCGCCCCGCCGCCGGCCTCGGTGCTGGCGCGCATGGAGAAGGCGGGCTTTGCCATGACCCACGTCTACGGACTCACCGAGACTTACGGTCCCGCGGTGATGTGCGCATGGCATGACGAGTGGAACGCGCTCGACGACGACGATCGCGCGATGAAAAAGGCCCGCCAGGGCGTGCCCTACCATGTGCTCGAGGGGCTGGAGGTGATCGATCCCGAAACGATGGACCTCGTACCGGCCGACGGCGAGACCATGGGCGAGGCCATGTTTCGCGGAAACATCGTCATGAAAGGCTACCTGAAAAATCCGAAGGCGACCGCGGAGGCCTTCGCCGGCGGCTGGTTCCACTCCGGCGACCTCGGGGTAATGTGCGAGGACCGCTACCTGAAACTGAAGGACCGCTCCAAGGACATCATCATCTCCGGCGGCGAGAACATTTCATCCATCGAGGTCGAGGACGTGCTCTACCGCCACCCGGACGTCATGGAAGCCGCGGTCGTGGCGCGACCCGATGACAAGTGGGGCGAAACGCCCTGCGCATTCGTCACCCTCAAGGCCGGCGCATCCGTCACCGAGAGCGACATCATCGCCTGGTGCCGCGACCAGATGGCCCACTACAAGTGCCCACGCAGCGTAGTATTTGGCGAACTGCCCAAGACCTCCACGGGCAAGATCCAGAAATTCAGGTTGCGCGAGCAGGCCGACACGCTCGGCAGCCTCAACTAGGCTGCATGCGAATAGCGCCGTCGAGGCGAATGACATCCCCATTGAGCATCTCGTTCACGGCGATGTGCTCGACCAACCGGGCGAACTCTTCCGGCTCACCGAAACGCTTGGGGAACGGCACGCTGGCCGCCAGCGAATCCTGCACTTCCTGCGGCATGCCGAGCAGCATGGGCGTGCCGATGAGCCCCGGTGCGATGGTCATCACGCGGATGCCGAAGCGGGCGAACTCGCGCGCCGCCGGCAGCGTCAGACTCACCACGCCGCCCTTGGAGGCGGCATAGGCCGCCTGCCCGATCTGCCCTTCGAAAGCCGCGACCGAGGCGGTGCTGACGATCACGCCGCGCTCGCCGCTCGCCGTGACCGGCTCGAGCTTCATCATCGCGGCCGCGACGCAGCGCATGGCATTGAACGAACCGATCAGGTTGACTTCGATCACCTTGCGGAAGGCGTCCAGCGCCAGAGGCCCGTCGCGGCCCACGATGCGCGCGGCGGGGGCGATTCCAGCGCAGTTGACCAACAGGCGCGCCGCGCCCAGGTTGTCGGACACCTGCTCGACCGCGGATTCCACGGATGCGGCATCCGACACGTCGCACGCCACCGCGAGACCGCCCGTCCTCGCCGCCACCTCTTCGAGGACGGCCTCGTTGATGTCCAGGAGGCCCACGGACATGCCCTTCGAAGACAGGTAGGCGGCCGTGGCTGCCCCCATGCCCGAACCGGCGCCGGTGACGATGGCGGTATGACCTTCGAGATGCATGGCAATTCTCCAATCGAATGAATCGGATGTTCGGCGTCCGAGCGGCTGCCGGCGCGTCACCGCCGCGATACAATCGGGCCTCGCGCGCAATTGCCGCGCGTCGCTTCCGGAAAACAACCGTGCGGTGAATCCCGCTACAGTTCGCGGACGAATTCAACCGCGCCAGCCGAAGGGCTCGAACTATGTCAGATTCCGACAATCAGGTACAACGCGAATCCATGGAGGTGGACGTGGTCGTCGTCGGCGCCGGCCCGGCAGGCCTGGCGACAGCCTGCCGCTTGCAGCAACTCGCCCAGGCCGCCGACAGAGAGGTGTCCGTCGTGGTCCTGGAAAAGGGCTCCGAGGTCGGCGCGCATATCCTGTCCGGCGCGGTGATCCAGACCCGCGCCCTGGACGAATTGTTCCCCGACTGGAAAGACCGAAACGCGCCGCTCGATACCCCTGTAACGGCCGACGAGGTCTGGTTTTTCCGCAACGGAAGCAAGGGCACCCGGATACCCAATGCCTTCGTGCCGAAGACCATGCACAACGACGGCAACTACGTCGTATCGCTGGGCGCCGTCGTGCGCTGGCTCGGCGAGCAGGCGGAAGGACTCGGCGTCGAGGTTTTTCCCGGCTTCCCGGCGGCCGAGATCCTCTACCACGAGGACGGCAGCATCAAGGGCGTCGCCACCGGTGTCATGGGCGTCGGCGCCGACGGCAAGCCCAAGGACACGTTCGAGCCCGGCATGGAACTGCATGCTCGCTGCACCGTGTTCGCGGAAGGCTGCCGGGGTCACCTCGGCAAGCAGCTGATCAAGCGTTTCGAGCTCGATCGTGACAGCGATCCGCAACACTACGGCATCGGCCTGAAGGAACTGTGGGAAATCGACCCGGCATTGTCCAGGCCCGGACTGGTCATGCACGGTGCCGGCTGGCCTCTCACCGACAGCGGCAGTTCGGGCGGCTGGTTTCTCTATCACCTGAAGGACAACCAGGTGTCGCTGGGAATCATCATCGACCTCAACTACGACAATCCCCACCTGTCCGTTTTCGACGAACTGCAACGGTTCAAGACTCATCCCGAGATCCGCAAGCACCTCGAGGGCGGGCGGCGTATCGGCTATGGCGCCCGCGCGATTACCAAGGGCGGGTTCAATGCCCTCCCGCGAATGGACATGCCGGGCGGCCTGCTGGCAGGCTGCGACGCCGGTACGCTCAACTTCTCCAAGATCAAGGGAACCCATACCGCCATGAAGTCCGGCATGGTGGCCGCCGAGACGCTGTTCGACGTGCTCGGCGACTCCAGCGAAAGCACCACCATTACCCCGGTCGCCTACGCCGATCGCCTGCGCGAGACTTGGCTCATGGACGAGTTGTACCGCTCGCGAAACTTCGGCCCCGCCCTGCACAAGTTCGGGCCGTATCTCGGCGGCGCTTTCAACTACGTCGACCAGAACTGGTTCGGCGGCCGTATCCCGTTTACGTTGCACGACCGCACGCGCGATCACGAGGGAATGAAAGATGCCGCCGAGGCGCCGCGCATCGACTATCCGAGGCCGGACGGCAAGCTTACGTTCGACAAACTGAGCTCGGTCGCGCTCACCAACACCTACCACGAAGAGGACCAACCGGTTCACCTCAGGCTCGCCGACGAGAGCATTCCGCTGTCGGTGAATCTCGAGCGATGGAACGAGCCGGCGCAGCGCTATTGCCCGGCGGGCGTCTACGAGGTGGTGGACGACGCCGGCGGCAGGAAGTTCCAGATCAACGCGCAGAACTGCGTCCACTGCAAGACCTGCGACATCAAGGATCCCAGCCGGAACATCACCTGGGTGACCCCCGAAGGGGGCGGCGGCCCGTCGTACCCGGCGATGTAGCCGCCGGACAGCGCAAGCCGACGATCGCTCGCGAAGCACGGCATTCGGCGGCTGGCCGACGGCGACCCGTCGGCGACGGACCGACGGGTCCGTCGCGCCGGAATCGCGGACCCGAATCGATCCGGGAAACACCAGTTCAATACGCCGACCAGGAATGACCGACCCGCGATGACCCAACGAAGGAGCGCCAGACAAATAGCCGTCTACTGGCTGATCATCACCCTCGTTTCCATCGCGATATTCGATTCGCTCGCTTCGGTCGCGTTGATCTATCGTTACAGGATGTTCAACGATTCCGTCTCGACGATTGGCAGCGAACCCAGCTTCTGGTCTACCTACAACCTGATTTACAAGATTGTTCGCAAGGCGGGATGGATCGACCCTTCCGATCGCTCCGTCCGGAACAACGCGGCGGAGGACGGCACCGAACTCAAGCTCCGTGTCGAACCGTCTCCCTTCTTCGCCGATGACGCGCGATTCGGATATATCGCCAACCCGGGGCGTTATTTGCAAGAGTACATGCGCAGGGAACCGGGGCACTCGGAGTGGAAGCATTTCAAGGTTCAGGCAACCATCAACGAGGACGGCACGCGATGGACCGGCGCCAATCCCGGCGGCGCGAGAAACGTCTACGTTTTTGGGGACAGCTTCGTTTTCGGCCAAGGCGTCAACGACGAGCAGACATTCGCGTACCTCGTTCAGCAAGCCTTCCCGCAATGGACCGTGCATCTGTACGCGTTGGCTGGCTACAGCCTGACGCAAGCCTATCTCCGCATGCAACTGATCAAGGAGCGCATTCGTAAAGACGATATCGTCGTGCTCGGATACGCGTCATTCTACGACCCGCGCCACGTCGCCGACCCGGGCCGGCTGCGGCGAATACATGATTACAAGAAGAAATACAGTCTCCCGAAGAGCGGACCCGATCGTACTCACCCGCGAGTACTCCTCTCGAAAGACGGTTCACTGGTCGTGGACTACGTCAGGGAGGATTGCGACTTCAACGACGGGTACTGCGACAGAGACGGCTACACCGAGTCCGAGCAGAAGAAAGTAACCGCCGCCTTGATCGACCGTATTGCCGACGCCGTCTCTGCGCCGGTCATATTGCTGTACTTTGAAGGCGCAAAAGACAACCCGGTATTGACATCGATATCGAAAAACATAGAGATCGTTTCAGCGCTCGAGTCCGACTTCGACTACGAGATTCGAGACCGGGTAGAGACGTTCGACAGCCATCCCGGGCCGTATTGGCATTACGCGATGTTTCGAAGGCTTGCCGGCGTTCTGAAAAAGTACAACCGAACCGATTGATCGCAATCGTCCGGGCGACTCCGCGCGACGCTGGCCGCTGTTGCCGATTGGACGCAAGACAAGCGAAAACGCCGTTGGCAGCCCCGCGGACTCGCGTTTCAGGCATCAATCGAAGAGCGCAGGAGACACGGCGCGGATACTTCACGGCGGAACGGGCGACAGGGTCGGTACGATGTCCGCAGCCCTGCCCCCGGCTATCAAGTGACGTTTCGGCCGTTCTCTCGAACTCGTTGCTAGACGCCCAACTCCGCACGCGGATTGAACTTGATCGCCTCGCGCATTTTCTCCATGAGGGCACGCCCCTCGGCACCGATCTCCTCGGGCATGGCGATCTTCAACTCGACGATCAGGTCGCCAGCCGGGTTGCCGGGCAGGCCGCGTCCCTTCAGCCGCATGCGCCGCCCCGCCCTGGAATTGGCCGGCACCTTGAGGTTCACGGTACCGGTCATCGTCGGCACTGGAACCTCGGCGCCCAGCACGGCTTCCCAGGGGGCCACGGGCAGTTCCAGCTGCAGGTTTCGCCCGTCGAGTTTGAACAGCCGGTGTGGCCTGATATGGACCTCCAGGTAGAGGTCACCACTCGCCCCGCCGCGGAGTCCTGGCGCGCCCTGGCCGCGCAATCGGATCCGCTGCCCCTCGGTGACGCCCTTGGGGATACGTACGTCGAGCGAGCGGGTCCGGCCGCCGGCGTCTTGCAGACTCAGGCGCCGTTGCCCACCGTGGAATGCCTCGTCCAGGGTGATGTCCAGCCGATGCGTGCTGTCCTGTCCGGCAACGCCGCCGTCGAAATCGCCGCCACGGAACTCGAACCCCGCGGTATCGAAGCCCGCCGGCCCGCCGCGCGCGTGGCCACCGCCGAAAATCGCCTCGAAAAAGTCGCTGAATCCGCTGAAATCGCCGCGCCCGGCGGTTGCACGAAACCCGCCAGCGTGGGACTGCCAGCCCGGCGGCGGACGAAATTCCTCGCCCGGCCGTCCGCCGAAGCGTCGGAGTTGATCGTACTCGGCACGACGCGTTTCGTCGCGAAGTACCTCGTACGCTTCGCTGACCTTCTTGAACTGGTTCTCGGCATCCGGCTCCTTGCTGACGTCGGGGTGATACTTTCGCGCCAGCTTGCGGTAAGCTTTCTTGATCTCGCCCGCGTCGGCCTTCTCGTCGACGCCCAAAACCTTGTAGTAGTCGATGAACTTCACGATCGGTTACCGGTTGATTGACGCGCCACGCCGACGTTGAAACGGCCGGCGCAAAGCCACTAATTCCGGTCTAGATATGCGGTTTTTTCCGCCGCATTCAAGCGAAACGCGAACGGTCGGCCGGCGCAGCAGATCACCGCGCCGTGCCGTTTACTCGTCGAGGCACCGGCGCAAGGCTTCGGCGTCGGCCGCGTCCACCCGGCCGGCTGCAAGCGCAATGTCGACCGAGCGTCGGCCAAGCGCGCGGTAGATGCCGAGCAGGTCGTCGACGGTGCGGAGCGCCTGCACGTGTGCGCGCACGGTTTCCAAGTCCGCGCGCGAAACCGGCCCCGTCAACGAGGCCTCGGTGCCGTGGTCGCGTACGTTGTCCAGGGCGGTCCGCACCAGCGGATACAGCGCCTGCATCATTTCGTCGCGCTGCAGTCCGGCCGCCGCCGCGGTGTCCAGGGCGGCATCCATCAGCGCCGTGAGCAGGTTGCAGGCGATGGATGCGCTGGCGTGGTAGAGCACCTTGTTCCCGGTGTCGACGACATGGAGTCGCCCTTCGAGCCGGGATACCATGCGCGCCGCCACGTCGCGGGCGCGCTCGGCGCCCTCGACGAACCAATGACTGCCGGGCAAATGCCTGGCGCCGGATTCGCGGTCGGGGAAAGTCTGCAGCGGATGCATGGAGCCCGTCGACGCACCGACGGCCGCCGCCGCCTCGAGCACCTCGCTCGAGTGGACGCCCGACAGGTGAAGCACCACCGAATGTTCGTTCACCATGCCGAGTTCGGCGAGTCGCTCCGCCTGTGGGCGCACGGCGCCGTCGACGACCGCCAGCAGGACCACGGGGAACGGGCCGCCGAGCGTCTCCAGCGTGCCGGCGCCCACACGCCCGCCGAGATCCGTGGCGAGCGACGCGGCGGATTCCGCACGGCGCGAGGCGATCGCCGCCACGGGCCAGTCGGCGGCGTACAGGGCGCCAGCGAGGGTCGACGCGACCCTTCCCGTGCCGACGATCAGGGTGGCGTCGGAAGAATGCATGGCGAACGCTGGAGGGAGACCGTGGACATCATACCGCCAACACGGCCCGTTGGGCGACGGCGCCGATCGGCGGCATCTACAAGGCCTTTCGCGAGAAACGGTAGCCGACGTCGTGTGCGGCGTCGCGCAGGAAGGTCAGGACGTGGTCCGCGAAGCTGCGTCTCACGAACACGTCGAAGGCATTGCCGGCGTCGCCGGTCGGCGCGATCAACACGTTGCTTCGCGCCATCACCGTTTGCGCGCAATGACCGGCCGGGAATACCTTGGGGTGCAGGTCGATCGTCACGCCCTGCGCCAGCACCGCGGCCGCCGCCTCACCGCCGACCGCGATATGGGTCATGCCGCCGGATATGTCCGTCAGCGCGTGCCAGTGGTCGCCCAAGGCGCCGCTCAGCGCGCCGAACACGGTCATGTCGTCTTCCGACGGCGTACGCAAGAGCCACTCGTCGGGACCGAGCCAATAGACGACGACACCGTCGCCCTGCGCCGTGCGGTTGGGCACCGCCGGCAGCGCGACGCCGAGCACGTTAGCCACGGCGCCGCCCAACACGTCGTTCGCCGGGTCCAACCGCAGGTTGAGGTAGCCCTGGAAGGGATGCTCGATCAACGCGACGCCGGCGTGTTCGTCCACGAGTTGCTCCTCGTCGTCGAACGCGGCTAGCACGGCGCGTTTTTCGACCGTGCCCGTCATTGTTCTACCCGCCCGTCGAGCCAATCGGCGACCGCCTCGACCAGCGCGGCGTCCTGGCCATCGAAGAAATGATTGGCGCCCGACACCCTCTGCTGGGTGTAGTCCGCGTTGCCGGCTCCGGCGCGGGCGCGTTCGGCGGTCGTGCCGAGCACCGAATCGAAGTCGTTTTCGCCGTAGAGATCCAGCACCGGCAGGGATATCGATTTCAGCGCTTCGACATTGTCCGCCTCGGGAAATGCCGCCTCGCCGGACATGCCGATAGCGACGAAGCCCGCGTAAGGAGAGGATTTCGCCTTTGCGAGGTAGTGGGCGGACATGGCGGCGCCGAGACTGTGCGCCACCAGGAACACCGGACGCTCGGTGCCGATCCGACCGGCGGCGGCGGCAAGCCTCGGCGGCGCCTCGGGAAAGACCGCCCGGTATTCCTCGTGCGAGACGTCGTTGGCCAGCACGGGCATCTGGATCGACAGCGTCGTCCACCCGCGTTCGGCCAACCCCACGCGCAGCGGGTTGATCACCTGCTGCCAGTCCGGGTGCACCCCGGTACCGTGAGCCACCACCACGCTGCCGCGCGGCGCGGCGGCTTCGGTGAGCACGCCGAGAAAACGATGGCCGTCGGCCTCGAGCCAGACCATTTCCCCCTCGAACAGGTTCGCCTCGACCTGTGCCGCCCAGCGTTCTTCCTTGCCGGGATCCGTTGCATGAGCCGTCGCGCTGACGGCGAGCGCGGCGGCCGCCACGGCGATTCGAAGCTTCATTGTTTCATCCTCTCCCCTTGCGGGTCGTAGAACACGGGCGAGGTGATCTCGCATTCGATACGACGACCGTCCAGCGTACAGGCATGCACGCTGCCGCCCATGCGGGTCAACCCCCCCTTGACCACCGCCAGGGCAATGGGATGACCGAGCGCGGCGCTAAAGTAGCTCGACGTGACGTGCCCGACCATGGGCACCGGCGTGGCGTCCGACGGTTCGTTGACGAGCTGCGCGCCCTCCGGCAGCACCGTGACGCCGTCGCGGCTCTTCAGTCCGACGAGCTGCTTGCGGCCGGTCCTGACACAGTCGCTTCGCGACAGCGAGCGGCGTCCGAGAAAGTCCTTTTTCGTCGAGACGATCCAGTCCATGCCAAGGTCGATCGGCGTCATCGAGCCGTCGGTATCCTGGCCGACGATGATGAAGCCCTTCTCGGCGCGCAGCACGTGCATGGCCTCGGTACCGTAGGGCATCATGTCGAAATCGCTGCCGGCGCGAATCACGGCATCCCAGACATGTTGCGCGCAATTGGCCGGCACGTTGATCTCGTACGCCAACTCGCCGCTGAAGCTGATGCGAAACACCCGCGCCGGCACGCCAGCGGCGCGACCTTCGCGCATCGACATGAAGGGGAACGCCGCGGACGAGAAGTCGATGCCCTCGCAGACGCGCTCGACGACCTTGCGGCTCTCCGGCCCGGCGATCGACATCACCGCCCAGTGATCGGTCACCGAGGTGAAGTAGACCTTCATGTGCGGCCACTCGGTCTGCAGCCACTGCTCCATCCAGCCCAGCACGCGCGCGGCGCCGCCCGTGGTGGTCGTCATGTAGAAGTGGTCGTCCGCCAGCCGCGTCGTGACGCCGTCGTCCATCACCATGCCGTCCT
Source organism: Gammaproteobacteria bacterium (assembly GCA_030429665.1). Lineage (GTDB taxonomy): Bacteria > Pseudomonadota > Gammaproteobacteria > Arenicellales > CAJQKF01 > BQJD01. The sequence goes on along the minus strand of JAUIEZ010000024.1, from coordinate 31,442 downwards.
CGCCCAGCATCAGGCCGTAGCGGCAACGACCGATACCCAGCCTGTTCCAGGCGTTGGTGTAGATCATGTTCAAGAACGCCGCCGCGTCGGGTCCCTTGATGTCGATCTTGCCAAGCGTGGAGGCGTCAAGTATGCCCGCGCGGTTACGTACCGCCAGGCATTCGCGGTTCACCGCGTCGCGCATGGACTCGCCGGATCGCGGGTAGTACCAGGGTCGTTTCCACTGTCCGACATCCTCGAACTTCGCGCCGTTCTCCACGTGCCAGTCGTGCATGGCGGTGCGTCGCACCGGGTCGAACAACTCGGGTCCGACATCGCGCGCCGCGATGGCGCCGAACGTGACCGGTGTGTAGTTCGGTCTGAACGTGGTGGTGCCGGTATCCGCCAGAGACTGGCCGAGCGCGCCGGCCAGGATGGCCATGCCGTTGATGTTGCCGGTCTTGCCCTGGTCGGTACCGAAACCGAGCGCGGTATAGCGCTTGACGTGCTCGATGGACCGGTAGCCTTCGCGGGCGGCGAGAAGAATATCGGAAGCCGAGGTGTCGTTCTGCAGGTCGACGAACTGCTTTGGACCGCGGCCCGGCGCGACGCGATCGGGCACCAGCCACATGGCCTCGACCGGCGATCCGGCAACGACCGCCGTGTCGAATTCCGGCACCGTACCCGCGTCGAAGCCCGCTTCGCGAGCGGCGGCCGCGCCGGCGGCGGCACCGTCGGACAGGCAACCCGCCAGGTCGAAAACCGCTCGCGCCGCGCCGGCCGACCGTTCGGCCTGCACACTGGTCCCGGGGACGAAGCACAACCTGGCGTCGTCGAACACGGGCCGGCCGCCGGACTGGGCGTGCAGGTGGACCGCGGGGCTGAATCCGCCGGACACCGCCAGGAGATCGCACTGGATAACGTCCTCGGCCTCGCCGAGTCCGTCGTCGCCGAGCCGGTAGATCTCGGCCGCGCGTACATGCCTGCCGCCCGAGGCGCGGGACACCACGCAACCGGCCTTGACGGGAACACCCCGTTCGACGGCGGCACTGCGCCACTGGCCGCCGGCATCGCGCCGGCTGTCCACCACCGCCCGCACGTCGGCGCCGGCAGCGGCCAGGTCGAGAGCGGTACGGTAGATCGCGTCGTTGTTACCGAACACCACCGCCTGACGCCCGGGCAGGACGGCGTAGCGGTTGATGTAGGTCGATACCGCCGAGGCCAGCATCACGCCCGGCCGGTCGTTGTTGCCGAACACCATGGTGCGTTCAATGGCGCCCGTGGCCAGCACCACCTGCGCGGCACGCACCCGCCAGGTTCGCTCGCGACATCCCGTACGCGCACGCACCGGCTGGTGGTGGGTGAGTCTCTGGTTCAGGGTGACGAAATTAGCGTCGTGGTAACCGAAGGCCGTGGTACGCGGCAACAGCGTGACCTCCTCCATCGCTTCCAGCTCGGCGGTGATCCGGCCGACCCACTCGCCGGCCGCGACACCGTCGATGCTGTCGCCGCTCCCCAGCAGACTGCCACCGAACTCGTTCTGCTCGTCGACCAGGATCACTCGCGCGCCGCCGCGGCCGGCCGCGAGCGCCGCGGCCAGGCCGGCCGGACCGGCGCCGACCACCAGAACGTCGCAATGGGCGTTTCGACGCTCGTATCGGTCGGGATCCGGCGCCATGGGCGATTCACCGAGGCCCGCCGCCTTGCGTATGTAACGCTCGTAAGTCATCCACAACGACCTTGGCCACATGAACGTCTTGTAGTAGAACCCGGCCGGCAGCAAGCGAGAGAACCAGCCGTTGACGACACCGATATCGTGTTCGAGGGTAGGCCAGCAGTTGACGCTGCGCGCGACGAGATCGTCGTACAGTTCCACCTGGGTGGCGCGCGGATTGGGCACGGTATGCGCGCCTTCGTCGAGCTGGAAAATGGCGTTGGGCTCCTCGGCCCCCGACCCGACGATGCCGCGGGGCCGGTGGTACTTGAAACTTCGCCCTACCATGTGCACGCCGTTGGCGAGCAGCGCCGACGCCAGCGTGTCTCCGACGAAGCCGGACAAGCGGGCGCCGTTGAAGGTGAAGTGAACCGGGCGGTCGCGGTCGATGCGGCCGCCCGAGTCCAGGCGGTTGGGCTGGCTCACGACGGACTCCCGGGCTCGTCTTTTCCGGGCCCTTCCTCGCCGTGCCTGTAGACGCCGTGGAACCGGTAGCTCACGGTGTCGCGAACCGCATTGAACCAGCGCCGACAGCCGCCGCTGTGAACCCACTGCTCGCGGTGCAGTCCCTTGGTATTCGTGCGGAAGAACAGGTAGTCACCCCATTGCTCGTCGCCGAGCTCGTCGGGTTCGGCGGGGCGTACGATATGCGCTTCTCCGCCGTAGCTGAATTCGCTCTGGTCTCGCTCGCCGCACCAGGGGCATTTGATCTTCAACATCGTCGATCCTCAGTGCGCGACGCCGGCGGCGCCGTGCTCATCGATCAGCGCGCCGGTGTGAAATCGGTCTATGGTGAATGCCGCGTTCAACGCATGAGGCTCGTCGCGAGCGATGGTATGGGCGAACACCCAGCCCGACCCCGGCGTCGCCTTGAATCCGCCCGTGCCCCACCCGCAATTGAAGTACAGGCCCTCGACCGGCGTCTTCGAAATAATCGGGCAGGCGTCCGGGCAGGTATCGACGATGCCGCCCCACTGGCGCATCATGCGCACCCGGCTGAACATGGGAAACAGGGCCACGATGGCCGCGACGTTGCCCTCGATCGTGTTGAAGCTGCCGCGCTGCCCGTAGCCAGTGTAGCTGTCGATGCCGGCGCCGATGACCAGTTCGCCCTTGTCGGACTGGCTGACGTATCCGTGCACCGCGTTGGACATGATCACGGTATGCAATACCGGCTTAATGGGTTCGGAGACGAAGGCCTGCAGCGGATGGCTCTCCACCGGCAGGCGAAAACCGGCCATCTCGGCCAGCACGCCGCAGTGACCGGCCACCACCACGCCGACCTTGGGCGCGAGAATGGTGCCGCGGCTTGTCTGCACGCCCTTCACACGGCCCGCCTCGCGCAATATGCCGGTGACCTCGCAGTTCTGGATAATGTCGACGCCGAGGCGGTCGGCGGCGCGGGCGAAACCCCACGCGACCGCGTCGTGTCGCGCCACGCCGCCGCGCGGCTGGAAGGAAGCGCCCAGCACCGGATAACGCGTGTGCGGCGACGTATCCATGATCGGCACCTTCCGCTTGATGTCCTCGGGCGTGAGAAACTCGGCGTCGATGCCGTTAAGACGGTTGGCGCTGCATCGCCGGTAGATATCGCGCAGGTCCTGCAGGTTGTGGCCCAGGTTCATCACACCGCGTTGGCTGAACATGACGTTGTAGTTCAGGTCCTGGCTCAGCCCCTCCCACAACTTGAGAGACTTCTCGTAGAGCAGCGCGGCCTCGTCCCACAGGTAGTTCGAGCGCACGATGGTGGTATTGCGGCCGGTGTTGCCGCCGCCCAACCAGCCCTTTTCGAGCACCGCGATGCGGCCTGCATTGTGCTCCCTGGCCAGGTAGTACGCGGTGGCAAGGCCATGCCCGCCGGCGCCCACGATGACGACATCGTACTCGCGCGAGGGCGCCGGACTTCGCCAGGCGCGCCCCCAGTTCTCATGATAGGAGAGCGCGTTGCGGGCGAGGCTGAATATCGAGTACCTGCTCATGCGAGTTCGCGGACGGTGCGGTGGGCGGTCTTTTTCGGCGTCAGCCGCGATACACGGGGAAGCGCGCGCACAGCGCCTTCACCTCGCCCCGCACCCGGTCGATGGTCTCGTCGTTACCGATGTCGTCGAGAATATCGCAGATCCAACCGGTAATCATACGCATCTCTTCCTCGCGAAAGCCGCGCGTGGTTGCCGCCGGCGAACCGATTCGCAGGCCGCTGGTGACGAAGGGCGATCGGGGGTCGCCTGGCACGGCATTCTTGTTGACGGTGATGTTGGCGCGACCAAGCGCCGCGTCGGCGTCTTTCCCCGTGATGTCCTTGTCGATGAGGTCCAGAAGGAACAGGTGGTCGTCGGTGCCGCCCGAGACGATCTTGTACCCGCGCTCCTGGAACGCCTCGGCCATGGCGCGGGCGTTCGCCAGCACCTGGCGCTGGTAGTCCTTGAAACCGGGTTCCAGCGCCTCCTTGAGCGCCACCGCCTTGGCGGCGATGACATGCATCAGCGGCCCGCCCTGGGTGCCGGGGAACACCAGCGAGTTGATCTTCTTCTCGACGGTCTCGTTGGCGCGCGCCAGAATCAGACCGCCGCGCGGGCCTCGCAGTGTCTTGTGGGTCGTGGTGGTGACGACATCGGCGACGGGCACGGGGTTCGGATACAGCCCGGCCGCCACCAGGCCGGCGACATGGGCCATGTCGACGACAAACCAGGCACCCACCTCGTCGGCCACCGCGCGGAATTTTTGCCAGTCCATGATTCGCGAATAAGCCGAGAAGCCGGCGATGATCATGCGCGGCTTGTGTTCGCGAGCCAGTTCGGCGAGCTGCTCGTAGTCGACCTCGCCCGTGTTCTCGTTCAACCCGTACTGCACGGCGTTGTAAATCTTGCCGGAAAAATTCACCTTGGCCCCGTGAGTGAGATGGCCGCCATGGGCCAGGCTCATGCCGAGCACGGTGTCGTGAGGTTCGAGCAGGGCCATGTAGACCGCGGCATTGGCCTGGGAGCCCGAATGGGGCTGCACGTTGGCGTAGTCGGCGCCGAACAATTCCTTCGCGCGGTCGATGGCGAGCTGTTCGGCGACGTCGACGAATTCACAACCGCCGTAGTAGCGCTTGCCCGGATACCCTTCCGCGTACTTGTTGGTCAACACGGAACCCTGCGCCTGGAGCACGCGCGGGCTCGTGTAGTTTTCCGATGCAATCAACTCGATGTGCTCTTCCTGGCGCGTAGCCTCGGCCACCATTGCAGACCACAGCTCGGGATCGAAATCCTCGATTTTCTGAGACGAGTCGAACATTCATATTCTCCAGTTTGAGCACCTTGAAAAAGCCGCCTTAGCCTAAGGCGGCCTACCGGGGGTATCGCGTCACCTTACGACCCCGAATTATCGGGCGGCGACGGAATCGGGAAGCATACCATCGCCGCTGCCGCACTGGCGGACGCGGGCCGGTTTCTGGTTTAATAACGCCCGGTCGTACGCGGTGGTACGCGCGAGGTCAGCGCAACAGGCCGATCCAGGGAGCAAGGTGCCCGCGTACCTGTCAGGCGCATCGGTTCTCATGGCAAGCAATTCTCATTCGCGGCCGGCCCGCCCCAGGCGCGCCGGGGTAATCTCTCGTATTCTGGTATTACTTTGTCTGCTGCCGGGCGCTGCCCACGTATCGGCGTTCGACAACACATGGCAATTCAGAGGCGAGCTCGGTGTCGGCGTGAAGCACAACAACGACGGCGGTTCACTGCTTTGGCGAGCTCGATTCGGTAACGACGCGTGGGGCGGATGCGGATTCGTGATGGGCGCCTTCACGGGCAAGTGGCGCAACCAGGTGCTCGGACTGACTTGTGAAACGCGTATTCGCAGCGGCTGGTTTGATGACAGGCGATTCTTCGCCGGCATAGGCATGGTCGATATCGAGCCCGGCACCATCGTGAACTCGAGCTTCGCGTTCGAGATCCACCTTCGCTACTTGATCTCCGAGCGTACCGCGTTGTCGATCACCCACTATTCCAATGCCGGCATTCACGATCCGAATCGTGGCTACAACTTCCTGGGACTGGAGTTCATCCTCTAGGTCGAGGCGGTGCGCGGCGCGCCCTCGCGAGACTACTCCGCGGCGCAGCGTTCCAGGACCAGCAACAGTTGTTCGGGAGTCAGGTTGTCCAGTCGCGCGCACCACTGCTGCTGCACCGCGCCCAGGCGGCGACTGCGGATCGCGTCGAACCGGTACTGGACCGCCCCGAGTGCCTGCTTGACCTCCACGAGATCGGCGTAGGAACCCACCATCAGGCTGTAGACGAACCGGTCACCTTCGCGAGAGGAAAACGCGTGGATGTCGCTCCCGACTTCGATTCTCTCCGCGGCGGCCAGGACCGACTCGCGTGGCGCATCGCGAAGCACCTCGATGGTGAACGCATCCGGCGATTGCCGGTAAAGCCAGGCGAGGTCGTCGAATGACACGCGCGTCGCCGTGGCCTCGATTTCGCGATCCGTGGCGGTCGCGCCCGGTTCGGGCGCGTCCCCGGTGTCCGCTCCGGAGACGTTCTCCGATACGGCAACCGCCGCGGACGCCTTCGTCGCATCGGAACCGCCAACGTCGTCGGTCTCCAGCATGGCGATCGACCTCGACCCCGCGGTCGCGGTTGGCCCTTCAGCCGTCGCTTGTTTCGGCGCGCCGGCATCGTCGACGCCGTCCGCTCCACCGCCGCCCGCGATCGCGGACGAATCGCCGGCCCCCGGGGTGACCGGATACTCGCTGGAGGCACCGGCGCTCTCGCCGACAGCAAGCGCATTACTCGCGGATTCGGCATCCGATAAACCGGCGTCACGCGCCGATTGGCCGTCGGTAACCGAAACCGATGCCGTGTCGGCGCTCGCCGCGGAATCGTCCGGCACCTCGCGCGACCGGTCGGCCGCCGTCGATTCCCGGGTGTCCGGCGCGGGCAAGCCGGTCGACGGTTCTCGCGAATCAACCGCGGAAACCTCGCCACGACCACCTGCCGGTGCCCGGTCCGTTTCGATCGCCGTTTCCTCGTCACCCGACAGGACGGGTGTCCCGAGCGAGGAAGCGCCGAGCGAGGAAGCGTCCGCGCTCGACGCGGCGTCCCGCGACGGCGTCACGTCGCTGTCACCGGCCTCGGCTGCCTCTGTTGCCCCGACAACGGTGTCGTCACCCGTGTCGGCGCCTTCGGCCGCTGGCGAAGGCGACGGCGCGGTTTCACCAGCGGTGGCGTCCGGCGCGACGATTTCCGGCGTGTCCGCCGGCGTATCCCCCGCGCTGGATGTCGCGCGCGGTGCTGGATCGGCACCCGGAGCCGATTCCGCCCGGTTCGCCTGAGGCTGGCTGTCGTCCATTTCCGCGCCTTCGTCCTGGACGATAGCGGACTCGTCGCTCGAATCTGCCGGCGACGGCGATTCCGGTACGACGTCGGATTCGACGACTTCCTCTACCGGCGCCACGACGGAGCCGGATTCGGCGACATCCGGTTCCGTATCCGCCGGCGAGGCATCGCTGCCGGCGGCTTGCTTGCTCGATTCCGCGCCCGATGCATCGTCCGACTCGATGGCGGATTCGACGACTTCCCCGACCGGCGCCGTCGCGAACAGGGATTCGGCAACGGCCGATTCCGTTTCCTCCGGCACGCCGTCTTCACCGCCGGCGGATTGCCCGCCCGTTTCCTCGCCCGATTCACTGCCCACAACGGCGACGGATTCGACGACTTCCTCTACCGGCGCCATGAAGGACCCGGATTCGGCGACAACCGGCTCCGGTTCCCCGGGGGCGGGAACGTCACCGACAGCGGCTCGCCCGCTCGATTCCTCACCCGGCGCATCGCCCGCAACGCCAACCGATTCGACGACTTCCCCGATCGGCGCCGACCCTATCCCGGATTCGGCACTGGCAACGTCCCCGTCGTCGGCCGCGCCGTCGTCGCGATCGACGGCCGATTCCGACCCGGGAAGTATGTTCTCCTCCGAGGGCTCCACAGGCTCCGCCGCGGCCGCGGGAAGTGATTCCTCATTGGCGTCGACAACCGACCGGGCCACTTCCGTACGGCCGAATTCGACCCGCGTGGCCGCCGACTCGGAAACGGTCTGCGACACCCGGGAAACGTCGACCTCATCGTCCGACGAGACGCCGTTCTCCGCCGTGACCTGCTCGGCCGGGGCGTCGTCTCGCGCCATCTCGGCCTTGAACGCCACCACGCCGTCGGCGCCTTGTTCATTCCACTGCAAGGCGATTGCCGCTTCCTCGGCATCCACGGTGAACAGGCCATCCACCGGCATCCAGGCAGCAATGTTCTCCGGCGCGTGAATTCGCACCCATTGCTCCGATTCTGCGATCACGCGGACTTCGACGCCCTCCGGGTAGGTACCCACCGGCTGCGAATTGCCCGACGTCGATGGCAGGGGCCGCGCGCGAACGCCGCGCCCGGTGATGCGGCCTGTCTCGCCGTCGTGCTCGATGAAACGACTATAGATCCACAACGGCAGGCCGCCCGGCACTTCGACTTCCACCCAGTCGCCCTCGCGTCCGACCACGCGCACCAGCAAACCGGCAGGCATCAGGTCGATGCGTGCCGAACTGAGCCGCGCGCGTGCGTAGATCGACTGACCCTGCTGGCCCACGCGCAAGTAGTCCCCCGGCGAGACCTGGGACGCAACGGCGGGCTCGCCATCGATCACCGGACTTCGTTCGGCATCCGTGTCGGACGCAGCGGCGGGCTCGCCATCGATCACCGGACTTCGTTCGGCATCCGTGTCGGACGCAGCGGTGAGTTCGCCATCGATCACCGGGCTTTGTTCGGCATCCGTGTCGGACGCAACGGCGGGTTCGTCGTCGATTACCGGACCTTGTTCGGTATCGGTATTGGCGATCTCCTGCGTCGCCGTATCGACTTCGATACGTTCCGGCGGCGCCGGAACGGAATCCGTCACGGCAGCGCTTGCGCCGGGCGCCTGTTCGGCCGCCGTGTCAGTGGATGTCGGCAGAACCATGGTGGCGCGCCGCGGCGAAAGGGCGGCGAGCGACGCCGCTACCGACCCCGAGGCCCGCTCCCACTCGGCGGCAAGTACGGCATCGTCGGCGTCGACCTCGACCACGTCGATGGCTTCCACCCAGCCGCTGATCGACTCCGGCGCGCGTACGCGCAACCAGTCGCCGTTTTCCTCGACAGGCACGACGCGGTCGCCGTCGAGAAACATGCCGACCGGTTTGACGGACGGGTCGTTTTCCGGATCCGGACGGGCCGCGACACCGACCCCGACGATCCGGTGACCGTCTTCAACCTGCTCGACCTTGTCGGCCGGCACCCAGACCGGCAGCCCGCCGGGAACCTGGACGCGGAACCAGCCGCGACGCTGTTCCACGACGCGCAACAGGTCCCCCGGGGCGAGCTTGCGAAGGATCGGCGAAAGCCGGTTGAAGGAGGCGTAGACCCAAATCGCCCGATCGTCGACGCGACCGTAACCGGTCCACCCCGTCGCGTCGTTGCCGGCGGCATCGTCCGATACGCCGACACGCTGCAGAAAATCCTGTGCCAACGCGTTGCCGTTGTCGGCGGCGCGGGTAAACCATTCCATGGCGAGCCGTGAATCCTGGTGACGATCGATACCGTAGAAGTACGCCCGTCCGAGGTGATATTGAGCGTCCGCGTTGCCGTTTTCCGCGGCCACCTGCCACCACTCGAGCGCCTTCGTCTTGTCGGGGTCTACGCCGGCGCCGTGATACCAGGCATTGCCGAGTTCGTACTGCGCGGCGGCATTGCCCTGCTCGGCCGCGCGCGAGTACCAGTAGACGGCCTCTGAAGCGTCCGCCACCGTGCCCGCGCCCTCGGCGAACATGCGTCCAAGCCGGTACTGGGCCTCGGGATCGCCCTCGTAGGCTTTTAAAAGCCAGATCTCCAGCGCCTGCTGGTATTCACCCGCCTCGAAGGATTCGAGCGCCTTTTCCATCGACTGGTCGTCGGCGCGAAGCGCGCCGACGGCGAACATCGCGGCCAGGATCAGCCAGGCGGCCAGATGTCGCCTGATTCGGCTGCCGGGTAACGGGGAATAGGACATGAACGGGGGTCGCAAGTCGGTATCTGGTGTCGGTTCGGGGGCAAGAACGCATTCCGCGCCGGGAATTATAAAGGTCGTTGCCGGCGTTGGCGACGCGGCGCTCACGCGGTGCCGGATCCTCGATCGGCCGCGTAGCGCTTCAACGACTCGAGCGAACGGCCGTAGACGTGCGATACGAGCTCGCGCGGATATCGGTAGCCGGCGCCGACCGGGCAGGCCTCGCGCGCCCCGCATCGATTCGCGCACGGCGACCCGTCGGCCAGGCGCTGGGATACACAGGATTCCAGGTCGAATCGTCCCGGCGGGTGCGGCGCGCCGACCGGGCAGGCTGCCACGCAATCGCGGGTGACACACTGAAGGCAGGCGTCCGTCGACTCGCCGAGCACGTCGTCCGGCAGTGCGGCCGTGGTCACGAGGACGGCGCGAAACGCGAACCACGTACCGAATTCCGGGTGGATGTAAACGCCCAGCCAGGAGGGCGAGCCCCATCCGCACGCGCGCCCCAGGGCCAGGAGCGAGAAGTCGCATTCACCGGGATAAACCGGCACGCTTGGCGCTTGGCCGAACAGCGACGCGATGGCATCGCCTGCCCGCGCCGCGCTGAACTCATCCAGGGGATCCGCTGCGTCTCGTTCGGCCTGTGTCAGCGAATCCCAGAAGCGACCACCGCTGTTGCCGACCAATACGACCTTGAGCGCACCGACGCCGGCCGGCAAGCCGGCGCGAACGGCGGCGTCGCGGATCGACTCGGCGAGCGAGGCGTCGAGACGCGTCAGCTTGATGACCGAGACGAGATCGAAGCCGGCGTCGGCCAGCCGCGCTTTCAGTCGCCGCAGGTGCTCGTGTGCTTGCCCGGTGGGTGCCAAGAAATTGCCTTCGGAGTAAAAGTGGATTTGCGGGACTGTAGCAGACATCAATATAGTTGGCGCTCTCATGAAACCTGCTTCCCGACTCATTACCCAGGGCCATCGCGGCGCACGCGGCGTGCTGCCGGAAAACACGCTTGTCTCTTTCGAGTACGCCATGGACGCCGGGGTGGACCGAATCGAGGTCGACGTCAACTTGAGCGCGGACGACGTGTTGATCGTGGTTCACGACGAGACCACGAATCCCGATCTCGTGCGCGACGCCGACGGTCTCTGGGTCGGCGCGCGTACCGCGTGGCATGGCCTGCCGATCGGCGAGATTCGATCCATGGACGTCGGGCGCATCCGTCCCGGCAGTCGCTATGCACGGCGGTTTCCCGCGCAGCGGTCGGTGGATGGAGCGCGAATTCCGCTCTTCGGGGAAGTGGCCGAACTGGCGGCCCGCCATGAACACTGCGGGATAAACATCGAGATCAAGTGCGATCCCGGGGCGATTCCGCCGCGCCCGCAGCCGGGCCGGTTCGCCGAAGAAATCATCGCCGCGATCCACCGCTACGATATTGCCACCCGGGTGACGGTGCAGTCGTTCAATTGGCAGGTGGTCGCCGCGGTTCGCGCGCTGGATACCTCCCTCGTTACCGGGTGCCTGTCCAGCGAGCGGCCGGAGTTCGATACAATCGGGCGCGGGCGGCAAGCCGCCTCGCCGTGGACCAATGGATTGTCGGTTGCGAATTTCGGCGGCTCCGTACCTGCCATGGTGGCCTCAATGGGCGTAGACTACTGGGCCAGTGATTTCCGCGACCTCGACAGGGGCTGCATCGACGAGGCTCGCGGACTCGGGCTCGAGGTTCACTGTTGGACGGTGAACGAACCCGGGGACATGAAAAGGCTGATAAGCTGGGGTGTAGACAGTATCATTACCGACTTTCCGGAGGAGTTGCTCGCGCTGGCACGCGGGCGCGCAGGACATTGACCGCTCTGTTTTCATTCCCTCAATCGTGAAACCACTGCTCGAGATCCAGGACCTGGCAATCGAGTTCCGCGTGCACGGCGGCGTCATTGAGGCCGTTCGCGGCGTATCGTTCGATATCATGCCGGGCAGCACGGTCGCCCTGGTCGGTGAATCCGGCTCGGGCAAGTCGGTCACCGCCCAGGCCATCCTCGGCATCCTGCCGAAGATCGCGCACATCAGTCGCGGGAAAATCCTCCTCAACACGGAGAAGCATCACGATCTCGACATCGCGTCGCTGGATGTCAACAGCGCCCGCATGCGATCGATTCGCGGCGGCGTGATCTCGATGATTTTCCAGGAACCGATGGTCTCGCTTTCGCCCCTGCACACGATCGGCGACCAGATCAGCGAGGCGCTGTTCCTGCATCGCGACGCCAGCCGCGAGGAGGGCATGCGCTTGACTCGCGAGATGCTCGGGCTTGTCGGTTTCCCCGACCCCGCACGGGCGTTGAACACCTACCCTTTCGAGTTGTCCGGCGGCTTGCGGCAGCGGGCCATGATCGCGCTGGCGCTGATCTGCCGCCCCGCCCTGCTAATTGCCGACGAACCCACCACCGCCCTCGACGTCACCATCCAGGCGCAGATCCTGCACCTGGTTCGCAAGCTTCAGAGCGAGCTGTCCATGGCCGTGCTGCTGATCACCCACGACCTGGGCGTGGTGGCAAACATGGCCGAGGAAGTGGTCGTCATGTATCACGGCGAGATCATGGAACGCGGAAGCGCCGAGGATATCTACGCCGACCCCACCCACCCCTATCTGCGGGCCTTGTTCAAGGCGGTTCCGCATTTCAACATGAAAAAGGGCGAACGGCTTACGCCCGTGCGCGAGATCGAGCACCAGCTCGGCCGGCACTTCTCCCCGCAGCAGGAAACCGAGGAGGTCACCGAGCCGCGCCACCTGGAGCTGAAGAACATCGTCAAGACGTTCACCATCCGCAACGAGGGATGGCTTGGCTCGAAGGCGCAGGTCGTCCGCGCGGTGGACGACGTGACCATCACCGTGAACAAGGGCGAGTGCATGGGCCTGGTCGGGGAAAGCGGCTGCGGCAAGACCACGCTGAGCAAGATCGCCATGCGTGCGCTGACGCCTGACGAGGGCAGCGTGAAGTTCTTCGACGGCAACATGGAAATCGACGTGCGCGCCCTGGACGACGACGCGTTGTTCGCCTTCCGCCGCAAGATGCAGATCATCTTCCAGGACCCCTTCAGTTCGCTCAATCCCCGAATGACGGTCTACGACATCGTCCGCGAACCGATGGTGATCCACAACCTCGGCGACGAGGCGTACCAGGCGGAGTTGGTCAAGGAATTGATGCGGCTGGTCGGTCTGGACCCGCGCTTCCTGAGCCGCTACCCGCACAGTTTCTCTGGCGGCCAGCGGCAACGCATCGGCATCGCACGGGCGTTGGCGCTACGGCCCGACGTGATCATTTGCGACGAACCGGTGTCCGCGCTCGACGTCTCGATCCAGGCGCAAATCCTCAACCTGCTCAAGGATTTGCAGGCAGAACTCGACCTCACGTTGCTTTTCGTTTCCCACAACCTGGCCGTCGTGGACTACGTATCCGAGCGGATTTCCGTGATGTGCAAGGGAAAACTGGTCGAAGTCGCGCCACGCGAGCAGATATTCGCCAATCCGGTGCATCCCTATACCAAGGCGCTGTTGTCGGCGGTGCCTTTCCCGGAGCTCGAACGCAAGCTGGATTTCGAGAGCATTTACCGAAACCGGGCCTCCGACCCGGCGGCATGGCCGGCGCCGTTCGCCTCGGGTCCGGGGTCCGGAAGTACAATGGTGGACCTCGGCAATCAACATTTCGTTCGGGCGCGGCCCGACACCAACCCGGGGGAGCTTGTCTAGATGAGATTTACATCGATACTGGCGGCGTCGCTGATCATCGCGGGCGCTCCACTGGTCGCCTCGGCGGCAGAGGAGGTGCCCATGCTCGCCGAACGCGTTGCAGCGGGCGAACTGCCGCCGATGAAAGAGCGCCTGCCCGAGAATCCCCGCGTCGTCGACCTGTCGGAAAACGGCCTAGCGCCGGGCCGCTACGGCGGCAGCATGCGCATGCTGATGGCGACCAGCCAGGACATTCGCATGGTGAACGTTTACGGCTACGCGCGCCTGGTCTGTTACGACAAGAACTTCGAACTCGAACCCGACATTCTCGAATCGGTGGACGTCGAGGAAGAACGCATCTTCACGCTTCGGCTGCGACCCGGACACAAGTGGTCGGACGGCGCGCCGTTCACCAGCGAGGACTTTCGCTACTTCTGGGAGGACGTGGCCAGCAACGAGGAGCTGTCGCCGTTCGGGCCCGAGAAGAGCCTGCTGATCGAGGGCGAGATGCCGCGGGTCAGCATCCCGGACGAATACACCGTCGTCTACGAGTGGAGCAAGCCCAACCCGTACTTCCTGCCCGCGCTGGCCGGCGCACGTCCGATGTACATCTACCTGCCGGCGCACTACCTGAAACAGTTCCACGGCGACTATGCCGAGAAGGAAAAACTCGACGCCATGGTGCGCGACGCCGCGGTGCGAAACTGGGCCAGCCTGCACACCCGCATGGCACGCCAGTACCGCTCCACCAACATCGAACTGCCGGTGCTGCAGCCGTGGATCAACACCACGGTGTCGCCGTCGGAGCGGTTCGTGTTCGAGCGCAACCCGTTCTTCCACCGCGTCGACAACCAGGGGCGACAACTACCCTACGTGGATTCGATCATCGTCAACGTGGTAAGCAAGAGCCTGATTCCCGCCAAGACCGGTTCGGGGGAAGCGGACCTGCAGGCACGCTACCTGCGCCTGGACAACTACACCTTCCTGAAGGAGGGCGAGGCGCGCAACGACTACGGCGTGCGCCTGTGGCAGGTGGGCACCGGATCGCAAATCGCGCTCTATCCCAACCTCAACAGCAGCGACGAGACCTGGCGCCAACTGGCGCGCGACGTGCGCCTGCGCCGAGCGCTTTCGCTGGCGGTCGATCGAGAGGAGATCAACAACGTGGTCTACTTCGGGCTCGCCCGCCCCAGCGCCAACACCGTACTGCCCGCCAGCCCCCTGTTCCAGCCCGAGTACCAGGATGCCTGGGTCGAATACTCGCCGGAGAAGGCCAACGCGCTGCTCGACGAGATCGGGCTGACCGAGCGCAACGACGCGGGGATTCGCCTGATGCCCGACGGCCGTCCCCTGGAGATCGTCGTGCAGACCGCGGGCGAGAGCACCGAGCAGACCGACGTTCTCGAACTCATTCACGACGCCTGGCTGAAGATCGGCGTCAAGATCTTCATCAAACCGTCCCAGCGCGAGGTGTTCCGGGACCGCGTTTTCTCGGGTGAAGCGATGATGGCCGTATGGTCCGGCGTCGACAACGGGTTGCCGGGCCCCGGCACCAGCCCGAACGAGTTCGTCCCGGTTGCCCAGGACCAACTGCAATGGCCCAAGTGGGGCCAGTATTTCGAAACGGGCGGCGGCGCCGGCGAACCGCCGGACATCGAGAGCGCGAAACGCCTGATGGAACTTCGCCTCGACTGGCAGAACGCCACCGACCGGGAGCAACGACGCGCGGCGTGGGACGAGATTCTCAAGATCCATGCCGAACAGGTGTTCTCCATCGGCATCGTTTCCGGCGTCATGCAGCCGGTGGTGGTGTCCAACAAGCTCAAGAACGTACCGGCCGAGGGCATATACGGCTGGGAACCGGGCGCCTACTTCGGCGTATATCATCCCGAAGCCTTCTGGTACGCGCAGTGACCGGATCGTTGCCCACGTCGGCCGCGCGCCGCGGCCAATAGGGAGAGGCCGGTGCTGAGCTACGTCCTTCGTCGACTGCTGATGATGATTCCGACGCTGATCGCGATCAGCATCATCGTTTTCGTCATCATCCAGCTTCCTCCCGGCGATTATCTCGAGACCCACATCGCCGAACTGCGCTCCCAGGGCGAGTCTGTGGACCAGCGGCGCATCGAGTTCCTGCGCCAGGAGTACGGCCTCGACAAGCCGATGCACGAACAGTACCTGGTCTGGGTGACCGGCCTGATGCGCGGCGATCTCGGCTACTCGTTCGAGTACGAGTTGCCCGTCGCCGACGTCGTCGGCGACCGCATGTTCCTGACCGTCATCGTTTCGCTGGTGACGATCGTATTCACCTGGATCGTGGCGTTCCCGATCGGCGTCTACTCCGCCACCCACCAGTACAGCTGGGGCGACTACGGGCTGACGTTCGTCGGCTTCATCGGGCTGGCCACGCCGAACTTCCTCCTCGCCCTGGTGATGCTCTACCTTGCCAACGTCTACTTCGGCACGTCCATCGGCGGCCTCATGGACCCGAGTTACATCGACCAGCCGTGGAGCCTTGGCAAGTTCATGTCGATTCTCGAACATCTGTGGATACCGGTAGTGGTCATCGGCACCTCCGGCACCGCCGGAATGATCCGGCGACTGCGAGCCAACCTGCTCGACGAGTTACAGAAACAATATGTCACCACGGGTCGCGCCAAGGGCCTTGCGGAAGGCAAGCTGGTAAGGAAATACCCATTGCGCATGGCGCTGAATTTCTTCATCGCCGACATCGGAACGATCCTGCCGAGCATCATCTCCGGTGCGGAGATCGTTGCGGTCGTGCTGTCCCTGCCGACCACGGGACCCATGTTGCTGAGCTCGCTGCAAAGCCAGGACATGTACCTCGCCGGCTCGTTTCTCATGTTTCTGGCGACGTTGACGGTCGTCGGCGTATTGATCTCGGACCTCTTGCTGGCCATGCTGGATCCGCGCATCCGCCTGGCGGGAGGTATCGAGAAATGATCGGATCGCGATTTCACAAGCTGGAGCACTTCGTCTCCCAGGCGCCGTTCGATCCCCAATCGATAGAGCAACTTACGCCCGAGCAGGAGCGCTTCTACCTCGCCTCCCAGTGGAAGCTGATGTGGTGGAAGCTCAAGCGTCACAAGCTGGCGCTCTTCTCCGGCGTGATTCTGCTGATGTTGTATTTTTGCGTCCTGTTCGCGGAGATACTTGCCCCTTACAACCTCGAGACGCGCGATTCCAAGTACATCTACGCCCCGCCGCAGGAGGTTCACTTATTCCACGAAGGCAAGTTCGTCGGTCCGTTCGTCTACGGCTACAAGTTCACGCTGAACATGCAGAACCTGATGCGCGAGTACACCGTGGACGAGTCACAGGTTCAGAAACTGCGTTTCTTTTGCAGTGGCGATCGCTACGAGTTCTGGGGCCTGTTCGAATCGACCTTTCACGTGGTGTGTCCCGCCGAGGACGGGACGGCCTATTTCGTCGGCACCGACCGCCTCGGACGCGACCTGTTGTCGCGTACGTTCTATGGCGCACGGATCTCGCTGACCATCGGTCTTATCGGCATCCTGATCAGTTTCACGCTCGGCATCGTCATCGGCGGTATCGCCGGATACTACGGCGGGCTGGTCGACAACCTCGTCCAGCGGCTCATCGAAATCCTGCGCTCCTTTCCGGAGCTGCCGCTGTGGATGGCGCTGTCGGCAATCCTGCCGGTAAAATGGAGCCCGCTGCTGGTATTCCTGGGCATCACGGTGATCCTCGCCCTGCTCGACTGGACCGGCCTGGCTCGCGCGGTGCGGTCGAAGCTGCTGTCGCTTCGCGAGGAGGATTACTGCACGGCGGCGGCAATGATGGGCGCTCGACCGCGGCGAATCATATTCAGGCACCTTCTGCCCGGCTTCATGAGCCACCTGATCGCCTCCGCGACGCTGTCGATTCCGGCCATGATTCTCGGCGAAACCGCCTTGTCCTTTCTCGGCCTGGGTCTGCGGCCACCGGTGACGAGCTGGGGCGTTTTGCTCAACGAGGCGCAAAACATCAACGTGGTGGCGCTCTACCCGTGGCTGATGTTCCCGGTATTGCCGGTCATCGTGACCATTCTCGCCTTCAACTTCTTCGGAGATGGATTGCGCGACGCGGCGGACCCGTACAAGTAACGCGGCCGCCCCGGTATCCGGGGTACCACTCGAAAACCATAACAAGCGAGGTAACCCATGACCACTGACAACCTCGGCCCGATCAAGCAGGTCGTCGTCGGATTCCAGATGCTGTTCGTCGCCTTCGGCGCACTGGTGCTGGTGCCGATACTCACTGGCCTTGACGCCAACGTAGCGCTGTTTACCGCGGGCGCCGGCACCTTGATTTTCCATTTCATCACCGGTCGGCAGGTTCCCATTTTCCTGGCGTCCTCGTTCGCGTTTATCGCCCCGATCATCTACGGCGTGCAAACCTGGGGCATCCCGGCCACGCTGTCGGGATTGTGCGCGGCGGGACTGGTCTACATCGTCCTCAGCGCCATCATCGCGGTGCGCGGACCACAGATAATCTCGCGGGTATTGCCGCCGGTCGTGATTGGTCCCGTCATCATGGTCATCGGCCTGTCATTGGCGCCGGTTGCCATCAACCTGGCGCTGGGCAAGACCGGAGACGGCGCCGCGGACCTCGTCGACCGGAACCTGGCGATGCTGGTTTCCATGGTCTCGCTGACCGCCACCGTGTTGGTCGCCATTCTCGGGCGCGGCCTGCTGCGGCTGGTGCCGATACTCGCGGGCGTCGTCGTCGGTTACGCACTAAGCATGGCGCTGGGACTGGTGGACACCTCGCCCGTCGCCGCGGCGCCGGCGTTCTCGGTGCCCAGCTTCGTCATGCCCGAATTCAATTGGCAGGCGATCATCTTCATCGTGCCGGTCGCCATCGCCCCGGCCATCGAACACATCGGAGACATGCTCGCGATCGGCGGTGTCACCGGGCGCAACTACGTGGAAAAACCGGGCCTGCACCGCACACTGCTCGGCGACGGTATCGCCACCAGCGCCGCCTCGCTGGTGGGCGGACCGCCCAACACCACCTACTCCGAGGTAACCGGCGCGGTGGCGCTTACCCGCGCGTTCAATCCCAACATCATGATTATCGCCGCCGTATTCGCCATCGTTATCTCGTTTTCGGGCAAGCTGGGCGCGTTTCTCGGGACCATTCCCACGCCCGTCATGGGCGGCATTCTGATCCTGTTGTTCGGCGCGATCGCGGCGATCGGCATGAATACCCTGGTCAAGGACGGCGGCGACCTCGGCCGTCCGCGCAGCCTGGTGATCGTATCCATTTCGCTGGTGTTCGGCATCGGGGGAATGAGCGTGGGTAACGGAGAATTCAGCCTGCAAGGCATCGGATTGTCGGCCGTGGTCGCGATCCTCCTCAACCTCGTGCTGCCTCGCGAGCGCGAGGAATAATCAGCGCTCCCGATACGGTCTCGATTCAGCCGTCGCCCGCCAGGACGGCGCGCGCGGTGAGTTCGCGACCGTCGCGCATGAGCGTCAAGGTAACCTGCTCGCCGATGCGCTTTTCCTCGAGCACGGCGTAAAACGCCGAAACGCCGTCGACGGTTTTACCGTCGATGGCCACGATGACGTCGCCGGGCGTGACGTTGCCGTAGCGGTCCATCATGGTGCCGCGCAGACCGGCCGCCTCGGCCGGCGAACCCGGCCCGACGCTCAATACCAGGACCCCCGGCACGCCCAGCTGTTCGGTTACCGCGCGGTTGATATCCGCGTCCACGGTAATTCCGAGCCCCGGCCGAACGTAGCGTCCCTGCGCGATGAGCTGGGGCACGACACGGTTGACGGTGTCCACTGGCACCGCGAAGCCGATACCGGCGCTGGTGCCCGACGGGCTGTAGATCGCCGTGTTGATGCCGATCAGCCGTCCGGCACTGTCAAGCAGCGGCCCGCCGGAATTACCCGGGTTGATGGCAGCGTCGGTCTGGATGAGGTGCTCGATAACCAAGCCGCTGTCGCCTTCCAGCGAACGGTCGAGCGCCGACACGACACCGGTGGTCAGGGTATAGTCGAGCCCAAACGGATTGCCAATGGCAAAAACCTTCTGCCCCACCTGCAAGTCGCTGCTCGTGCCAATGGGCACCGGCGTCGGCGCATCCAGCGATACACCGATTCTGAGCACCGCCAGGTCGTGCGCCGGACTGGCGCCGACCAGTGCGGCACGGTAGCTGCGACCGTCATTGAGTCGTACCACGGCTTCCGATGCGCCGCGAATTACGTGGTCGTTCGTTACGACGTGGCCGAGATCGTCCCAGAAGAATCCCGAGCCGGTGCCGCTGGGCACGCTGAACACGTTTCGCGTCCACGGGTCGCGCACGCGCTGGCGGGTGGTAATGAACACCACCGACGGGCTCGCCTTGCGAAAGATGTCGATGGTAGTTCGCTCGTCCGCCGCGAGTTCGCCGCGCGCCGTCACCGGCCGCGGTTCGGCGGTAAGGCCGACGAGGTAGTGTTGAAGCCAGGGCAGCAGGTACCACGCGGCCAGGACAACCACGACGGCAATGGTGACCCGGTGCAGGCGGGCGGCGAAGGGGTCGTCGTCTCGATTCATGCTCGGGCCGGACAGCTCCCGGTTCCAATCATCAATGGATCATGGGTTTGTTCATCACCGGCGCAACGGCGAACGTCCGAATGGCAGGCAGTCCCGCGGGGCCGACCGAACCACGCGAACCGGTTGGTGTCGATTCTTCCCGTCTTCAGGCGATACGCGCGGCCACCTGCAATGATCCGAAACGGGCGATTCCCGCGGCGGCGGTTCCCGGCATACCCGCCGTGCCGGTCGTGACGCCCGGCAGTCGACGACGTTCGACGAACCGTACGACGCATGCGCCGACCTGTGGCGAAGAACACGCGATGTTGCGCGTCCGCGTGGTCATGGCCGCTGTCCAAGCAGGCCCCACTTGCGCGCCAAGGTCCCCAGGTAACCGATTTCCTCCTTGATGGTCAGCCAGGTGTTCACGTAGTGCAGCCAGGTCGGGTCGTCTATCTTGACGAGGCAGGCGAGCGGCCGGCCAAGTGCGCTTTGTTCGGGGAACAGCGCGACGATGCGCTCGTCGATCCGGTTCAGAACCGACGCTTCGATGATATTGGTGACGTAAACGTCGATACCGCCACCGACCAGGGCATCGATCGCGACCTGACTGGAATCGATGCTTTGAACTTCGCGCCCCTGTACGACTGATTCGACGAACGAACGAACCACCGGATCGACGCTCGAACCGACACGCACCTGCGCCGGTCGAAAATCGTTCCAACCGCGAAATCGCGCGGCGGCGGTGCGCAGCGCTACCGGCGTGATTCCCGTGCGTCCCCAAGGCCGGGTGAAGGCGACACGGGTGGCGAGTCTCGCATTCATGGGGGTGCCGGCCATGACGATGTCGATATTTCCCTTTTCCAGGTCGGCGACCAGCGAATCAAAGTCCTTTTCGCGGAAGCTGATCTGCACACCCATGTCCTGGGCCAATTGTGTTGCCAGGTCGACCTGGTGGCCGACAGGCCCGTCGCTCCCGGAGGCGGTGTAGGAGAACGGTATGGATCCGGGGACGATACCGACCCGAAGCTCACCGAGAATCGACGTGACCGAGGTAAGCTGCGAGTTGGCGGCGGCACAAACGCCGCATGCGAACACGGTCAGCAACAGCAAGAGGTAGCGCAATGTTCTCATCGGCTTTCGCTTCCCATCTGACGGGTTGAACCCGATTCGAACCTGCCGGCCGATACATGCCGTCGAATCGGATAGGCGCGTTTCGCGCCAGGTACCGCGAGGCCCGGCATGGCCACCGCACGCGGCAACGGGAATCAACCCGACGGATTCTATCGGAAAGCGGGATTCACGGTACACGCGATCGCGGCGGATGAACCCCGGTCAACCGGTCAGGCTCGCGAAGACGGCGGGCAGGCGCTCCGGCAACCGGTCAACGCGATCGACGACCCCGTAGCGGCTTTCGCCGAATATTCGGGCTACGTACGGATCCGCATCCTTGTCCAGGCTCAAGCAGAACACCGCGATCCCCCTTGCCGCCAGTTCCTCGACGGCCTTGCGGGCATCGTCCCGCAGGTAGCGTGGATCGCGCTCGTCGATGTCCGCGGGGGCACCATCGGTCACCAGCAATACGAGACGATTGGTCGCATCCCGGTTCGACAGGTGCCACCCGGCGTGGCGCAGGGCGGCCCCCATGCGCGTGGACAGGGCGCCCTGCGTGCCGGCAATGCGGGCCCTGGCCTCGTCGTCGTAGCGTTGATCGAAATCCTTCAGTCGAAGGTAGCGCACGTCGTGTCGACCTTCGGATGCGAAAGCGTGGACGGCGAATTGATCGCCTATCGCGTCCATGGCCCAGGATAACAGGCCGGCAGCATCGCGGATGACGTCGCCGATCTTGTGGCCGTCGGGATCGGACTTGTCGATGGGGTCATTGGTCGATTCCGACAGGTCGAGCAGCAGCACCGTGGCAAGATCCCGCACTTGCCGGGTAACACGAACACTGATGCGGGTGTCGGGCATGACGCCGCGGCGGATATCGATCATCGCGCCCACGGCGGCGTTGAGATCGAGTTCCTCGCCTTCCTCGTAGCCGCGGTGTCGAACGATGCCGCGCGGTTGGAGCGCATCGATGAGACGGCGAATGCGGCTGGCGACAGACCGATGTCGCTCGACCACGCGCGCCATGACCTGCGGATCGCCGCGTACCGGCCGGTGCTCGACCACGCAGGTCCAGTCGGGCCTGAACAATTGCGCCTGGTAATCCCACTCCGGGTAGTGGCGAGGATCGGGCAGGCGCTCGACGCCCCACTTGGCATTGTAGCTGACACCCTCGTCCTCGTAGGGGAAGAACTCGGTCGCACACACCCATATCTCCTGGGCGTCGTCACCGGCCAGTTCGCAGTCCACCTCGTTGGCCATTTCCACGGCGGAAACATAGCGCCGCACGGACGGCCGTCTCGCCGGCAGGAAATCACTGTCTTCATTCAAACGGTCGGTTTCGTCGAATGCCCAGACGAACCGGTTGTCGTCGCGATACGGCAAGGGCATCGCCTCGAGCACGCGCACACCCGGCATGGGCAACTGCGACGACAGTTCTTCGTGGAACGCCAAGCCGGCGCGGTACGAGGCCCCGCCGTCGAATGGCGAATTCGCAATCTGTCGAAGAAACGTCTTCGCGATCCCGTCCACTGCCGGACTCCCGCCGCGCCTTCCCGCGTCGAGAAGGCAACGCGCCATGCCGATCATTTTCGTCACGACCGGGTGCAACTGCTCGTCGTTCGCCGCGGGCGTGTCGAAGAATTGCCGCCACAGCTTGCCGAGGCCGGGAAAATCCCCCATGGCGAGATATTCAACGCGCGCGTCCTCGAACAATTCGACCATCCTCATCTGCGCCGGCGCCAGTTGCCCGGCCGATAGCGACGACCTGGTGTAGACCAGGTGCGCCGCGCAGTGAGCCGCCGCGGCGCGGTAGGCGAGCATGCCGCCGACGTCATGGAAGTCGTCATACGCATCGGGAACATGAACCTGGTAGTGCTCGATGTAAGGTTTCACCCCCTCGCGTGTCTCGTAGTCCAGCGACGTGGGGCGCATATAGAACGCCCGGCCCCAGAGCGCGCGCAGGTAGGCATTGAGCTTTCGCTGGTTGTCGACGAAAAGCGTGCCGCGGCGCTCTTTCTGCAGCACCGCGCGCGCGGTCTCCGACTCGAGGCCGAAGTAGGCAACCTGGCCCTCGACGTCTCGCTGGTGCGCCGAAACGCCCCACAGCGCCCAGCGGCGCAAACCGCCAAGGGTCAACTTGCCGAGCAGCTCGTCGAGATTGGCCAGCATGGGGCGAAGAGCGCGCGGCGCCTTGCCGACCAGCTGGTGGACGAGCGAGAGAAAACCGCGCAGCACGTCGGCGTCGCCCAGGCGTCGGGCGGCAAGCGGCAGGTTGGCGACGAGCAGGGTGAGGACCGCGCCGGATGTATGAGAAGCCAGCTTCATCACCGCCGACACGACGTCGGGTATGACGTCCTCGCCGACCTCGCGGGCGATTTCCGGCATCTCCTCGACGAAAGTCAGGACCAGGTCGGGATCGCGGCTGACGCTGCTCATTGCCCGGATGCCTTCCCGGTAGTTCTCGATACCCCGGGGCGACATGATCCGCGTTGCCTCCTGCCAGGCCGATTCCAGTGCCTCGCGGTGCTGTGCGGCATCGTTTGCGAGACCGGCAACGTACTCGTGGAAATCGATGGTCACGGCAAAATCAGTTCGTCGAAACGACCCGGGTGGACGTGCGCCGGCCGTGTTGCGTGCCGTCGCCTGCGCTCACGGATCTAGAAACAGGTTTCGACCGCAGCATCCAACGTATCGCGCATGTCCGGATCGTCGGTGAGCGGCCGCACCAGTGCCATGCGGCACGCGGCGGCGGGTTCGATGCCGCGCGCCACCAGTTGTGCGGCATAGACCAAAAGACGCGTGGAGATGCCCTCGTCGAGGCCATGCCCCTTGAGATTGCGCGAGCGCTGCGCGACCTGGACCAGTTTTTCCGCGACCGGCATCTCGACCCCACCCTCGTGGGCGACGATTTCCGCCTCCGCGCCGGCTTCGGGGTAGGCGAAATCGATGGCGCCGAATCGCTGCCGCGTGGACTGCTTGAGATCCTTCATCAGGCTCTGGTAGCCGGGGTTGTAGGAGATAACGATCTGGAATTCGTCATGCGCCTGGACGAGCTCGCCCTTCTTTTCCAGCGGCAGGCAACGGCGGTGGTCGGTAAGCGGATGGATGACCACCGTCGTGTCCTGGCGCGCCTCGACGATCTCGTCGAGATAGCAAATGGCGCCAATTCGGGCCGCAACGGTCAGCGGTCCGTCCTGCCATTTCGTGCCCTGGATGTCCAGCAGGAACCGACCCACGAGATCGGATGCCGTCATGTCCTCGTTGCACGCCACGGTAACGAGCGGCTTGCCCAGGGTGAATGCCATGTATTCGACGAACCGGGACTTGCCGCAGCCGGTGGGTCCCTTGAGCATGATCGGCATGCGCGCGGCGTGGGCCGCGTCGAACAACGACACCTCGTCGGCGACCGGCCGGTAGTAGGGTTCCACCGCGACGCGATACTGTTCGGCGTCGTGGACCGGCGATCCATCGCCCGCGGTACGGCCGCCGTCGCGAACTTTCGGCGACGTCATGACGTCACCCATGGTCCGGGGCACGGAATACCACCATGGCGGCCCCCTGGGACTGGGCGTAGTTGTCGTAGCCTATCAGCCGGACGTGGTTGCCCGGATGCGCCTTGTGGCAGGCCTCGGCCTCGGAAAGGATGGCGTCGACGTCGGTTTCTCCAAACATCGGCAACTTCCACATGTACCAGTAGTGGTCGAATGCGTTCTCCGGCTCGGTATGCTCAATAGCCGGATTCCAGCCCCTGGAGACGATGTACTCCACCTGCTTGCGTATCGCCGCGTCACTCATCGGCGGCAGGTAGGAAAACGTCTCGAAGCGCCGGCTGGCCGGATCGACGAGGCTGGAGCGGTAGTCACGAATATCGGTCATGGTGTCATTCTCGCGGAGTCGGTCGGCCGGTCTATCGGTGCACCACGTCGAGCTTGTCGACGGTGTCGAACTCGAACTTGATCTCTTTCCAGGTCTCCATTGCCGTCGCGAGCTCGGGCGAGGCCTTGGCGGCATTGGTCAGGATGTCCTTGCCTTCCTTTTCCAGGTGCCGCCCCTCGTTGCGGGCCTGCACGCATGCCTCGAGCGCGACGCGGTTCGCCGCGGCGCCTGCGGCGTTGCCCCAGGGGTGGCCGAGCGTGCCGCCGCCGAACTGCAGCACGGCGTCGTCGCCGAAGATGGTCACCAGCGCCGGCATGTGCCATACGTGAATACCGCCCGACGCGACGGCGAACACGCCGGGCATGGAACCCCAGTCCTGGTCGAAAAAGATGCCGCGCGAGCGGTCTTCCTTGATGTAGGACTCGCGAAGGAGGTCGATCCATCCCAGCGTTGCCTCGCGGTCCCCTTCCAGCTTGCCGACCACCGTGCCGGTATGCAGATGGTCGCCGCCCGACAGTCGCAGCGCCTTGGCCAGCACGCGAAAGTGAATGCCGTGGCGCGGATGGCGATCGAGCACCGCGTGCATGGCGCGGTGAATGTGCAGCAGCAACCCGTTGTCGCGGCACCATTGGGCAAGACCGGTATTGGCGCAAAAGCCGCCGGTCAGGTAGTCATGCATGATGATCGGCGCACCCAACTCCTTGGCATGCTCGGCGCGCTTGAACATCTCGTCAGGTGTCGGCGCGGTGCAGTTGAGGTAGTGACCCTTGCGCTCGCCGGTTTCGCGTTCGGCCTTGTGCACGGCCTCCATGACGAAGTCAAAGCGCTGCCGCCAGCGCATGAAGGGCTGTGAGTTCACGTTTTCGTCGTCCTTGGTAAAATCGAGCCCGCCGCGCAGACATTCGTAGACGGCGCGGCCGTAGTTCTTCGCCGAGAGCCCAAGCTTGGGCTTGATGGTGCATCCGAGCAACGGACGACCGTACTTGTTCATGATGTCGCGCTCGACCTGTATGCCGTGAGGCGGCCCGTTGCAGGTCATGACATAGGCGATGGGGAAACGCACGTCCTCCAGCCGCAGCGCGCGCACTGCCTTGAACCCGAACACGTTGCCGACGAGCGAGGTGAAGACGTTCACCACCGAACCCTCTTCGAAGAGGTCGATCGGATAGGCGATGAGGGCATAAAAGCACTCGTCGTCGCCAGGTACGTCCTCGATGGCGTATGCACGTCCCTTGTAGTATTCGAGATCGGTGAGAAGATCGGTCCACACCGTGGTCCAGGTACCGGTGGACGACTCGGCGGCGACCGCGGCGGCCGCTTCCTCGCGCGGCACGCCAGGCTGGGGCGTGATCTTGAAGCAGGCCAGGATATCCGTGTCGGACGGCGTGTACTCGGGCATCCAGTAAGTCTCCCGGTATTCACGGACGCCGGCGTTGTATGTCTTGGTCATGTGTCACCTCGAGTTGGGCGCGCTTGCGCCTGACGGATCGCCGGCACGCGCCGGCCGACGGCTCGGGATTCAATATAATGTGACCAATCCATAAATTAAATTCATATTATATGATTTTATGTATAAGTTTTTAATTATAGTTAAACGAATCTCGGAACTTGGTGAAGGGAGCGCCCGCGCGTGATTCAGATACTCTCACTCGTCATCCCGTTCTTCGCCGTGATCGGGTGCGGCTACCTTGGCGCCCGGCTGATCGGTGAAGCGGGACAGCGCGGTATCAACAACCTGGTCTTGTACTTCGCCCTGCCCGCGCTGCTGTTCTCCCTGATGGCGCGAGCCGACCTGGCGGCGCGCTTCGAAGTCGATTTCGTTGCCGGTTATACGACGGTATCGCTGGTCCTGTTCGCCCTGACCTGCCTTGCGATCAAGCTGTGGCTCAAACCGCGGCGCGGCGAAATGGCGGTCTACTCGGTCGCATCCGTCTACGGCAATACCGGATACATGGGCATACCCATCGTGGTTGTGATGCTGGGCCAGGCGGCGACGGTACCGACCGTGGTGGCGCTTATCATCGATCTCGCGGTCATGGTGCCGCTCACCGCGGCCATCATCGAATCGGACGATCCGCGTCGCAACAAGGGTGTGCTCCACGGCGCGCTGGGCGCGCTGCGCGGCACGGCGGGCAATCCCCTCATCCTCGCGTCGGCCCTGGGGGCGGGGTGGTCCCTGGTCGGGCTGCCCATGCCGCAGGTGCTCGGCGGCTTTCTCGACTTGCTCGGCCAGGCGGCGGCGCCCTGCGCGTTGTTCGCCATGGGCTGCAGCCTGTACGGCAAACCGTTGGGCGGCACCCTGTCGCCGGCGCTGTTCCTGAGCATCGCCAAGCTGGTGGTCCACCCGCTGCTGCTGTGGTTTGCGCTGACCCAGGTATGGAACGTCGACCCGGCGTGGGTGCGACCGGCATTGATCGCCTCGAGCCTGCCGGTGGCCGTGACGGTCTACGTGGTCGCGCGCCAGTACGGCACGCTCGTCATCAGTACCTCGACCACCATACTGGTTTCGACCTCGTTGTCATTGCTCAGCGTGCCCGTCATACTGTTGCTTCTCGATCACCTGCCCGGACTGTGAGGTATTGCCTGGCGGCGTTGCGCCGAGGCTCTCGAGAAACGCCACCAGGTCTCCTATCTGCTCATCGCTCAAGTGCAGCGGGCGCAGGATTTGCCCACCATG
The DNA here is from genome assembly GCA_030429665.1 of Gammaproteobacteria bacterium. Lineage (GTDB taxonomy): Bacteria > Pseudomonadota > Gammaproteobacteria > Arenicellales > CAJQKF01 > BQJD01. The sequence goes on along the minus strand of JAUIEZ010000024.1, from coordinate 3,782 downwards.
GACATGCAGTCGGTCCATGTCGAGCTCCGAGTAGTGCCGCACGACTTCCTCGAGCGTGGCGAGCGAGCCGTTATGCATGTAGGGCGCGGTGGCGGCCACGCCGCGCAAGCCGGGAACGCGAAACTCGCCGAATGCCGTGTGGCGAAATCGCAGCTGCCGCGTGCCCACGGCGTTGGCACGAGTGACGTCGTCGTTGAACGGTCCCGTCAGGTTGAAAACACTCTCCTTTAGCTTCCGCATGCCGGCGAGGCGACCCCGGTCGACACCGTCGTTGGGAATCATGTGGGAAATACCGATGTTGGCGAACTCGCCGTTGGTGAATGACGGTCCGAAATGGCACAGGCTGCATTGACCCTCGCCGGTGAACAATTTCAATCCGCGTTGAGCCGCCAGGGGGTAGCGCGCAGCACGCGCCATGTCTGCTGACAACAGCGCGTCGCGAAACTCGTCGAAGGGCGTGCGCGGCGTGACCAGCGTCTCCTGGAACGCGGCCAGCAGTTTCCCCGCCAGCGCCAGCACGGCATCGTCGCCCAGTTCGCCGACGGGGATTTCGAGCATCCCGGACAGCGCCGTCCGGTAGATCGGATCCGTCTCGAAAAGCCGGCGCACGATGCCCGCGTCCGCGTTCATTTCGGCTTGCGCGATTATCGGGCGAATGCTCTGTGCCCACAGACTGTCGGCGGCGCCGTCCCAGCCGAACCAACGATTGTAGGCGAGGTTGAAAAGCGTCGGCGTATTGCGGGCGAGCACTTGCCGGCCGACACCGACGACGAGTCCATCGGTAAACGCGCGGTCGCGACGATGGCAGAACTCGCAGGCCATGCCTTCGACCGCCGCCAGGCGCACATCGGAGAACAATCGCTCACCGAGCTCGACGGCGCGAGGATCGCCAGAAAACCGGTTTCCCGGATCCACGACCACGGGCGGCGGCCAGGGTCCGTGGGACTCGATGAAGTACCGTTCGGACTCGGTAAACTCGACGAGCGAGGTTGCGGAGGAAGCCCCCGCAACGATGGCGAGCACCGTTCCGACCAGCCACGCGAAGATGGAGACGATGCGCCGGGGCGAGGGAGTCACGGCGTTCCCGCTTCAGCGTACGTCCGATTCGGTCGCCAAAACGTGCCTGCCCGTTTCGTCGTCGAGCGTGAACACCAGGCGCCAATTCCCCGGCATGTGAAACATCATCCCGCTGACGCGGTACCGCCCCGGGCCGAGCGTGACGACCTCCGGTCGATAGTTCATCCCGTGTCCGTGGGCGGGCATGTCCGCGCTCACCTGGACATCGCCCACGAATGGCATGCCCGCCCGGCAGACGCCGGCGACGATAGTGAAATGCTCTCCGACGGGTATGACGCCGGACTCGGCGACAAAACTGACGACATAAGGCTCGGACACCAACTGGCGGGCGCCCTCACCCGGCCGCGGGCAATCGTCGGCGGTCGCGACCGACGGCACAAGCATGGACAGGACGACATACCAGGGGCGAACTTTCATCGACCCACCGTCGCGAGCAAGCGCTCGGCGTTACCGTGGGCGATCGCCTGGCGCACCTGCTCCGGCAGATCCCGCAGCCACTGGCGGCACCAGGCCGCGTAGTCTTCCACGTAGTACCACCGTTCGGGCGTATTGGTGTCGGTGCCGAGCAGGAAACGATCGGGAAAGCGCTCGAACAGTTCGCGCCAGGCCGGATCCACCGCGCCGTCGGTGGCATGTTCGCTGCGGAAAGCCAGGTCCGCCCACAGGTTCTCGTACCGGGCGAGCAGTTCCGCGATCACCCCGGGACCCTCAAATCCCGCATGCGCCCAGAGCACCAAGGCATCCGGATCGTGCCGGAAGATTCGACGCACGGCATCGGCGTCCGAGTGCGCGTGGAGAAACAAGCCGTGTTCGCGCGCCAACTCGATGACCTGCCTGACCACCGGCAGTTCCACATCGTCTCCGAATGCGTGGAACTCACCGATCCCGGCATATACGCCGCTCTTGAGACGTTCGCGCAGCATGTCTGGAACGGTATCGTCATTCAGCCATGTCGACAGCTCGCCGCGCTTTCGATACGGGCGAAGCACCGGCACGATGAAATCCGGCGCCTCGGCGAGCAACGACAGGGTTCCGTCGTCGCCCGAACTCGAAACGAACGCTTTCGACAGATTCGAGCGCCGCAACATCGACACCGCCTCCGAAGCCGGTAGACTTTGCCACGCATCGTGGCTGTAGTGAATGTGCACGTCCACGATGGCCAGTGTTTCCGGGCCCGCCAGGGCAACCGGCGCGGCCAGAAGCCAAAGGACGATTATCGGGTAACGATAGAAGGTCACGTATCGGTCTCGCCATGTACGCCGATTGGTCACTCGTTCCGCTTCGTCCGCGTGGATGCGCTCACGCGGCCTGCGAAGATGATTTGACCAGCAAGTTGCTGCGAATTTCCATTTCGAAGCGGTAACCCTCTTCGGCGGGCCTGCCGTGTCGATAGAACTTTTCTATCAATCGATCGCGGTTGGCAGCGACGACGGGGGCCCGGTCCGGATCCACTCGAACGATCTGCTCGAACAGCCGTTCTGGATCCGAATAGTGGCGATGCATTCGGTAATATGCTTCCGGTCCGGGCTCTAGCCCGTGCGCATCCAGGTCGCTCACGGCATCGAGCGCCAGTCGACGCACCCGCGTTTCATCGTCCACTATTCGCACGACTTCGAAGTAGTCGCCGTCGGCGACCGGCTCCACCACGACCACGATGCCGCCGTCGACGAGCACCCGCCGCGCCTCGGCTAGCGCCTTCCTCATCTTGTCGCCGGGCACGTGGTGCAGGCTGAACGAAAAAATGACGACGTCGAATTCCTCGTCCGCCAACGGCAGCGATTCGCCGCCGCCGTGGAGATACCGCTCACCGCAGACGGGCGGGCGGTTTCGCGCAGCGTCCACCAGATCCGACTGGGTCTCCACGCCCGTCGCCCTCGCGCCGCGCTCCGCCAGCCAACGAACCAGTGCGCCGGTACCGCACCCGACGTCGAGAACGCGCCGCGACGACACGTCGACAATTTCGTCTATTACTTCGGTGACCGACGCCACCAGGGGTGTGTTGGGATGCGCCATTGCCCGTGCCATTGAGATGTAAGAAAAAATTTGCCGTTCCTGACTGACCGGACTCGGCGACGATGACCATGACCGGGAACGGAGAGTATAGCGTCCACGCCCTTAAACAGCCGCAAATATTTGATAAATGGCAATAGTTTTCTCAGCCGAAGCGGTCGGCCACCGGAACCGAACTTGACCCCCGCGTACCGGCCACCCACAATTGCCGGATACGGCCGGGATGCCAAAAAAAATCTATACTGGTGACCGTGGGGTGCAGACATGCCAAGACGCGCGTATTACCTGCCCGAACCGTTGTACCGGGTGCTCCCGATTCTCTACATCGTTGCCGGCGTGCTGGCATTCATCTACTTGGAATCTGTCGCCGCATCGGTATCCGGCATGCTGCTGGTCACCGCCGGGTTGCTTGTTCTTGGTTGGCGCTTCTCTGCGCGCGGCAGGCGTCGCGAACAAGCCAGGCGCCACCGCGGGCGGTACGGGTCCCGAGCCAAGGGGGATTCACAACGCGGTAACAACGCCGGCGACATGCGATGGCAGTGATGATTCACCGCCTTTCAACAGCGATGACAATAATTCTTACCCAGGTATTGTATAGCCGATAGACATCGTGGTAGCTTCGTCACCCGATGGCGATAAATCCAATAAAAACAATTCGAAACACGTTCCTGGTCGGGGTGTTCATGCTCCCCGGC